>JBMTAG010000018.1:0-50388 GCA_049428505.1 Opitutaceae bacterium | reverse complement strand
CGTTGGGTTCGGCGGCGATGTCCTTTTCCTCGATGATGCGGACGACGCGGCCCGATTCATCGCGGAGGATGCGGCCTTTCCCGAGGTGGCGGGGAGGTTCGTAGCGGGCGGTGAGGAGGGTGAGGTCGGCTTCGCGGGGACCTTCCTGGTGCAGGGCGAGGAGGCGCCGAAAAGTCTCCGTGGGGACGACGCGGTCGCCCATCGTGATGACCACCAGGGGATCTTCCTCCAGGAGGCCCGGGGTGGCGAAGGCCTCGAAGACGGCGAAGGCGGTGCCTCCCGCGGGGTTGCCGGAGAGGATGTAGGCGGGGCCGGGGCCGAGGGCGGCGCGGACCTCCTCGTGGCGGTAGCCGACGAGGCAGATGGTATTGGAGGCGTCGGGCTGCTGGGTGGCCGCCTGGAACGCGAGGAGCGAGTGTGAGGCGAGGGGGAGCCCGAGGACGGGCTGGATGCATTTCGGCTGCGTGCCGAAGCGGGTGCCCTTGCCGGCGGCGAGCATGATGAGCCGCGGGGCGGGGGGGCGTGGAAAGGGCGAAGCGGTGACGCGTGGCGCTGGCGGAGGGGCGAGAACCTTATCGGGTGCGAGGGAAACGGTTTCCGCGAGAGTGGCCACGTGGTGACGGTTGGCGGAACGAGGCGCGGGACAATGCTGAAAAGGCGGGATCGGGGGGCGGAGCCCTTCGACAGGCTCAGGGCTGAGGACGGAGGACGGAGCGTGCCCGGCGAAGCCTTGAGCGAAAGCGGGAGGTGATGAATCGGTGGGCGGTTAGTCGGTGGACGGTGGTCGGTGAAATACCGACTGGCGATTACCGGCTATCGACGACCGATCACCGTTCAGCCGGGGAATCCGTCCGTAGACGGAGGAAATAGAGGCGGCCTGCTGGCGCTGTGGCCTTTCTCCTGGACGGCACGTTTACGCTCTTTCGGAGGTTGGCGAAGGGGGAGAACATCCTGCAGGCGCATCGTTCCCACCTGTACCAGCGCTTGGTCATCGCGGGCCGGAGTCACCAGACGGTGACGCTGGTCTACGGGGCGCTGGCCGGGGTGGGGGTGGGCTTGGGTTCCCGGGTGGTGTTGGGGATGCCGGGGGTTGTGCTGTGGGCGGTGGGCGGCGTGGGAGTACTCTTTGCGGGGCTTTGGGGTTGGGTGGGGTGGGAGGAGGCCCGCGGGAGGAGAGGAGCGCCGTGAGCGCAAGGGAAGATTCGTTTCCGTACCGAAGCCCGGCTGGACGTGGTCCGCCGGGCTTCGGTGCGTTTTGGGGGTCTTGGGTTTGTTCGGTGGACGGTGAGGCGGTGGCGAATCGGTGGTCGGTTAGTCAGTGGACGGTGGTCGGTGGAATTCGGAACGGCGACCACTGGCTACCGACTACCGACTACCGACGGTACGGTTTCAGGACATAGTAACCATGCGGAGGGTCAGGACATGGTATCCAGGTGATCGAAACGGCGGGCGACCTGTTGTGTCCGTCAACTTCAGCAAAAGGGGGTTTCGTCGCGATCCGCGGCTGCAGCCGCGGCCACATCGATCACCGATCCGCCGGGGAATCCGGCCGTGGGCCGGACGGAGAGCTGGCGCCGGACGAAGGGCAGTTGGCAGGGACCGGGGAACGATTCCCCGGCTACACCGAGCCGCGGAAAGGCGGCATCGAGCCGCGGAAAGTGTGATCGAACCGCGGAAATCGGGGCCAAACCGAGGAAGGCGGCATCGCGCGGAAGAAGGAGGGCCTGCCCGCCGTAGCCTTGGCGAAGGCGGGAGGAATCACGTTGAAAAAAAGCCCCCATTATTTCAACATGGGTGAGTGGTTAAAAAGACGCAAAGCACAATGAATTCGGTGCGTTCCGTGATTTATGGCCACGGTAGGGGGTGGGTTTTCACGCCGGTCGACTTCTCGGGGATGAATCAGGATCCCCGAGCCCTCGGCGTGGTGCTGGGGCGGCTGACCAAACAAGGCCTGATTCGCCGGTTGGCGCGGGGTCTCTATGATTATCCCCGGAATCATCCCCAACTGGGCTGGCTGACTCCGCCGCCGGACCGGATCGCCCGGGCCCTCGCGGGCAAGGGAAAGACCCGGCTGCAATCGACGGGAGCTTATGCCGCGAACCTGCTGCGGTTGTCCGAGCAGGTGCCGGCCAAGGTGGTCTTTCTCACGGATGGTCCTGCGCGGCTGGTGAAAGTCGGCAACCTGGAGTTGCGGTTCCGTCATGCGGCCCCGCGGCATTTGGCGGCCGCCGATCGGGTGAGTGGCACGGTGATCCAAGCGCTGCGGCATCTCGGTCCGGAGCAGGTGACCTCTGAGCGCATCGCAACGCTGCGGGAGGTCCTCGGGCCGGAGGACCGGGCGCGCCTGGCCAAGGATGTCGGCCTGGCGCCCGCTTGGATGCGACCCCATTTGCGAGCCATCGCGGAGGGTAGCGCCGATGCTTGACCTGGCCCGGGCCGACCCGGCCGAGCGGGAGGCGTACGTCTTCCGCGGTGAATGCGAGGCTCGGCCGGATTCGATCCCGTCGGGCTTCGTGGCGCCTTGGAGGCGAGAAATTCGGCGGGCTGGGGCGAGCGCCCCGTCGATTCGGCCCTTGGCAGCACCCACGAGGTTCATCACGATCCTGAAGCTTCCTGCTGCCGCGAGCGATCCACCGATGACCGTTCCCCTTTACACCGAGATGGCGCTTTCACGCGATTTGCCGGGCTATCGGCTGCGTCGCGGGGATTTGGTGCGCTTGGTGGAGCACCATCTCGCCCCGGATGGTCACGAGGGGTATTCGGCGGAGGTTCTGGGGGCGAAGGGGCAGACCTTGGCGGTGGTGGCGGTACCAGTCGACGCGCTGGAATCGCTCCGGGATAATGAGGTCCTGAGGGTTCGGGCGATGGCGGGGCGGATCGGCGGACGGTGATCCGGCCGAATTCCGGCGAATCGGTGCCGGGGCATTTTGCCCCGGAAGGAAGAACGAGGCAGAGATGGCGGCGCGCTACGCAGGGCGTTCTGCAAGGACCGGGGAACGTTCCCCGGCTACACCGAACCGCTGGGCTTCGGGGTATTGCCTCGGAATCGGCGTTTCGTGGCCAGTTGCGGCAGCCGGAGCTAGGTACGGTTTCAGGACATAGTAACCATGCGGAGTGTCAGGACATGGTATCCAGGGGATCGAAACGGCGGGCGACCTGTTGTGTCCGTCAAGTTCAGCAAAAGGGGGTTGCGTCGCGATCCGCGGCTGCAGCCGGGGCGACGCGCCCCAGCTAAATCAAACCGCGGAAAGGCGGCAGCGAGCCGCGGAAAGTGGGGCGCGTCGCCGGCAGGCCCATCCCTCGCGGTTGGGTTTGACAGCGGTCCGTTCTTCGGAAGCTTGGCGCTCTCTGACCCTGTATGAACGCCCTTCCGCTCCGCGCGGCCGCGCTCTGCATCCTGGCCGCTCCCGTGCTCTGGTCCCAGACTCCCAACCGGACCTTTTCCGCGCAGTATTCGTTCGGCGACAGCCTCAGCGACTCCGGCAACCTCTTCGCCGCGACCAGCGCCCTCGGCGCCCCGAACCCGCCCGCGCCCTACTTTCAGGGCCGCTTTGCCAACGGCCCGGTGTGGACGGAGCTCCTCGGCACGACGCCTGCCCTCGCCATCACCGCGCCGCCCTCCGCGCGCACCAGCCTGAACTTCGCGGTCGGCGGCGCCACCGCCGCGGGCTCCTCCCAGCTCCCGCCCTCGCTGGGTGTGCAGGTCGCGCAGTTCATCCAGCGCGGCATCACGCCGGCCCCGACGGACCTCTTCACCGTCCTCGCCGGCGCGAATGACCTGATCCCCGCCCTGAGTTCGCCGGCCACCGCCACCAATCCCGCTTCGCTCGACACCGCGGGGATCGCGACGGCCCAGGTGGTCGCCAGCCAGGTCCAGGCCCTGGTCGCCCGCGGCGCCCGCAACCTCGTGGTCGGCGGCCTGCCCAACCTCGGCCGCACCCCCCGCGCCCTCGCCGCGGGCGGCGTCGCCGGCGCCGGTTTCACCTTCGGCAACCGCGCCTCCACGGCCTTCAACCAGGAGCTCCGCGCCCGCCTCTCGCTCGTCGCCGCGTCGACCCCCGACCTGAACCTGGTCTTAGTCGACCTGCAGGGCATCGTCGACCGCATCGCCGAGTCCGGCGCCGCCCTCGGCTTCACCAACACGACCTCGTTCTTCCTCGCGCCCGCCGCGCAGGGAGGCGGGCAGGGCAACCCGAACGGCTACGTCTTCTGGGATGACATCCATCCCACCGCCCGCACGCACGCGATCCTCGCCGCGATGGTGACCGAGCAGCTGAACCCGGAGCGGGCCCTCGGCTTCACCGCCACCCAGGGCAGCGCCGCCCTCGCGCTCGCCGGGCTCGGCAGCGCCGGCTTCGAGGCCCGCACCGCCCACCTCGCCCGTCCGGAGAGCAACGGCGGCGCCTACGCCGGCGTCCAGTACGCCGATGGGGAGCGCGCCCGCGATGCCGCGCGCCCCGGGTTCGGGTACCGCGGCCAGGTGGTCCTCGCGGGCGCCGACAAGCGCCTCAACCCCGGCCTGACCCTCGGCGGCGCCCTCTCGGCCGGCCGCCTCACCGCCCGCGTCGATGACGCGGCGGGCAATTTCCGGGTCGAGGACACCGGGGCCCGCGTCTACGGCTCCTGGCGGTTGGCCGGCGTCACCCTCACGGCCGATGTCGATTACGGCGTGCTCGCGGTGGAGGACATCCGCCGCACCACGACCTTCGGCGGCCTCTCGACCCGCGCCCGCACCGCCGGGGATCGTTGGGGCGCCGGGCTCCGCGGCTCCTGGGCGCTCGCCGCCGGGGGCACCGAACTCCGCCCCTGGCTCGGGCTCCGCACGCACCGCGTGACGCTCGAGGCCCACCAGGAGAAGGACCTCCCCGCCCTCCCGCTGGCCTACGGGGCCCAGGAGGCGAACAGCACCGCCGGCTCCGTCGGCCTCGACGCCAGCTGGGCGACCAAGCTTGACGGCCGCGGCTTCCGCTTCGACCTCCGCGGCGCGTGGCACGAGGAGATCAGTCCCGGCAAGCGCTCGGTCACGGGCCGCCTGGCGGACAACTTCACCCGCCCGGCGACGATTTACACCACGGCCGGCGACGGTGGCGGCCTCGAGCTCGGCGCCGCGGCCACGCTCGCCCTGAGCCAGCGCTGGAGTGCCTCCCTGAGCTATCACGGCGACATCCGGCCCGGCGAGCGTCTCGCCAGCCGCGCCGCCTTCGCGCTCCAGACCGGCTTCTGAGCCGGCTCCCCTGGCGTCGGCTGCGGCCGGTGACCTCCCTTCCGCCGGCGGCGGGCTTCGGCCCCCGCCGGCGTTGCTTTTGTGTGCGGTCGCTTGCGGCGGCGGCGAGACTCTCCCAGCTTGGGCGCGTCTTTCCTCCCGTCCGGACCCTCTCTCGTATGCCCTCCGCCCTCCGCTCCCGCCTCCTGCTCGCCCCGTTGCTCGCGTTCTTCCTCGGCCTTGCCGCCACCTCGGGCCTCACCCTCTGGGCCGCCGAGGGCAAGTCCGGCCGCAAGGCCGAGAAGTCGGCCTCGAAGGCGAAGGCGGAACCCCCCGCGCCGGCGGGCCGAAACCTCAGCCTCCGGGTCGACGCGAAGCCCATCAACCGCGAGGCCGCGGAGCGGGTCAGCTACTCCGCCGTGGTCCGCCGCACCGCCGGCAGCGTCGTCTACGTTTACTCCAGCAAGGTCGTCCGCACCCCTGAATTGCCCCCGTACCTGAACGATCCCCGCCTCCGCCGGTTCTTCGAGGAGATGCTGCCCCGCGGCGGCGACGAGGACGAGACGCCCGGCAACCGCTCCCCGCGCAACAACAACCGCACCCCCCGCAACCGCGGTTCCGACCAGACCCAGCAGGGCCTCGGCTCCGGCGTCGTCATCACCGCCGACGGGTACATCGTCACCAACCACCACGTGATCGACGGGGCGGACGACGTGAGCGTCTCGCTGGGCGAGTCCAACCGCCGCTACGCCGCCAAGGTGGTCGGACGCGACCCGGGCACCGACCTCGCCGTGCTCAAGATTGAGGCGGAAAACCTTTCCCCCGCCACCTTCGCGGACAGCGACCAGGTCGAGGTGGGGGACATGGTGCTCGCCATCGGCAACCCCTTCGGGGTCGGCCAGTCCGTCAGTCGCGGCATCGTCAGCGCCCTGAGCCGCGGAATGGGCATGGGGGTGTTCGAGGACTTCATCCAGACCGACGCCGCGATCAATCCGGGTAATTCCGGCGGGGCCCTGATCGACACCGACGGCCGCGTGGTCGGCATCAACAGCGCGATCATGACCCGCAGCGGCAGCTCGGCCGGCATCGGCTTCGCCATTCCCGCCAACCTCACCCGCTTCGTGGTCGAACAGTTGGTCAACAACGGGAAGGTCGAGCGCGGGTTCCTCGGCGTCCGGCCGCAGGAGCTCACCGACGAGCTCACCGCCTCCTTCGGCACCGAGAAGGGCGCCCTGATCAGCGAGGTCACCGAGGGCAGCCCGGCGGAGAAGGCCGGGATCAAGTCCGGCGACGTCATCCTGCGGATCGAGAAGACCGAGATCCGCGATGCCCGCCACCTGCTGCTGACGATCAGCAAGGTCGCACCCGGCACCGAGGTGGAGGTGCAGCTCCTCCGCGGCGGCGCGCGCGAGACGGTCCGCGCGAAGCTCACCCGCCGCGATGACGACGCCCTCGCCCGCGAGGACGGCACGCCCGGCCAGAAGGACGAGGGCGTGCTCAACGGCGTCGGGGTGGGGGACATCACGCCCGAGACCCGCAGCCGCCTGCAGATTCCCGCCCGCATCAAGGGCGCGCTCATCACCAGCATTGATCCCGAGAGCCCCGCGGCCCGCCAGGGCCTGCGCGAGGGGGACATCATCCTTGAACTCGACCGCCGCCCCTGCACCAACGCCGACGAGGCGGTGAAGCTCAGCGAGGAGATCAAGGGGCCGAAGGTGCTGGTGCTCGTCTACCGCGGGGGCCGCACGCGGTACCTCGCGATCGACGAGTCGAAGTGAGACCGGTTTAGGCTCGCCGGCGGCCGCCGCCCCGCCCGACATCGTTGTGGTTATGGCCGATCTCCCCGCCGCCGTCTCCCATCCGCTCGAACTGCGGCACGAGCATCGGCTGTGCTTCACCCGCGGGGTCTTCGCGCCGGGCAACCCCCTGCTCGCCTCCGTCCTCGGCCCCCGCGACCCCGGCCTCATGCCCCGCGCGCTCGTCTGCTGGGACGCCGGGCTCGAGAGCGCCTTCCCCGGCTTCGCGGCGCGGATCGAGGCCTGGTTCGCCGCGCACGCGGACCGGGTGCGCCTGGCCGCCCCGCCGGTCCGGCTGCCCGGAGGCGAGGCGGCCAAGAACGACCTCCGCCACCTCGAGACCGTCTGGGCCGCGATCAACGCCGCCGGGCTGTGCCGTCATTCCTACGTGGTCGCGGTCGGCGGCGGGGCGGTGCTCGACCTGGTCGGGTTCGCCGCGTCCACCGCGCACCGCGGCATCCCGCTGGTGCGCCTGCCCACCACCAGCCTGAGCCAGGGCGACGGCGGCGTGGGGGTGAAGAATGGGATCAACTTCTTCGGGAAGAAGAACTGGCTCGGGGCGTTCACCGTCCCCCACGCGATCGTCAACGACCTCGATTTCCTCGCCGGACTGCCGCCGCGCGAGCGCCGCTGCGGGCTGATCGAGGCGGTGAAGGTCGCGCTGATCCGGGACGGGGCGTTCTTCCATGCGATCGCCGGGCAGGTCGCGGCGCTCCGCGCGCTGGAGCCGGGGCCCTTCGAGGCCGTGATCTGTGAGAGCGCGCGCCAGCACCTCCGGCACATCGCCACCGCCGGGGATCCGTTCGAGCTGGGGTCCGCGCGGCCGCTGGATTTCGGCCACTGGGCCGCCCACAAGCTCGAGCAACTCTCCGAGTTTCGCGTGAGCCACGGCGAGGCCGTCGCCGTCGGGATGGCGATGGACCTGATCTACGCCCGCCGCACCGGGCTGCTCCCGGAAGCGGCGGCCGAGCACATCCTCGGGGTCATCCAGGGCCTGGGCTTCGAACTGTTCGCGCCGGTGCGCGAGATCCGCGGCGACCGTGGGCGGCAGGACTTTCTCGCAGGACTGGAGGAGTTCCGGGAGCACCTTGGCGGCCGGCTCACGATTCCGATGATCCGCGCCCCGGGGGATCGCCTGGAGATCCACGCGATGGACGGCGCGGTCGTGAAGGCCGCCTTCGACGAGCTGCGCGAACGGTATGGCTGACCGCCTCGCGATCCTCAATGTCGTCGGCCTCACCCCGCGGTTGCTCGGGCCGGCCACCCCTCGTCTCTCCCGGGCCGCGGCGGAGGGCGGCCTGCGGCGCGTCCGGCCGGTCCTGCCCGCCGTCACCTGCACCGCGCAGTCGACCTACCTCACCGGGCTGACGCCGGCGGGCCACGGGGCGGTGGCCAATGGCTGGTTCGACCGCACCGTCGCCGAGCACCACTTCTGGAAGCAGTCCAACCACCTCGTGGCGGGGGAGAAGCTCTGGGAAACGGCCCGGCGCGCCCGGCCCGGGTTCACCTGCGCGAAGCTCTTCTGGTGGTACAACATGTACTCGTCGGCGGACTGGTCGATCACGCCGCGCCCGATGTACCTGTCCGACGGGCGCAAGGTCTTCGACGTCACGAGTCACCCGCTCTCGATCCGCGACGCGATCCGCGGCGACCTCGGCCCGTTCCCGTTCCCCGCCTTCTGGGGGCCCGCCGCGGGGCTCGCGTCCTCGGCGTGGATCGCGCGTGCCGCCGAATGGATCGAGGAGCGCCACCGGCCCGACCTGTCGCTGGTCTACCTCCCGCACCTCGATTACGACCTGCAGCGCTTCGGCCCGGACGACCCGCGCGCGGCCGTCGCGGCCGGGGAGATCGACGCCGTCGTCGGGCGCCTGCTCGATTTCTACGCCGCGCGGGGCATCCGGGTGCTGCTGCTCTCCGAGTATGGCATCACGCGGGTGCGCCGGGCCGTCCCGCTGAACCGGGTGCTGCGGGGGGAGGGCTGGTTGACCCTGAAGGATGAACTCGGCCGCGAGCTGCTCGATGGCGGGGCGAGCCGCGCGTTCGCCCTGACCGACCACCAGGTGGCCCACGTGTACGTCCGCGAACCTTCCCTGCGCCCCGCGGTGCGCGCGCGACTGGAGGCGACGCCGGGGGTGGCGCGGGTGCTCGGGGGAGAGGAGTTGCGGGCGGCGGGCCTCGACCACCCGCGCAGCGGCGACCTGGTGGCGTTCTCCGCCGAGGACGCGTGGTTCTCCTATTACTACTGGGAGGATGACCGCCGCGCCCCGGATTTCGCGCGCTGCGTGGATATCCACCGCAAGTACGGCTACGACCCGGTCGAGCTGTTCCTGGATCCGGCGTTGCCGTTCCCGCGGCTGACGGTGGCGGCCAAGCTCCTGCGGCGGAAACTCGGTTTCCGCGGGCTGCTGGATGTCATCCCGCTGGACGCGGCGCTGGTGGGCGGTTCCCACGGGACCTGTCCGGCGGATTCCGCCGACTGGCCCGTGCTGATCGGTGCGGGGGGAGGGGATGGGGAGGCGCCGTTGGCGGCCACCGCGGTCCATGCGCACCTGCTCGCCGCCTGCGGGGCCTGAAGGCGCGGGCCACCGCGGAGCCGCCGCCGCGGCGCGGCTCGGGCGGCACTAAAACGGCGCCGCGGGGGGCGGCGCCTTGGGTAATCAGGAATCCGGCGAGCCTCAGCCCTCGCGGGTCGGGAGGAGCTTCTCGACGCGCACCTTCTCGAGGCGGGCGAAGACCGGCACGCCGTTGTCGTGCGGGACGGCCGTCTCGCCCTGGATGAGGGGCTGGGCGTAGCGGAGGAACTGGAAGTTCATGCTCACCCCGTCCTCGTTGATCCACTCGCGCGGGAGCTTCTTCACCGAGTTCGCGACCTCGGACAGCGGGGCGAGGCCGGTCTCGGTCGTGTACTGCTCGCCGTCACCGCGGAGGAGGGTGACCATCTTGTCGGTCTCGCCGCGGATGGCGGCCTCGACGGCGGCCTGACCGGCGAGGAAGGCCTCGTCGGCGTCGGTCTTGGAGCCGGCGTGGGCGGCGCAGCGCTGGAGGATGCCGGGCTTGGCGACGCGGACCTTCACGCCGGGCAGGTTCTGGCCGAGGATCTCGGCGAGGGCGTCACCGGCGCCGCCGAGCTGGGCATGGCCGAAGGCGTCGGTCTGGGCGTTCGCGGCGAGGTAGTTGCCGTCCTGGTCGATGAGGCCCTCGGCGACGACGATCAGGCAGTACTTCTCGCGCTTGAGCACGCGGCGGACGTCCTCGAGGACCTTTTCCTGGTTGAAGGCGATCTCGGGGAGGAGGATCAGGTGGGGCGGATCGTGCGGGTGGTCCTTGCGCTTGGCGAGGGCGGCGCCGGCGGCGATCCAGCCGGCGCTGCGGCCCATCACCTCGATGATCGAGACCAGGTCGCCCTGGCCCATCGCCTCGTTGTCGCAGGCGACCTCGCGGACGCTGGTGGCGACGTACTTCGCGGCGCTGGCGTAGCCGGGGGTGTGATCGGTGATCGGCAGGTCGTTGTCGATCGTCTTGGGCACGCCGATCACGCGGAGCTCATAACCCTGCTGCTGGGCGAGCTTGGAGATCTTGTCGGCGGTGTCCTGGGAGTCGTTGCCCCCGATGTAGAAGAAATAGCGGATGTTGTGGGCCTTGAAGACCTCGAGCACGCGGTCGAAGTCGGCCTGGGACTTGAGCTTGTAGCGGCAGGTGCCGAGCGCGGCGCCGGGGGTGTGGCGGAGGGCGCGGATCTGCTGCTGGGACTCCGCGGCGAGGTCGATCAGGTCCTCCTGCAGGATGCCGAGCACGCCGTTGAGGGCGCCGTAGATCTCCTCGATGCACTCGTGGTTGAGGGCCTCGTTGATGATGCCGGCGACGCTGGCGTTGATGACGGAGGTGGGGCCGCCGGACTGGCCTACCAAGACGTTTCCTGCGAGTTCAGCCATGACTAAGGTGGAGGGATGGGTTGCGAAGCCGATGAAAGGGCCAGCAAGCCGGTGGCGTCCGGCGCTGGCAAACCCAAATTTCCCCGGCGGCGGCGGCTCAGGGGCGGAAGCGCACGGTTTTCTCGGTCTGACGGGCGAGGAAGACCAGCGTCAGGCGGCGCTCGCCGTCCCGCACGTGCACGGAGTTGATCTGCGTCGGGAATTGCTCGCCGAGGGCCCGGTGGTGCACGCGGCAGCCCTCGATCCCCCCGGGCAGCGGGACCTCGAAGTGGAACCAGAGCTCGTTCGCGGCGTCGCGGACCTCGCGGCCGACCCAGACGAGCGGGGCGAGCTGGCCGTCGGGGGTCCGCACGGTGAACGTCTCCGCGAGGTAGGTCCGGGTCGCGGCGTCGAACTCCTCCCGCGGCGTCCCCGCCAGGCTCAGGCGGCGGCGCGCGTGGACGCTGAGCGCGGCCTCGAAGTCATCGATGAAGACGCGCAGGGAGACCTCGAGGCGGCGGGTGGCCGCGTTGTAGTCGGCCTCCGCGACGGAGGTGTGGATCGCGTGGGCGGCGAGCGGCGGGGCCGACGCCAGGAGCCCCGCGAGCAGGCCCGCGCGCAGCCAGCGGTTCACGGCGCGGCCGGCTTCCCCGGCAGCTCGCGCATCGGGTTCTTCTCCGCCTCCTCCTTGAACAGCTGGAACGGCGTCCGCACCAGGCGGCGCGGCCAGAAGTTGTTCTCCAGGTCCGCGTCCGCGAGTTCGTCGCGCGGGTCGAGGGTCACCGCGCGCAGCTCCTTCGTCGTGAGGATCAGCTTGCTGCAGCGGGTGGTGTCGTGGCGCCAGATTTCCGCGCCGAGCAGGCGTTCCTCGACGGAGCCGTCGGTGTACTCGAGCCGCAGCGGCAGGGGCATCACGATCCCGCCGCGGTTGGTGAACTCGAGCAGATAGAAGTTGCGCGGGGTCCGCAGCAGCGCGGGATCGATCTGCGCGGCCGCCAGCTCCTTGAGCAGGGCCTCGTGCTTGGCCCGCTCGCTCGGCAGCACCGTCGCCTCGTCGTAGCCGTCGTAGAAGTCCCGCAACTCCGGTTGCCGGTCGACGCGTTTGGGCAGGCTGGCGTTCAGGGCGCGCGTGGTGGTCACCGGCCGGGCCTGGCGTTCCGCTTCCGCCCGCGGCTTTTCCACGGCCGGGTCGCGGCGGTCGAGCTGCAGCCACCGCACCTGCTCCAGCGCGAGGTCGACGTGGTCGGTGCTGTAGAACCAGCCGCGCCAGAACCAGTCGAGATCGGTGCCGCTCGCGTCCTCCATCGTCCGGAAGAAGTCGGCCGGCGTGGGCCGCTTGAACTGCCAGCGCCGGCTGAAGGTGCGGAACGCGTGGTCGAAGCGCTCGCGGCCGAGGACCACGTCGCGCAGGAGGTTCAATGCCACCGCAGGCTGGTGGTAGGCGTTGTTGCTCAGGTCGACGATGGAGTCCGACTGCGTCATCACCGGCACCCGGCCCGGGCGGCGCAGGTAGTCGCGCAGCAGCCGCGCGTCGCGCCGCTGCGGGTAGTCCGGTTCCCATTCCTCCTGGGCGACGAGCTGGAGGAACGAGTTCAGGCCCTCGTCCAGCCACGTCCACTGGCGCTCGTCGGAATTGACGATCATCGGGAACCAGTTGTGGCCCACCTCGTGGATCACGACGCCGATCAGGGCGTACTTGGTGCGCTTGGGGTAGGTGCCGTCGGCCTCCGGGCGGGGCCGGTTGAAGCAGATCATCGGGTACTCCATCCCGCCGCCCACCGGGGCGTTCACGGAGATCGCGACCGGGTAGGGGTAGGGGAAGGCGAGGCGCCCGTAGACGTCGAGGGTGTGGACGATGGCGGCGGTGGAGTAGCGGTCCCAGAGGGGCATCGCCTCGCGTGGGTAGAGGGACATCGCGAGCACGGGGCGGCCCGCGTGCGTGTGCCCGGGGGCGCCCTGGGCGTCCCAGACGAAGCGGCGGGAGCTGGCGAAGGCGAAGTCGCGCACGTTGCGCGCGGTGAAGTGCCAGGTGCGGGTGCCGGCGGCGCGGCCCTGCGTGGCGGCGGCGGCTTCCTCCGGGGTGACGATGAACACCGGGCGCGGGGCGGTCTCGGCGGTGCGCAGCCGCTCGCGTTGCGCGGGCGAGAGGACCTCGGCGGGGTTCCGCAGCTCGCCGGTGGCCGTGACGACGTGGTCGGCCGGCACGGTCAGGCGGACGTCGTAGTCGCCGAACTCGAGGGTGAACTCCCCGGCCCCGAGGTACTGCTGGTGCTGCCAGCCGGCGTAGTCGGTGTAGGCGACGAGGCGGGGGAACCACTGGGCGATGGCGTAGAGGGCATGGCCGTCGGGGAAGACCTCGTAGCAGGTGCGGGAGGCGGAGCCGGTGGCGGGGTTGAGCTGGTAGTCCCAGCCGAGGGCGAGGGTGAACCGGCCGCCGGGGGGCAGCGGCGCGGGAAGGTCGACGCGCAGCATCGTGCCGTGGATGACGTGGGCGAGGGGCCGGCCCGCGCCGTCCTTGAGGTCACGCAGGCGCAGGTCGCTGTGGTAGGTCTCGGCGGTGAGCAGTTCCTGGAGGGTGCGGTAGGACATCCGGCCGCTCTCCGGGGGCGTGCGGGGCAACTCGCGGGCGGCGGCGCCCCGGGCGAAGAAGTTCGGGTCGAGCTGGAGCCAGAGGTAGTCGAGCGCGTCGGGGGAGGCGTTGTGGTAGGTGATCCGGGCGGTGCCGCTCAGGCGGTGGGTGGTCTCGTCGAGGGTGGCCTCGATCACGTGGTCGGCCCGGTTCTGCCAGTAGGCGGGCCCGGGGGCGCCGGCGGCGTTGCGCTGCGCGTTGGGGGTCGGCAGGAGCTGCTCCAGCTGCTGGAACCGGGCGGCCGGGTTGGCGGCGGCCGTCAACGGGCAGAGCGCGAGCAGCAGGGAGAGGGTGCGGGACGACGGCATGGGCGCTGGTTAGCGCGCCGCGCCCGTGGTCGCCAGCGCGGAGTTGCTGGCGGCGGGGGTCATTCTGCCGTTGCGGGGGCGGGCGCCGGTCCTAGCCTCCGCGCCAATGGTCAAAGGTCAGAAGGTCATCTGCGTGAACGACGCGTTCTCCCCCACGGTGCGCGCCCTCTACAAACAGCTCCCGGTGAAGGACACGATCTACACCGTGCGCGAGGTGTTCCTCGGGCGGGAGAAGATCGTGAAGGGCGGTGACAGCGCCACGGTCGGGCTGCTCCTCGAGGAGCTGGTGAACCCGAAGGACCCGTTCCACCAGGGCGAGCAGGAACTCGGCTTCAGCTCCGAGCGGTTCGCGCCGCTCAACGAGCTGCCGGACGAGAAGGCCGAGGCCGAGGAAGTGGTCGCCGTCGGCGGCTGGGCCCCGGTCCCCGCCTGAGCCGAGGCTCAGCGGAGGCCGGGCGGCGCCGGCCTCAGACGAGCGACCAGGGGGAGCGCATCGCGCGGCCGCGCAGGCGGTTGGCCATCGCGTCGCCGACGAACTCCTCCTTCACCGGATCCCACTTCAGGGGCCGGCCGAGGACCATCGCGATCTGGCCGAGGTTGCAGACGGTGGTCGTGCGGTGGCCGATCTCGACGTCCGCGATCGGCTTCTTCCGCGAACGCACGCAGGAGAAGAAGTTCGCGTGGTGGTCGTTGCTCAGCTCCAGCTGGATCTTCTTCCCGGAGGCCTGCATCTCCCGGAGCAGGTCCGGGTTCGAGGCGGTCATCCGGTTGCGGGAGATGTCGAGCCAGCCGCGCTCGCCGATGAACCGCGAGGTGCCGCCGCCCTCGTGGCGGGTGCGGCAGGTCATCGGCACGCCGTTGGCGTAGCGCACGGTGAAGTCGACCTTGGTCGCGTTCGAGAACAGGCCGCTGCTCGGGAACTCCCCGCGGCCCTCCACCGCGACCGGGCCGCCCGCATCCGCGTCCATCGCCCACTGGCCGATGTCGAGGTAGTGCGCGCCCCAGTTGGTGACCTGGCCGTAGGCGCTGTCGGAGATGAAGCGGAAGTTGTAATGGCAGCCGAGCGACGAGTACGGGCGCCACGGGCTGGGCCCGAGCCACATGTCCCAGTCGAGCCCCGCCGGCACCGGCTCGGGCTTCCAGGTGGCGCCGACGTGCCGGTTGTTGGGCGGGATGAAGCACTCGATGCGCTCGAGCTTGCCGAGGCCCTGGTTGCGCACGTATTCGGCGACGTCGTGGAACCGCTTCATCGAGCGGTGCTGGGTGCCGTGCTGGGCCACGCGGTTGTATTTGCGCGCGGTGGCGACCACGGCCCGGCCCTCCTCGATGGTGAGGGTCATCGGCTTCTCGATGTAGACGTCCTTGCCGTTGCGCATGGCGTCGATCGCGACCAGCGCGTGCCAGTGGTCGGGCGTGCAGACGAACACGGTGTCGATGTCCGGCCGCCGGTTCAGCTCCCGGAAGTCGGCGTACGCCTTGCAGTCCTGGGTGCCGTAGGTGCGGTTGACGCGCGCGGCGCCCTCGTCGCGGCGCTCGCGGTCGACGTCGCACACGGCGAGGATGCGCACGTTCTCGGGATCGCCGAGCAGGGCGCCGTAGTGGCTGTCGGCGATGTTGCCGGAGCCGACGATGCCGACGGTGAGTTTCTTGCTCGGGCCGTCGGCGGCGCGGAGGCCGGAACGCAGGATGAGGGGGGCGGCGGCGGTGGCGGCGGCGAGGCCGGACTGCTTGAGGAACGCGCGGCGGGCCAGGGGAAGCGGGGGCGTCATACGGTTCAGGCTTTGAGGTGGTCGAGGGCGCGGGCCGCGGCGTCGCGGACCACGGGGGCCTCGGAAGGGTTGGCGCGGATGCCGGCGAGGACCGCGCGGGCGGTGGTGTCCCCGCGGAACGCGATGGTGCCGATCAGGCCGGCCTTGGCGGGCCCGGAGAGGGAGCCGAGCGCGTCGCGCAGGGCGGCATCCGCCTCGGGTCCGGCGATGGGCTGGAGCGCGTAACGGGCCTCCTCGGCGGACTTGGGGTCCTTGAGCAGGGCGGCGAGCGCGGGGACGCTGCGCGGGCCGGCGACGAGCGCCAGCATCTGGCAGACGAAGGCGCGGCCGGCAGCGGTGATCCCCTCGCGGCGGAGGGCTTCGAGCAGGCGGCCTTCGATGCGTTCGCGGTCCGCGGGCAGGGCGTCGAGCACCTGCTCGCGCACGCTCCAGGCGAAGCTGCGGTCCCCGCCGTAGTCGAGCCGGGTGCAGGCTTCCCAGGGATCGGGCGTGCTGCCGAAGTTGGATTTGCGGTCGGCGCTCCGGGCGGCCTTTTCCGCGTCGGTGGCGGTCTTCTTCCGTTCGCTCATAGGGTGCGGGGGTTGAGCCGGACGGAAGACCCGAACCGCGGCGCCGGCAAGGTCATTCCCCGCGCGGCGTCCCGCTTGCGCCCGCGCCCGCCGCCGGCCAAGGCTCGCGCATGCCCCGCTTCCTCCTCCTCGCCTGCCTCCTGCTCGCCCCCGGCCTCCGCGCCGCCGCGCCCGCGATCCCCATCAACTACGACGAGGCCAAGGTCCCGCCCTACACGCTGCCCGATCCCCTCGTCGCCGTCGATGGCACGCCGGTCCGTGACGCGGCGGACTGGCGCGCCCGCCGGCGCCCGGAACTCCTCGAGCTGTTCGCCCGCGAGGTTTACGGCCGCACCCCCGGTGGCCGGCCCGCCGGGATGCACTGGGAGGTCACCGGCGTCGACCGGGCGGCGCTCGGCGGCAAGGCGGTGCGCAAGGAGGTCACCCTCTGGTTCACGGCCCGGAAGGACGGTCCGCGGATGCACCTGCTGCTCTACCTCCCGGCGGGCGCGCGGGGGCCGGTGCCGGCCTTCCTCGGCTACAATTACTACGGCAACGCCTGCGTGCACCCGGATCCGGGCATCACCCTTTCCCCCGCCTGGATGCGCGCCAACGCCGAGTTCGGTATCGTGGCCAACCGCGCGACTGAGCGCACGCGGGGCGTCCACGCCGCCCGCTGGGACGTCGAGACCGTCGTCGCCCGCGGCTACGGGACGGTCACCGCCTATTACGGCGACGTCTGCGAGGACCGGCCCGAAGGTCTGACGGGCGGCGCGGGGGCGGTGTTCGGCACCGGCGCGACGGAAGCGCGCCGACCCGACGAATGGGGTGCGATCGGGATGTGGGCCTGGGGCCTGAGCCGGGCGCTCGACTACCTGGAGGCGGATGCGGACGTCGACGCGCGGCGCGTGGCGGTGCACGGCCATTCGCGGCTGGGCAAGGCGGCGCTCTGGGCGGGCGCGCAGGACGAGCGGTTCGCGCTCGTCATCCCCAACAACTCGGGCGCGGGCGGCGCGGCCCTCGGCAAGCGCGACTTCGGGGAAAACGTGGCGCGCATCAACACGTCGTTCCCCTTCTGGTTCGCGCGCAACTTCCGCGCCTACAACGGCCGCGAGGCGGCGCTCCCGGTCGATCAGCACCAGCTCGTCGCGCTGGTGGCGCCGCGGCCGGTGCACGTCGCCAGCGCCACCGAGGACGCGTGGGCGGATCCGAAGGGCGAGTTCCTCGCCGTCGTGCACGCGGCGCCAGTCTACGCCCTGTTCGGCCGGGCCGGGCTGCGCGGGGCGGCGATGCCCGGCCCGGACCAGGCGATCCTCGGCGACGGCCTCGCCTACCACCTGCGCACCGGCAAGCACGACATCACCCCGCGCGACTGGGCGCGCTACCTCGAGCACGCCGACCGCGTCCTGCGCCGCTGAGCGCGGGCGGCGGCGGCCGGTTCAGCTGAAGATCCGCGGCACGAGGTGGCCGTGGACGTCGGTCAGCCGGTAATCGCGCCCCTGGAAGCGGTAGGTGAGCCGCGTGTGGTCGTAACCGAAGAGGTGGAGCAGCGTGGCGTGCAGGTCGTGGACGTGCACCGGGTCGCGCGCGACGTTCCACGCGATGTCGTCGGTCTCGCCGATCACCTGCCCGCCCTTCACCCCGCCGCCGGCGAGCCAGAGGCTGAAGGCGTTGGGGTGGTGGTCGCGGCCGGTGATCGCCCGGGAGCCGGGGCGGTTTTCGCCCAGGGCGGTGCGGCCGAACTCCGAGCCGCACACCACCAGCGTGTCCTCGAGGAGCCCGCGGCGCTTGAGGTCCTTGACCAGGGCGGCGATGGGCTGGTCCGCCATCAGGCAGTTGTGCGGCAGGTCGCGGTCGAGGTTGCTGTGGTGGTCCCACGAGGCGTGGATCACCTGGACCACGCGCACGCCCCGCTCGACGAGGCGGCGGGCCATCAGGCAGTTGCGGGCGAAGGTGCCGAAGAGGCCGGTGCCGCCGAGCGGGTTGGCGCCCGGGGCCTTGGGCTCGGACCGGTTCACCCCGTAGAGGTCGAGCGTCTCCTGGCTTTCGCCGGACAGGTCCATCAGCTCGGGCGAGGCGGTCTGCATCCGGAACGCCAGCTCGTAGGCGGCGATGCGGCTCTCGATCTCCGGGTCGGCCGCCTCGGCCTGGCGGAGGGCGTTGAGTTCATTGACGCCGGTGATCGTGCGGCGCTGCATCCCGGCGGTCACGCCCTCGGGCAGGTCGAGGTTGAGCACGGGCGTGCCTTCATTGCGGAACATCACCCCCGAGTGGTGGGAGGGCAGGAAGCCGCTGGACCAGCTGGCGGAGCCGCCGGGCACGCCGCGCCCGACGCAGACGAGCACGACGAATTCGGGGAGGTTGCGGTTCACGCTGCCGAGGCCGTACGAGAGCCAGGAGCCGAGGCTGGGGCGTCCGGAGATGGCCGACCCGGTGTTCATCAGGAGCTGGCCGGGCACGTGGTTGAACTGGTCGGTGTGCATCGACCGGATCAGGCAGATGTCGTCCGCGATCGAGCCGACGTGCGGCAGCAGGTCGGAGAGTTCCATCCCGCACTGGCCGTGCGGCTGGAATTTCCGGGGCGAACCCATCAGGCGCGCGGACTCCTTGGCGAGGAAGGCGAACCGCATGTTGGCCAGCATCGACTCCGGCAGCGGCTGGCCGTCCAGCGCGTTCAGCTTCGGCTTCGGGTCGTACAGGTCCATCTGGCTGGGACCGCCTTCCAGGTAGATGTAGATGCAGTTCTTGGCGCGCGGGGCGTGGTGGGTGGGCACGCGGCCGGGGCCCGCCGCGGCGGAGGTGAGCAGGCCGTCGGCGCCGAGGAGGTTGGAGAGCGCGAGGGCACCGAGGCCGCCGCCGGCCCGGGTGAGGAACTGTCGCCGATGGAGCGCGGGCGGGATCATTCGCGGGTGATGAACTCGTCGAGGTTGAGGAGCAGGCGGGCGGTGGCGAGGAGGGCCGAGCGGGCGTCGCCGAGGGCAAGCTGGTCGTCGTGGTGGCGGCGCAGCGCGGCGAGCTCCGCCGGCGCGGGCGGACGGCCGAGGCAGAGGGCGAACCCGTGGCGCAGGCGCGCGTCGAGGTCCCCCGCGGCGTCCCCGATCCGGGTCGCGAGCGCCTCCGCCGCGGCGACGAACACCGGGTCGTTGAGCAGGGTGAGCGCCTGCAGGGGCGAGTTGGAACGTTCCCGCTGCAGGCAGGCCACGCTGGCGTCGGGCGCGTTGAAGGCCGTGAGCATCGGGTAGGGGACGTTCCGCCGGAGGTGGATGTACATGCCGCGCCGATTCGCCTCCGGACCCTTGGTCTCGGGCCAGCTGCGGTTGCGGCCGAAGGCCAGCACAAACTCCGGCAGCGGCGGGTGGATGCTCGGCCCGCCGATCCGCGGGTTGAGCAGGCCGCTGCTGGCCAGGGCCACGTCGCGCACGATCTCCGCCTCGAGCCGGTGCCGGCTCTGCCGGGCGAGCAGCACGTTGAGCGGGTCCCGCTCCACCAGGTCCGCGCGGCGGCGCGACGCCTGGCGGTACGTTTCCGAGGTCACCAGCAGCCGGATCAGCGCCTTCCGGCTCCAGCCCAGCCGCACGAACTCGGTCGCCAGCCAGTCGAGCAGCTCCGGATGCGACGGCCGCTCGCCGAGGGCGCCGAAGTTGTCCGGCGTCGCGACGAGCCCGCGGCCGAACAGCTGCTGCCAGACCTGGTTGACGGCCACGCGCGCGGTCAGGGGATGGGCCGGATCGGTGATCCAGCGCGCGAGATCGAGGCGGTCCGCGACGGCGCCGCGGGCGCGCAGCGGCGGGAGCACGGCGGGCGTGCCCGGCAGGACCTCCTCGCCGGGCCGCTGGTAGTCGCCGCGCAGGTGGACCCGGGTCTTCCGCTCGTGCGCCACGAGGATGGGCGCGGCGGTGCGGGGGAATTCGGGGCGCTTGGCGTGATGCGCCGCGAGGGGCCGGTGCAATTCCTGACCGCGTTCATCGGCGAAGCGGGCGACATGGCGCGCGAGGGCGAGCCGGTCCTCCGGGGTGCGCGCGGTCTCCGGGGTGTCGAGCACGGCGAGGATCTCGTCCGGCAGCGGGTCGGGCATCAGCGGCCCGGGGGCGGTGGTGGCGGCGAGGCGGAAGCGGGTCAGGACGCCGGTGATGCGGTGCTCCAGTTCGATGAAGAGTTCCGCGCCCGGCGGGAAGTCGCGCGGCTCCCGCAGTTCGAAGACGATGGCGTGCGCGCGGTCGGTCTGCCCGGCGACGCCCCAGCCGGTGGTGCTGTCGCCGTCGAGGGTGTGGGCCGCCGGCGTCGCCTTGGCGGCGAAGTCCGCGCGGGCGGCGGCGAAGGCCAGCCGTTCCTGCGCGCCGGCCGGGGTGCGCACGGTGACCGAGAATTCCGCCAGGTGGAAATCGCCCCCGCGGCTGCGGCCCGGCTTCTCCCCGAGGCCGGCCAGCGCCTCCAGCCGGAAGCCGGTGACGCCCCGCTGCGCGAACGGGGCGCGCACGACGTAGCGCGTGCGCACGGGGTCGCGTTCCCCGGTGGTCACCGAGTGGTCGGGGTTGGGCGGGAACACGCGCTCCTCATCCTCGGTGATGAAGTGGATCTCCTCCGGGCGGAGCAGGGTCCAGCGGGCGGCGGGCAGGGTGAGGGCGCGTTCCCACTCCGGCACGCGGGTGGCGGCCAGCGCGGCCACGTGTGCGGTCACGGGCGCCTCCAGCCGGGCCCGCTCCGCCTCCCAGGCGGCGAGCTTCCGCTCGTAGGCCGCGAGTTCCGCCGGCCGCGGGGCGGGCAGGTCCCGTTCCGCGGTGCGGTTGAAGAACGCGTAGAACTGGTAGAACTCACGGATCGAGATCGGATCGTACTTGTGCGTGTGGCACTCGGCGCAGCCGACGGTGAGCCCGAGCCACACCGCCCCGGTCGTCGCCGCGCGGTCGACGGCGTTCTTCACCCGGTCGAGCTCCAGGTCGGCCCCGGCCTCGTCGTTCTTCAGGGAATTGCGGTGGAAGCCGGTCGCGATCCGCTGCTCGAGGGTCGGCTCGGGCAGGAGGTCGCCCGCCAACTGCTCGAGGGTGAAGCGGTCGAAGGGCAGGTCGCGGTTGACCGCGTCGATCACCCAGTCGCGGAACAGGTACGCGTTCGGCCGGAGGGTGTCGTTGAGGTAGCCCGCACTGTCGGCGAAGCGGGCCTGGTCGAGCCAGTGGCGGCCCCAGCGTTCCCCGAAATGCGGCGAGGCGAGGAGCCGGTCGACCAGCCGCTCCAGGGCGCCCGGGGCGCGATCCGCGAGGAACGCCTCCACGTCCGCGGGCGTGGGCGGCAGGCCGAGGAGGTCCAGGTGGAGGCGGCGGACGAGGGTCCGCGGATCGGCCGCGGGCGCGGGCGCGAGGCCCTCGCGCGTGAGGCGGGCGCGGACGAGGCGGTCGACGGGATGGGTCGCGCCCGCAACTTCCGGCAGCGCGGGGCGGACGGGAGCCTGAAAGGACCAATGCGCGGGCTGCGGCGCGCCTTCGGCGATCCAGCGGCGGAGGAGGTCGGCCTGGGCGGGAGCGAGCGGCTTCTTGGCCTCCGGCGGCGGCATCACTTCGTCGGCGTGCGGGGACGCGATGCGCTGCAGCAGCTCGCTGCGGGCGGCATCGCCCGGCACCACGGCGATCGCACCGCTCTTGGTGGGTCCGCGGGCGCCGGTCGCGAGGTCGAGGCGGAGCCCGCCCTTGCGCGACGCGTCATCGGGGCCGTGGCAATGGAAGCAGTGGCTGGAGAGGATCGGGCGGATGTCGCGGTCGTAGTCGACCTGCGCGCCGGCGGCGGCCGTGGCGGTGGCGAGCAGCACGGCGGCGAATGCGGCGGGGGCGGATCCGGGATTGGGGGCGCGCGGGGACATCCGGGGTGGGACGGGGAGGGAGCCTGCTGGAACCGCGGCGGCGAGTCGAGCGCGGGGGTGGTTCTGGGCTGGGGACCCGCGGCGGCTGGCGGACGGGTCGCGTGGCGGGGCGACGGATCCCTCGGGCGGCGGATCGGGGCCACCTTGCCGCTCACCGCCACCGACGCCGCGCACCGGGTGCTCAAGCCCCGGGCGTCCACCGGCCGGGTCCCGCGCCTACCCAGAGTCCGGCTGAGCCCCGCGGGGCGCCCGACCCTGGTCAGCGCTTGGTCGCCGGCGGACGCACGTGCCAGTTCGCGGAGGGGACGTGGGCGGCGGCGAAGTAGGCCCGCAGCTCGCGCACCACTTCCGGATGGGACGCGGCCACATTCCGGGCCTCCATCTGGTCCTGCTCCAGGTCGTAAAGCTCGAACTGGTCCCGGCCCGCCTGAAGGTGGCCCTTCCAGCGGCCCCAGCGCGCCGCCTGCTGGAAGCCGCCGCCGCTGTATTGCTCCCAATACAGCTTGCGGCTGCGCAGCTCGGGCTGCTCGCGGCCGAGCAGCGTCGGCAGCACGCTCACCCCGTCCACGCCGCCGGGCACCTTCGCGCCGCCGAGCTCGCAGAGGGTCGGCAGGACGTCCGCGAAGTACCACGGCGCGGAACTCACGGCGCCCGCCGGCACCCGGCCGGGCCAGCGCACCACCATCGGCACCCGCAGCCCGCCCTCGTATTGCACCCCCTTCTTGCCGCGGAACGGGCCGACGCTGTCCAGCACGCCCTCCCGCCGGTCGACGCCGCCGTTGTCCGAGCAGAAGAACACGATGGTGCGGCGCTCGAGGTCCAGCTCGCGGAGCAGCGCCAGCAGCCGCCCGAGGTCGCGGTCGAGGCGCGTGACCATCGCGGCGTGCACCTTGTAGTCCTGCGGCCAGTCGCGGTCGCCGTAGGTCTCGAGGCTGGGCACGACGTACTTCCCGTGCGGCAGGGTCCACGCGAGGTAGAGGAAGAAGGGCCGGTCCCGGTGGCGGCGGACGTAGTCGAGGGTGAATTCCGCGAACAGGTCGTGGGAGTACTCCTTGGTCTGGCCGTTCAGGTTCCCCTGCAGGGTGACGCGCTCCTCGTTCCGCCAGAGGTGGTCGGTGTAATAGGTGTGGGCGTGCTGCTGGTTGAGGTAGCCGAACCACTCGTCGAAGCCCTTGCGGTTGGGGACGCCGGCGGTGCCCGGCTCGCCGAGGCCCCACTTGCCGGTGATGCCGGTGGCGTAGCCGGCCTCGCGCAGGAGCATCGCCACGGTGACGTCGCCGGGTTCGAGGGGGACGCGGCGCTGCTCGCCCACGCCGCCGGTCATTCCGCTGTTCCCGCGCACCCGGGTGTGGCCGAGATGCTGGCCCGTCATCAGCACGCTGCGCGAGGGCGCACAGACGGAGGCGCCGGCGTAGGCGTCGGTGAACCGCAGGCCCTCGCGGGCGAGCTGGTCGACGTGCGGCGTGCGGATATGGCGCTGGCCGTAGGCGCCGACGTCGCCCCAGCCGAGGTCATCAACCATCAGGAAGATGATGTTGGGCCGCGCGCCCGCGGCCCCGGCCGCCGGAGTCGGCGCACCGCGCAGGAGGGGAAGGAGGCACGCGAGCAGGGTGAGGGAGGCGGCGTGCGCCAGGCGGGTGGGAAAGCGGCGGGCGGGCGGGGTCATGGGGGTGTTCCGAGCAAAGTCAGCCGCGGGGAGGTGCCAAGTCCCGAAGGTGGACCGCGGGGCGGGTTCCGCCGCCTGCGGCCGGGAGTGAGGATCAGGCGTCCGGGTCCGGTGCGGCCGCCGCGGCGGCGTCAGGGAGGGGGCGGAGGAACGCGTGCAGCTCGGCGGCGAGGCGCGGGCCGAAGCCGGGCACTTCGGCGATCGCCTCCACCGGGGCGGCGCGGAGGCGCTGGATGTCCCCGAAGGCGGCGAGCAGGGCGGCGCGCCGGGTGGGGCCGAGGCCCGGGAACTCATCCAGCACGCTCTCGCGCAGGCGCTGCGAGCGGAGGTCCGCGTTGTAGGTGTTGGCGAAGCGGTGGGCCTCGTCGCGGAGGCGTTGCAACAGATTCAGGCCCGGGTGGTTGAGGGGCAGGTTGAGCGGCGGGCGGCCGTCGGCGAAGAGGATGGTCTCGTGCCGCTTCGCGAGGCCGATGACGGCCGGGGGCGTGAGGTCCAGGGCGACGAAGGCGCGCAGCGCCGCGCCGATCTGGCCGCGGCCGCCGTCGATCACCACCAGGTCGGGCAGCGGCTTGCCCTCGGCGGCGAGGCGGCGGTAGCGGCGGCCCACGACCTCCTCCATCGCGCGGTAGTCGTCGTTGCCCACGAAGCTGCGGATCTGGAAGCGGCGGTACTGGTCCTTGGCGGGCTTGCCGTCGGTGAAGTGCACCATCGCGGCGACGACGAACGTCCCCGAGATGTGCGAGATGTCGAAGCACTCCATCGCGGCGGGGGGCACGGGCAGGGCGAGGGCCTCCTGCAGGGCCGCGAGCGCCGCCGCGCCGCCGGTGGGCCGCACGGGATCGACCCGCTCGAAGCGGCGGGTCCGCCGCAGCGTCTCCTCGAGGGCGAAGACGATGTCGCGCAGCTCCGCCGCCCGTTCGAAGTCGCGCCGCTCCGCCGCGGCCGTCATCTCGGTCCGCAGCGAGTCGACCCACTCGCGGGATTTCCCCTCGAGGAACGCGCAGGCGGCCTCGACCCGGGCACGGTAGGCGTCCGCGGTCACCACGTGTTCGCCCCCGTAGAGCTCGGCCCGGACGTCGTCGTAGAGGCGCCAGCTGCCGTCCTCGAGCCGGACGGGCGTGCCATCCCCGAGGAGCACGCCGAACTGGCGCCGCAGCTGCGCGAGCGTGCGGCGGAGCAGGCCGCTGTGGGCGAACGGACCGAAGTAGCGGGCGCGGTCGTCCTTGCGCAGGCGCGTCAGCCGGAAGCGGGGGAGGTCCTCGCCCAGGTCCACCCGCACGAGCAGGAAGCGCTTGTCGTCGGTGAAGTCGGTGTTGTACCGCGGCCGCCACTGCTTGATCAGGCGGCCCTCCAGCAGGAGCGCCTCCGGTTCGGACCGGACCTCGATCACCTCGAAGTCGGCGATCAGCTCGAGCAGGGCGCGGATCTTGGGCTGCGAGGTGCGGAAGGCCCGGCTGCGCTGGAAATAGGAGGAGACGCGGTGCCGGAGGCTGCGCGCCTTGCCGACGTAGAGGATCCGCCCGAGGCGGTCCTTCATCAGGTACACGCCCGGGCGCTCCGGCAGGCGGCGCACCTTCTCCTTCAATGTCGTCGGCTCGTGTTCAGGCATCGTTCCCGCGCGGCCGCGCTACATCTGGCCGCTGGCAATTCGGGACAATCCGCCTACGGTCCCCGGCCCGCAAGATGCAATCCTCCCCGTCCGCCGCCCCTTCCGCCCACCGCGCCGTCACCGCGGTGCGCTACGAATTGCTCACGCTGGGCGACGAACTCCTCCTCGGACTCACGGCGAACGGGCACCTCACCTTCATCGGCTCCCAGCTCGGCCGCCGGGGCGCGCTCCTCCAGCGCAACGTCACCCTGACGGACGAGGCCGACGCCATCGCGGCGCAGTTCCGGGAGAGCTGGGCGCGGGCCGATGTCGTCATCACCACGGGCGGCCTCGGCCCGACCTGCGACGATCGCACGCGCGACGCCGTGGCCGCGGTGCTTGGCCGCCGGCTGGTGCACGACCCGGCGGTGGAGGCCGCCATCGGGGAACGCTTCGCCCGCATCGGCCGGAAGATGACGCCGAACAACCTCAAGCAGGCCCAGGTGTTCGAGGGCGGCGAGGTCCTGGCCAACGCCAACGGCACCGCGCCGGGCCTCTGGGTCGAGCAGGACGGCAAGGTGCTCGTGATGCTGCCCGGTCCGCCGAACGAGCTGCAGCCGATGTTCCTCGGCCAGGTCGTGCCCCGGCTCGCCGCGCGCGGCCTCCTCCGCGACCGCGAGGCGTACGTCCAGCTGCGCACCGCCAGCATCGGTGAGTCCGCCCTCGAGACGCGGCTCCAGCCCGTTTTCGACCGCGCCGGTCCCGGGCTCAGCGTCGCGTTCTGCGCCCACCAGGGGGCCGTCGACCTGCGCCTCAGCTCGCCGGACGGTTCCCTCGATGAGGCGGCGGTCGAGGCGGTGGCGGCGGAGTGCGCCGCGCTGCTCGGCGACGACGTGGTCTGCCGCGGCCACGATTCGCTGGCCAAGGTCTGCGCCGACCTGCTCCGGGCGCAGGAAAAACGCCTCGCCGTGGCCGAGACCGCCACCGGCGGCCTCCTCGCCCAGGCCTTCACCGAGTCCTGCGGCGCCTGCAAGTTCTTTGCCGGCGGCGTCGTCGCCTGCACCAACGACACGCAATCGCAGCTGCTCGACGTGCCCGAGTGCCTGCTGCTGCAGCATGGGGCCGCCAGCGAGGAGGCCGCGGTCGCGATGGCGACGGGGGCCTCGGAGACCCTGGGCGCCGACTATGCCCTCGCGATCACGGGCTTCGCCGGTTCCGCCGAGACGGGCGGGGCGGGCAACCCGGTGGGCACGATCCACGTGGGACTCCTGACGCCGGGCGGCGTCTGGGCGAAGAAACTCAGTTATCCGGGGCCGCGCGGCACGATCAAGGTGCGCGCCGTCAATGCGGCCCTCGACTGGCTCCGGCGCGAACTCCTGCGGGTGGCCCGGGGCGAAGTCACGCCGGTGCGGCGGGCGGCCACGATCTGAGGTCGGGGTGGCCGCGGCTGCCGCCGCGGATGAGGGGCGACGAGCCAGCTCGGTGGACGGTCGGACCGTGGGCGGTGGACTTCTGACCCGAGGACTCCGCGGCAACGGCCGCGTTCCCATCGGGCGCCCGCGTTCACATCCGCGTCAGCTCCCACATCGGCGTTCGCTCAGGGCGCTGGATCCAGCAGGCCGGCGAGGACGGCGACCGCTTCTTGGCGCACGGTGAGCACGGCGCGCAACTCCGCCCGCGCCCGCGCCAGCCGCGCCTCCCGCTCGAGGTACAGCTCGTGCGCGCGGGCCAGCCGCAGGCGGACCTCCGCGTCCGGCAGCCCGTCGCGCACCGCCGAACGCAGGGCGTCCTGCGTCGCGCGCTCCGCTCCGACGGGCTTCGGCTTGTCCTTGGCGCCGGCGCCGGCCGCCTGCACCGCGACGATCCGCTCGGAAATGACGGCCCACTCGGCGTCGTCCGGGACCCGCATCGCCTCGCGGAGGCGCGTCAGGGCCCGGGCGGTCTCCGCGCCGGGCTCGCGCGCGGGCTTTTCCCCACCCGCAAGCTTCAGTTCGCGCTTCTCCTCGCGATCCGGTTTGCCGGGCTTGGCCGGCTTATCCGGGGCGGCGGCAGTCGCCCCGAGGAAGGTCAGGGAGACGAGGAGTACCCGACGGGCACGGACACGGAACGGCGGCGGGGCGCGCATGGCGGAGAGCAACGGCAAGACGCGGGCCGTCCGCAGGGGTTACCGTCCGCCGCGGTCAGCGGTAGAAGGTGAACGCGAGGACCGCGGCCAGGGCGATCCGGTACCAGGCGAACACGGCGAGCCCGTGGCGGGTCAGCCAGTTCACGAGGAAGCGCACGCAGAGTGCCGCGGTGACCGCCGCGACCACGCCGCCCAGCAGCACCATCGGCCAGCCGAAGACCTCGATCATCACCGCGCCGCCGCGGAGGCTCTTGTAAATCGAGGCGGCGGTCAGCGTGACGAACCCGAGGATGAAGCTGAATTCGGCCGCGCGCCGCGGGTCGAGGCCCGCGAAGTAGCCGCCCACGATGGTCATCATCGAGCGGCTCGTGCCCGGCCACATCGCGAGGCACTGCAGCAGGCCCACGGTGGCGGCGCCGCGCGGGGTCAGTTCGTCGCGGCCGACCCAGTTGCCCGCGGCGACCCGCCGGCGATGCCAGGCCTCGGCGGCGAACATCAGCAGCGCGCCGGCGACGAGGGCGATGATCACCGCGCCGACCGAGAACAGGTTTTCTTCGATCCACTTGCTGGCGAGGAAGCCGATCCCGGCGGCCGGGACGAAGGCGATGATCACGTTGAGCAGCAGCCGGCGGCCGGCCGGATCGCGCCCGAGGAGGCCGCGGGCCATCGACATCAGGGGACCCCAGTACAACAGCGCCACCGCCGCGATCGCGCCGAACTGGATCACCACGATGAACGTGTCGGCCGCGTTCTTCACGGTGAGCGGCTCCCCCGGCTTGCCTTCCTTCGGCTTCCGGTGCCAGCGCGGCTGGCCGTCGGGTCCGAGCAGGGGCTTCTGATCGTCCAGGCCCAGCAGGCGCGTGCCGATGATCAGGTGCCCCGTGGAGGAAATCGGCAGGAACTCGGTCACGCCCTCGATCACGCCCAAAATGATCGCGTCGCGGGCGCTCAATTCCGCGGCGGGGGCCTCCGGGGCGGCGGGCGCGGGGGCCGCGGCCCGGGCGAGCGCGGCCGCGGCCAGGAGGAGGGCAAGCAGGCGCAGCTTCATGCGGCCTTGGTGGCAGGCAGGCGCGGCTGGTGCAATCCCATTTCGTTGGCCGGAAGCAAGTTAAGTAAAAACCGACCCCCGCTACGCAGTTTCCGGCCCCTGCGACGTCGACGTGCCGCGGCCAAAGCGTGGAGTCACGGCGGCCGCGGGGAGCGCCAAGGGTGGAGGGTGGCGTTGCCGCGCGGGCGGCCGCCCGGGGGCGGCGCTGGCTACTCCAGGCGGAAGGCGACCGCGGGCGCGGTGAGTCGGAGCCCGGCCGGCGGGCCGGCGGCGTCGACCTGTAGCACCACGGTGTTGAGTCCGGCGCGGGCCTCGGCCGTGAAGGTCGCGCCGGGGCGGACGGGGCGGCCGTTGACCCACGCGGCGGTCGCGGCGCCCTCGAGGGAGAAGGTGACCGGCCCGGCGCCCGTCGCTTCGAACTGGGTGGCGGCATACAGGCCCCGGCTGTTCTGGCGGAAGTTGAAGGCCCCTGCGAAGGCGTCGCCGGGCAGCCGCCCGCTCACCAGCGAGTAGGCGGTTACCCAATGCTCGAGCGCGAAGTCCCCCTGGACCACCCGTTCGGCGCCGAGGTGCTGGTTGGCGCTGACCACGTTGTAGATCCGCCAGACGCGGGCGACGCCCCCGCGGGCCGCGTCGTAGTCGCCGGGCTTGCCGAGCTGCATCAGGAACCGGAACAGGTCGAGCCGCTCCTCGGGCAGGAGGCCGTCGAGCAGCCCCGCGGGCATCAGGGAGCCGACGCTGGTGCGGCGGGTGACGGTGCGGGCGGGCAGGGTGACCAGCTGGTTGGCGGCGGTGCGGAGGACGATCTCCCCGCCGGCCTCGCGGACGACCATCCCGCTGTGTTCCTGGCCGTCGGCGGTGGTCAGGAGCATCGCGTGGTAGCCCTCCTTGATCTTGGCGCCCGGGTTGAGCATCGACTCGACGAGGTAATCCGCGGGGGCGCTGGCGCCGATGCTGGTGAGGTCGGGGCCGAGGCGGCCGCCGGCGCCGCCGATGGCGTGGCAGGCGACGCAGGCGAGTTCCGCGCGGCGGTAGAGGCGTTCGCCGCGGGCGGCGTCGCCGCGGGCGAGGGCGTCCTGCGCGAGGGCGCGGAGGGCCTCGGGGGTGGTGGCGGCTTCGCCGAGGGTCAGGCCGGCGGCCTGGAGCAGCACGGGCACCAGGGCCTGGTGCTGGTTGCCCTCGCGGGCGGGGCGGAGGCCGGCGCGGGCGATCGCGGCGGGCGGCGGATCCTTGGGCAACTCGGCGGCGAGGCGGGCGCTGGCCCCGCGGACGCCGAGCAGGCCGCGCCAGAGCTTTTCCGCGGCGGCCTCGTCGGCGGGCAGCCGGAAGACCGCCGGCAGGACGGCGAGGGCGGCGTTCAGGTTCACGCCGGCGAGGGCGACGGCCGCCTCGCGGCGCACTCCGGCATCGGTCCCTGCGGTGGTCGCGAGCTGGCGCAGTGCCGGCGTCGCCGCGGCCCCGAGGTCGCGGAGGGCGGCGAAGGCGGCGGCGCGTTCGGCGGGGGCGAGGCCCGGTCGGGCGGCGGTGGCGGCGAGCGGCGCCGCGAGCGCCTGCAGCTTCCAGGCCCCGGCGAGCGGCACGGCCGCCCGGCGGATGGCCGGCACGGGTGATTCCAGCAGGGTAGCCAGGGCGGCGAGATCGCCGGTGGGCTGGGCGTCGCGCACGCGGGCCGCCTGGGCCAGCGCCTCGAGGGCGCGGGTTGCCACCGGTTCGGGGAAGGATCCGCCCAGGGTGTCGTTGAAGAGTCGCGTCAGCTCGGCCGGTCCGCCGGCGGCGCCGATCAGCTCGATCCACGGGCCGCGGCCGTCCCGCGGCAGGCCCTGGCGGGCGAGCAGGCCGGCGAGCACCTCCGCGGCCCGGGCGGGTTCGACGGCCCGGAGTCCGAATTCGAGCGCGGCCTCGCGGCCGGCCGGGTTCCAGGTGCCGTCGGCGACGCCCGCCAGCCACGGCGTGGCGAGCTCATTCACGGTCAGCCAGAGCGCGTGGTCCAGGTAGGGGTCCATCGCCTGGCCGAGGACGCCAAGGGCGACGTCGGCGGCGGCGAGCGTGCCTTGGCGGCCGAGGGCGCGGACGGCCTCGAGGCGGACGCGGGGGTGCGGGTCGGCGGCGAGCCGGGTGAGGGCGGGCAGGGCGCCGGCGACGGGCAGGGCGCGCACGGCGGCGGCGCGAACCCGCGGATCCTGCGCGCCGAGCAGGCCGGTGTCATCCGCGTGGGCGGGCAGGTCGAGGGCCTGGCGGAGCCAGCGGGCCTGCAGGCGGGCGGCCTCGGTCCGCGGGGCGGCGGTCCACGCGTTGAGGTCCGGCACGATGGCGGCCCCGCGGGTGAGGAGGACGCGGCGGGCCTGTTCCTGGGCGTAGCCGTCGGGGCCGACAAGGCGGTCGAGCAGGTCCACGTTGGCCAGCCGGGTCAGGTCCACGCGGGGCAGCGCGGGGCGGCCCTTGACGGAGATGCGCCAGATGCGGCCGTGGGCCTTGTCGCGGCGCGGGTCGCGGAAATCCACCTCGCCGTGCTGGATGATCGGGTTGCTCCAGTCCGCGACGTAGAGCGCGCCGTCCGGTCCCAGCCGCAGGTCGATCGGGCGGAACGAGGCCGCGGTGGTGCGCAGCAGGTCGGGCTGCTCGCGGGTCACGTAACCGGAGCCGAGTTCCTCGGCGCGGTAGCGGACGAGGCGGTGGGCGCGGAAGTCGGCGGTCACGAAGTCCCCCTGCCAGTCGTCCGGGAAGTGGCGGCTGCGGATGATCTCAAGCCCGCAGTACTTGGGGGTGTTGCCGGGCGTGATGCTGGCGAGGACGCGGCGGGCGGGGGCGAGGGTGCGGTAGGTGGCGCCGGGGACGGCCCAGCTGATGCCGGAGCTGCCTGCGCCATCGGTCGCGAACGACTGGCCGAAGTCGTCGATCTGGTGCCCCCAGGAGTTGACCCAGCCGCGGTAACGGACCTCGGTGTGCAAGTTGCGCGGGTCGAGGGCGAAGATGCCGCCGGCGCGGAGGCGGACGACCCCGTGCGGCGTCTCGGCGGTGGTGCGGGTGTAGACGGACTGCGCGAGGTTGAGGCGTCCGTCGACGCCCCAGCGGAGGGTGTGCAGGTTGTGGTGGGTGTCCTCGGTGCCGAAGCCGCTCAGCACCACGCGGCGTTCGTCCGCGCGGTCGTCGCCGTCGGTGTCGCGGAAGTGGAGGAGTTCGGTGCTCTGGGCGACGTAGACCCCGCCGTCGCCGACCTCGAGGCCGGTGGGGATGAGGAGGCCGTCGGCGAAGACCGTGGCCTTGGTGGCGCGGCCGGCGCCGGTGGCGTCCTCGAGGATGAGGATGCGGTCGGTGGCGGCCTGGCCGGGTTCGATCTGCGGGTAGAGTTCGGAGCTGGCGACCCAGAGGCGGCCGCGGGCGTCGAAGTTCATCTGGATCGGCTTGTGCAGCAGGGGATTCTCGGCCCAGAGCGTGACCTCGAGGCCGTCGGCGACCTCGAATTCGGGGCGGGCCTGCGGGGTGAACACGGCGGCGGCGTTGCCGATGCGGCGGGGGATCTCCGGGACGTCGGCGGGTTGGAGGGGGCGGAGGCGGGCGATGCGTTGCTCCTCGGCGGCGATGAACTCGTCGAACCGGAGCACCTCCGCGGCGTTGCGGCCCTGCTCGCGCTTCCGGAAGCCGAAGATGTAGGCCATGTTGGCCGGCCGGGAGCGGTGGAAGAACCACTCGTTCTTGCGGAGGATCGCCTGGCGCAGGGCCTCGGCGTGCGGGCTGGTCCGCCACGCGCCCGCCGCGCCGAAGAGCTCGTCCTCGAGCAGGGTGGCGAGCGTGCGGTAGCCGTCGCCGGAGGGGTGGATGCCGTTGGCGGTGAGGCGCGGGGCGGGGCGGCGGGCGGACAGGAGTTCGAAGAGGGGCACGTGGCGGGCGCCGCGGGCCTGGGCCAGTTCCGCGACGACCGCGGCGTAGCGGGTGAGGGCGGCGTTGCGGGGCGCGGCGTCGGGCCAGGGGGCGCCGAGCTGCTCGTGCGGGAGCGGCGAGAGCAGGACGAGGCGCACGCCCGGGGCGACGCGCGCGGCCTCGTCGAGCAGGCGCGCGTAGTCCGCGCGGAAGCGGGCGAGGCCGGTCTCGCCGTCGAAGGAGCTGGCCATCCCGTAGCCGACCAGCAGCACCGTCGGCCGCGTTTCCTCGAGTTGGCGGACCAGCTGGCGCCAGCCTTCGTCGGCGGGCTCGTGGCCTGCCTGGAGGAGGCTGAGGCCGAAGCGCGAGTCGCCCGCCGGGGTGTCGCCGTTCCAGCCGAGGTTGCGGAAGGTGATCGCGCGGTCGGCGAACCGGGTGGTGAGCATCAGCTCGATCCAGCCGTGGTGTTGTTCGCCCTCGACGAGGCCGTCGCCGAGGAAGGCGACGCGGTCGCCCGCGCGGAGGTCGAAGGAGGCGGGGGTGGCCGCGAGGGCGGCGAGCGGCAGCAGGAGCAGGGTCAGGAGACGGAGGCGCATCGGGGAAAAAAGGGGGTGGCGCGAGATGACGCGCGAGACCCCGGGGCGGGGCAAGCCCCGACGCTTTCGTCAGAGCAGCAGGGCGTCAATCGGGTCCGGCGCCGCGCGTCCGTGCTGGAGCCACGCGAGTCCGATCCCGGCGAGTCCGACGTGGAATCCGAGCGGCGGGAGGCCGGTGGGGTGGCTGAAGCCCGGCGGTCCTGGGCGAGCCGCGGTCGCCACCGTGATCCGGTCCGCCTCCGCGATCCAAACGGGCGCGGCGAGGGCGGCGCCGGCGGTGCGCAGGATCCACGCGCGCCCCAGGTTGCCGCAGCACAGGAAGTCGTGGGGCCCGAGGGGTTGGGCCGCGGTGTGCCGCAGCGCGCGGTCGAGGGCGTCGCGCCACCGGGGGGCGTCGCGATGCTCGGGCGCGACCTGCAATGCCCGGAGGCGCGCGAGGCCGATGCCGGGCGCCCCGTGGCACCAGGAGGCCATCCCGGGCCCCGCCGGCGCGTCCGGACGAAGATCCCGCCAGTTGCCGGTGGCGGCGTCGAAGACCGTTTCCTCGTAGGCGAAGCCGGCCGCCCCAGCGTCGATCAAGGTTTCGTCGCCGAGGGCGACGCCGATTTCAATCAAGGCGAGGCCGATGCCGCTGGCGCCGTGCGAGAGTCCGGCGAGGGGGCGGGAAAGGTCCGGGGCCAGCCACGCGCCGTCCGGGCCTTGGGCGGCCCGCAAACGTTCGCCGAGCCGGGCGAGCAGCGTCCGTCGTTGTGGGCAGGGCACCGCGTGTTCCCGGCGCGCCAGCGGACCCGCGAGCCCGGCGAGGCCGGTCATGAAATCGAGGCCCTCGGTGGCGGTCAGGTCTGCCGGGGTCAGCGAGGAGAGCCACCTGTCGCGGAGGGCGGCCGCGTGGCCGTCGGCCGCGGTGGTGGCCAGCCAGTCCAACCAGCGGAGGATGCCGCCCAGGCCGATGTAACCGGGTCCTTCGCGGGCGAGGAGGGTGCGGGCGGGTTCGTCCGCCCACCGCGTGCGCAGGCCGGCCAACGTGGCGGCGAGAACGGTCCGGGCGGCCGTATCCTCCGGGTGGTGCCGCACCCACAGGGTGAGAAACGCGGCGAGGCCGGGTTCGCCGTCGTTCCAGCGTTGCCCCGGCACCTCGGGCAGGAGCAGATCCCCCCGGGGATGGGCGCCCTGGCCGACCCAGCAGGGCCGACCGGCGGGATTGCGGGTGCGGCGGGCGAGGAGTTCGTCGCGCACCGCCTGGGCGGCGGCGGCGGGGTCGGCGACCTCGGGCCAGGCCGCGGGCGCGCGGGCCGTGCCCAGGGCGCGGGCGATGGCTTCCTGCCACGCCAGCCACGCCTCGTCGCCGCCGGTGAGGCGCGCCTCCGCCCGGGCTAGTCCCGGATCGTTCCCCTCCCCGACGATCGCGGTGAAGCGGGGGATATCGTGCCGCGCGAGGGCCGCGATCTCCTCCCCGACGAGCGGACCCGGGGAGCGGGTGGCGGCGAGGCGCTGGAAGATCGCGGTCCGGACCGCCGGCGAACGCAGGGCGGCCGGGGCCGTCGCCTCCGCGAGCAGGGCGGCGTAAATCCGCGTGGGGCGCACGATGCGCCGCCGCACGAGCCCGCGGCACGCCGCCAGTTCCGCCGCCAGGCGCGCCTGCCGATCGGGTTCGCGCCACGCCCGCCAGGTCTCGCGGTAGCCCGCCAGCAGGCTCGACAGGTGCTGCGTCAGCGGCGCCGCGGGACGCGATCCGGTCGCGCCGCTCCCTCCGGCCGGCCCAGGCGCCATGGCATCGGTGTTGACGTATCGCCACGCCGGCGCGTCGCGGGCGTCGGGGTCGTGGCCAAGGCCGCTCGGGTCGAACCAGCCCGCGCCCCCGCGGTCCACCACCAACACCGGCAGCAGTCCGACGTGGAGGACCGAGTCGAGCACCGGTTGCAACTCGGGTGCCTCCGGGGCCTCCTCTGGCGGCGTGAACAGGGTTTCCAGGTCGACGGCGACGGGCCCGAAGGCGGTGGGCACGATGTTTTCGTGATGCAGATCGCTCAGGCCGGTCAACTGGGCCAACGCCAGCAGCCTCCCGGCCTGCCGGAAGTAAGCGGGCGGATCGGCCGGCGGGGCGGGCTCGATCCACGCCACGTAGCCGTGGGAGGCGCCCACCGGCAGCACCTCGGCCGCGGCGGGCGGCGCCGCGACCCCGTCGAAGGCGGCGGCCTGCAGGTGGGCCCAGCGGGCGTCGAGGCGCAGGTCGCGGGGCTTGTAGGCGAGGCGTCGTTCGCCGCCGGCGGTCGCGAAGGTCAGCCGGACGACCGTGCGGCCGCCGGCGTGCGGATCGCCGGCGCCGGGTTCGATGCGGCGCAGGCGGGTCTCCGGACCGAGGCCCCACGTCCGCGCGAGGGCCGGGGCATCCGTCGCGAGGCGCTGGAGCAGTTCGCGCGTGGCGTCCCGCCAGTGGTCCCGCAGGACGGCAATCAGGTCCGGCGCGGCGGGATGGCGTTCGAGCCACGCAGCCCAGCCGGCCGGCTCCGCGAGGGTGCGGCAAAAGGTGGCGTACCGGCGCACGCCGGCCGCCGGGACGGCCGCGGCGGGGGCCAGGCGCAGAAACAGGGCCTCGCCGGCGGGCCGGTCGCGGAAGCAGTCCGCGTGCAGCGCGGGGGCGAGGGCGGCGCAGAGGCGGGCAAGGGCGTGGGCCCGCAGGTCATCCCGCGCCGTCGGTTCGAGGCGCGCGAGCCAGGCGGGAGGCAGAGCAGCAGCGAGGTCCCGCCAGGCGGCGGCGACGAGCGGGGCGGCGACGTGCGCGAACGGCGGGAGGGCCCGCCCGCCGGCGGCGGGGGGTGCTTCCCAGAGCGGGGCGACGCGTCCGCCGAGCCAAGCTTCGTCCTCGCTGGGCGTGGGCGCGGAGGATGACGCCGGCTTCAAGGCAAATTCCGGCCGGCGGCGCGCCGGAAGCTACGGTCGGTGATCAGAACGTGGGAGGATCGCACCACCGGTCTTTGGTGTAGGTAAATGGGGGGCGCCGCCGGCGACGCCGTCGAGGTCGCCCGGGCCGAGGGGGCGGTTCTGGAGCATCGCGGCGTCAAGGGTGAGGCCGTGGGCCCGCGCCACGGCGATGGCGGCGTCGAGGGAAGCGGCGGCGCGGAACTGGGCGGCGAAGGCGGGATCGGCGGCGAGGCGGGCCTGGAGGGCTTGGCTGATGGGAGAGGGTGGTGATTGATGGGGAAGCGTCCCGGCCGGGGTTACGGAAGCCGGAGGCGGATACCGGCGGCAAGGGGGCTTCAGCTCCGCGGCGACGTGCTCACCAGGGAGTTGCGCACATCCGCGGGTAGAGCTTGGAATCGATTCCGGCGCCGCCGGCGACGCCGTCGAGTTCTCCCGCGCCGAGGGGGCGGTTCTGGAGCATGGCGGCGTCAAGGGTGAGGCCGTGCGCACGGGCCACGGCGATGGCGGCGTCGAGCGAGGCGGCGGCGCGGAATTGGGCGGCGAAGGCGGGATCGGCGGCGAGGCGGGCCTGGAGGGCGTCGAGGGCGGAGTGGCTCATGGACGGGAAAAGGCGGAAGGACCGAACCGCGCTGCTCAGAAGCAGGCCGGGTCCAAGGAGCCGTAGGAGGGGAGTTGGAGGCCGCCGGCGACCTGGTCAAGTTCGTCGGCGCCGAGCGGGCGATTCTGCAAGGCGGCAGCGTCGAGGGTGAGGCCGTGCGCGCGGGCCACGGCGATGGCGGCGTCGAGCGAGGCGGCGGCGCGGAATTGGGCGGCGAAGGCGGGATCGGCGGCGAGGCGGGCCTGGAGGGCGTCGAGGGCGGAGTGGCTCATGGACGGGAAAAGGCGGAAGGACCGAACCGCGCTGCTCAGAAGCAGGCCGGGTCCAAGGAGCCGTAGGAGGGGAGTTGGAGGCCGCCGGCGACCTGGTCAAGTTCGTCGGCGCCGAGCGGGCGATTCTGCAAGGCGGCAGCGTCGAGGGTGAGGCCGTGCGCACGGGCCACGGCGATGGCGGCGTCGAGGGAAGCGGCGGCGCGGAACTGGGCCGCGAAGGCGGGATCGGCGGCGAGGCGGGCCTGGAGGGCTTCGAGGGCGGAGTGGCTCATGGGAATCAGGGGTCGGATCGGGGAAGGGAAGGGGCTTGGGCGGAGCCTCAGCGGCCGTCGTTCCAGAGGATGTGCGTGCCGCTCTTGCCGGCGACGGCGATGTCCTTCCAGCCGTTGCCGTCGAGGTCGGCGACGCGGATCTGGAGGCCGGTGCCGGGGCCGCCGTCGGCCAGCATATGCTTGGTGAAGCGGCGCTCGGCGGCGTTCCACTTGTAGAGGGCGACACAGCCCGGCTCGTTGTCGCCGGGATCGTTGCCGCTGTGGGCGCGGACCCGGCGGCCGGTGATGAGGTCCGGCTGGCCGTCGCGGTCGAGGTCCTCCCAGACGAGGCAGTGGTTCTGGGAGATCTTGTCGTCGATCACGAAGTGGCGCCAGTTGGTGCTGCCGTCGCGGTTCGGATCGCGCTGCTCCTCCCAGTAGAGGCCGTAGTTGTGGCCGTGGCCGCGGATGATGTCGTGGCGGCCGTCGCCGGTGAGATCGACCACGATCATCGGAGTGCTGGCGTGCGGCCAGGTCCAGTCGGGGTGGCGGCGCCACGGACCGGCGGCGAGGTTCCCGGCGGGGCGCTCGTACCAGCCGTTACCGTAGAGGATGTCCTCGCGGCCGTCGCCGTTGATGTCGCCGAAGCCGATGCCGTGGCCGTTGACGAACGGGGCGCCGGGCTGGATCACCCACGGCGCCAGGATGGGCTCGCCGGCCGGACCCTTCGCGAAGCGGTACGCCATCAGCGCGTTGGCGTGGCCGTAGGAGTTCACCACGTACTCGGGCACGCCGTCGCCGTCGAGGTCGCGCAGGGCGGTCCACTCGTTCTGCATCAGCTTGGTTTCCACCAGCACGTGCTGGCGCCAGAGGGCGGTGCCGGTGAGCCCGGCGGGGCCGGGGTTCTCGTACCAGTACACCTTCGAATCCATGAAGGCGCCGGTCACGATGTCCGGGTAGCCGTCGCCGTTCACGTCGTGGGCGTGCTCGCCGCAGTTGGTGACGTAGTCCTTCCCGAAGGGCTCGAGTTGGCGGAGCTTGCGCTTGGTGGTGAAGGCGGGGCCCTCGTACCAGTATTCGCCGGCGCTGACGTCCGGCTTGCCGTCGCGGTTGAAGTCGGCGATCGCGCAGCCCTCGTTGTTGTCCACGTGGAGCTGCTGGACGCGGATCTTGAGCAGCGGGCCGGCGGGGCCGGCCTTCTTGGGCGCGGCGGCGGGGAGCGGGAGCGCGAGCGCGAGGAGGGTGAGCAGGACGGGGGGGCGCATCGGGGAAGGGTTCAGACCTTGAGATCGAGTTCCCAGCCGGACCGGTAGGTGCGGCGGAGGAGGCGGTTGGCGGCGGCGGAATTGAGGACGCGGAGGCGGCCGGCGTCCCACTGGAGGATGTCGCCGGGCTGGCGGATCGCGACGGTGCCGAGGATGACGGCCTCGGCCATCGGGCCGGAGCGGGCGAAGTCGGAGTCCGCAGGGGTGCCGCTCAGGCAGGCGTCGACGAACGCGTGGTAATGGCTGGGGCCGGTGAGGTTCGGGCGGGTGAGGTTGGCGAACTTCGCGGCCGGGTGGAGGCGGGGGCCGGAGGTGTGGGGGAGGAGCAGGGCGCCTTCCGTGCCGATCACGAGGGCGGCTTCCTCGGGGTACTTGGCGAAGCCGAGGTCGCGGGCGATGGCCTGGGCTTCGGCGGGCGGGAAGAATTCGCCGTCGAACCATTCCACCGTGAAGTCCGGGCCCTCGGTGGCGGCGTTCCCGGGGAACTTCCAGGTGATATGGTTACCCTGCGGCCAGGTGTCGCCGCGGCGGGCGGCCGATTTGCGCCAGGAGTCCTGCACCTCGGCGGTGATGGTGCGGGGGGCGGTGAGGCCGAGGCCTTTCCAGACGGCGTCGAAAATGTGGCAGCCGATGTCGCCCGACCAGCCGGTGCCGAAGTCCTGCCAGGCGCGCCAAGTGGTGGGGTGGTAGATCTGGGGGGCGTAGGGGCGGGCGGGGGCGTTGCCGAGCCAGAGGTCCCAGGCGAGGCCCTCCGGGGGCGGGGTGCCGGTGGCGGGGCGGGGACCCTCGAGCCGGTAGCGGCCGGCGGTGGAGCGGTTGGAACAGAGGTAGGCGCGGCGCGCCTTGCCGATCGCGCCGGAGCGGAGGAGGTGAACCGCGAGGCGGTCGCCCGGGCCGGCGGCGTGCTGGGTACCGAGCTGCGTCATCACGCCGGCGGCCGCCGCCGCGACGCTCAGGGCCCGGCACTCAGCGACGTCGTGCGCCATCGGCTTCTGGCAGTAGACGGAGATCCCGCGGCGGATGGCGGCCAGCGCGACCACGGCGTGCATGTGGTCGGGGATCGAGACGTTGCACGATTCGAGGGCGTCGCCCTCCTTCGCGAACAGCTCGCGCCAGTCGGTGTAGGTGCGGGCGCCGGGGACCTTGCGGGCGGCGGCGGCGAGGGCCTTGGCGTCGACGTCGCAGAGGGCGGTGACGCGCAGGCGCGGGTGGCTGCGCAGCTGGTCGAGGTCGCGGCCGCCCATCCCGCCGACGCCGATCGCGGCGTGGCGCAGGATGCCGTCGCGCGGGACGGCGCGGCGGCCGGAGGTGGCGCAGCCGGCGGCGAACCCGAGGGCGCCGAGCGCGGCGAGGCCGAGGAATTCCTTGCGGGGCAGGGCGGGGGAGGTCGGGGGCATCGGGGGCGCCCGAGGTTTTGCCCGCCGCGCGGACGGGGCGAGCGAAAACCGTCAACCCAGCCCCGGGGGCGGCGGCTGGGAGTGGAAATCCGGCGTCGTCGGGAATTCGCGCATCGGCGTGTGGAAGACGCGGGTGGCGCTGGCCGAGAGCGGGGGCACAATCCAGTCCCAGCGCGCCGAGACCGCGCGCCCGGCCGCCGCCTCGCGGCCGCAGAAGCGGAGGAATTCCTCGGAGGCGCTGTGGTGGTCGACGAGCGTGACGCCGGCGGCGGCGTAGGAGTGCAGCACCGCGGCGTTGAGCTCGAGCAGGGCGCGGTCCTGCCAGAGCGTGCGGGGATGCCGGCGGTCGAGGCCGAGGAGGTCGGCGACCGTCGGGAGCAGGTTGTAACGGTGGGCGTCGGCCAGGTTCCGGGCGCCGATCTCGGTGCCCATGTACCAGCCGTTGAACGGGGCGGCCGGGAAATCCGTCCCGGCGGCGTGGAAGCGCATCCCGCTGACCACGGGCACGGCGTACCAGCGCAGGCCGAGGGCGGCGAAGGCGGGCAGGGTGGGGTGGGTCAGCGGGACCTCGCGGACGAGGCCGGCGGGGAGCGGGTAGAGGCGCGGTTGCCCGTCGCGGCCGGAGAGGATCCACGGCAGCAGATCGAAGGCGGTGGGTTCACCCGGGGGCGCCCAGCCGAGGCGGCGGGCGAGGCGGGTGAAGGCGGCGTTGGCGGGGTCGCCAAGGATGCCGCCGCCGGGGCGCGGGTGGCCCGCGTAGCCGCAGAGTTGGGCGTTCCAGATCCGCGGCGCCGGCCCGCCGGGATGGTCCGGCGGCGCGAAGACGGTGAGGTACGAGCGCACCGTCCCGTCGCCCTGCGCCAGCTCGAGGTGCTCCCGGAGGCTGTTGGCGAGGTCGTCGGGGTGCTCGAGTCCGCGGCGGTCGCGCACCTCGAGGCGCCGCCAGTGGAGGCGGCCGATGCAGCGCGCGTGGTTGCGCCAGGCGATGCGGCCCGCCCACGTCAGCTCCGCGGGGGTGAGGGGCGCGGGCGCGCCGGCGGCGAGGGCGGCCGCGAGGCGGGCGCGGTGTTCCGGCTTCACCCCGCCCGGATGGGCCTCGGCGAGGAAAGCGAGCTCGGTCTCAACGTCCGCCGGGGCGGCCGCGGGGGCGGGGGCCGGGGCGGCGGCGTGGAACGGGCAGGACGACATCGCCGGGAGGGAACCCGCTTCGGGGCGGGGCGCAAGGCGCGGGGCGGCCGCGGTTTGCCAACCGGCCGCCGTCGCGTTTGCTCCGCGCCCATGGATCCCGTCACCCACGCCGTGCTCGGCGCCAGCCTCGCGCAGGTCGCCGGCGGGCGGCGCCTCGGCCGCACGGCCGCGCTCGTCGGGGCCGTGGCCGGGGTGTTGCCGGACGCCGACGTCTTCATCCGCAGCGCGACGGATCCGCTGGTCGCGGTGGCCGCGCACCGCGGGTTCACCCATGCCCTGGCCTTCGTCCCGGTGGGGGCGCTCGTGGCGATTCTCCCCTGGCTGCTGCGCCCGGCGGCCCGCGCCGGGGGGCGGGGCGTGACCCTGTGGCTCGTGGCCGTCCTGGCCTATCTCAGCCACGTCCTGCTCGATGCCGCGACCAGCTATGGCACGCAGCTGCTCTGGCCGTTCTCGGACCAGCGGGCGGGCTGGGACTGGATCGCGGTCGTGGATCCCGCGTTCACCCTGCCGCTCGCCGCGGGGCTCGCGTGGGCGCTCCGGCGCCGGACGGCCGCGCCCGCGGTCGCCGGCGTGGCGGTCGCGCTCGCCTACCTGGGGCTGGGCATCGTCCAGCACGAGCGCGCCGAGGTGGCGTTGCGCGAACTCGCCGCGCGCCGCGGCCACGCCCCGGTGCGCCGCGAGGTGATGCCGACGCTCGGCAACCAGCTGGTCTGGCGCACCCTCTACGAACACGGCGGCCGGATCCACAGCGACCGGGTGCGCGTGGGCTGGACCGGCACCGTCACCGTGCGCGAGGGCTGGTCGCTGCCGCTGGCCGGGGTGGCGGACTTGACCGCGGCGGAGCGGGCGCGGGACACGCGGGGTTCCTTCGCCCGGTTCGCCTGGTTCTCGGAGCACTGGGTCGCGCGCAGTCCGGCGGATCCGACCGTGCTGGCGGACATGCGTTACTCCCTTTCCGCCGAGGCCTTTGATCCGATCTGGGGCATCCGGTACACGCCGCCGGGGGCGGTCGCGGAGGTCGAGTGGATCAACCGCTCCCGCGACCGGCGCATCGACCTGGGCGGAATGTGGCGCGAGATCGCGGGACAGTGACTTCGCCCTTGCGGAGGCCCCGCGCGCCGCGATTCGCTGCCCGCGTGAAAACCCCCGCCCCGTCCGCCCTCCTCCGCTTCGTCCCCTTTCTGCTCGCCGCCGCGGCGCACGGCGCGGTGGGCGTCGGCGCGCCGCCCCTGCCGGGCGCCGAGGTCATCCTGGACGGCACCCGCGAGATGCTCGACGCGAAGTGGACCTACTGGCAGGGGCCCCGTTTCGCCTCCGCCCTCCCGATCAAGTGGAAGATCGTGCCCGATCCCGTGGATCGCGGCACCGTGGTCCAGACGGACGATCCCAACGCGCCCAAGGGCCGCTACGGGTCCGCGGACATCGTGACCAAGAAGGCCTACCGCGATTTCCGCCTCCACGTGGAGTTCTGCGTGATGAACGAGGGCGGCAACAGCGGGGTCTACCTGCAGAACCGCTATGAGATCCAGATTCAGGACGGCGACGCGACCAAGCACGGGATGGGCTCGGTGATCAACGAGACGGAGTCGCCCTACTTCCTCTACAAGGGCCTCCGCCAGTGGAACGCGTACGACATCCAGTTCCGCGCGGCGCGCTTCAAGGACGGCAAGCTGGTCGAGAAGGCGCGGGTGACGATGTATTTCAACGGCGTGAAGATCCACGCCAACCAGGAGATCAACCAGGTCTGGGGTGGCGCCAACTCGGGGATCGATGGCGGCAACGACGGCGGCAAGGGGATCACCGACACGCCCGGTGGCCTGAAGCTGCAATGCGAGGGCCACGACGTCCGGTACCGGAACATCTGGATCAAGGAACTCGACCTGCCGCGGGCGAACACCCAGTTCTCCCGCGACAACTGAGCCGCCGGCGCGGAGATTGGTCGCCGATGTCTTCGCGTCGCCTGAGCGCCGCCCGTCGCGCCCGGTCCGCTGCGCTGGCCTTGGCGTGCGCCGGGGCCGCGTTGATCCGTGGCCAAGGGGCCCCCGCGAATCCGCCCGCTCCCGCGGGCCAGGCGGCCGGGCTCGCCGCGGAACCGCCCGTGGTCCTCGCCCCCGTGGGGGTGCGGGAGCGCCTGCCCGAGCGCGGGGTCGAGCCGGCCGCCCTCGGTTCGCCCGAGTCCCAGCTGCGCGACCCCGTCTTCGCCAGCGACCTGCTTTCGCCGGAGACTCTGGAGGAGGACCCGGCCGGGGCGGAATTGCTCGCCGAGATGGGCCTGATCGCGAACCCGTCGCCGGTGGAGCTCGCGACCGGTGACAGCCGCATCGGCCTCCGCGGGTTCCCGACGCCGCTGCTGAGCAACGGCTTCGTGCGCCAGGGCGGCATCGACCTCCTCAACACCGGCCGCACGTTCGTCATCCAGGGGGCGCTCGTGCCCGTGCTGGGCCGCGGCGCGCCGGGCGGCATCCAGGATTACTGGACCAACCGCCCGCGGACCACCCCGAGCCGCACCTTCTCGGCCGCGGCCGGCTCGCTTGACCGGCAGTCCGCGTCCGTGGAATGGCACGGCCTGACCGTCCCGCAAAAGGCGTGGCACCGCCTGGCGGCCGACTGGAGCCGGAAGGCGGGACCCGAGGACCATGCGGTCGCGGAGACGCGGGCGGTGAGCGGGGCGGTGACGTGGCGGCACGGGCCGGACGCGAGCACCCTGGTGGCGGTGGATTTCGCGCAGTTGCACGCGACGCCGGGCGCGGGGATTCCGGAGTACCGGGTGGCGCCGGGCGCGCGGATCGTGGGGCCCTACCGGCCGCTGGCGGGCTTCAACGCGCAGGGTCCCGCCGCGGGCGTGCGCCGCCGCAGCGTGGTCGCGGGGGCGATCCTCGAGGCGCGGGTGCACCCGCAGGTGATCGTGCGCGCCGGCGCCGAGGCGTGGTGGCGGCGGATCGAGCAGGACCGGTTCACCACCGGCCTGCTCAACCTCGCGACCGGGCGCTTCGAGGGCGTCCGCGAGCCGATCCACAGCGAGCAGCCGCAGTGGGCGCGCGTCGCCCGCGCCGACGCCACTGCCCGGTTCTCCCTCGCGGGCACGGAGCACAAGCTGCTCCTCGCCGTCAGCCACACCGAGGCCGACAACCGCCGCGACGAGCGCGCGCTGCCGGTCGCCGCCCGCAACGCGCTCCCCGCGACGGTGCGCTCCTTCAACCCCTTCGCCCCCGATTACACCGCCGTCCGCTACGACCGGGCGCGATTCGACCGCGTGCTGGCCGACCGGGCGGAGCGCACCCGCTTCACCGCGCTGGAGGTCAGCGAACGGATGAGCCTCGCCCGCGGCCGCACCGTCCTCACCGGCGGCCTCCGGCAGGATCTGGTCGGCCTGCGCGTCTCCGACCGCCGCCCCGGGGTCGCGGCCAACCTCGCCCGCGTCCGGGACGGGGTGGACGAGCGCACGGGGCACCTCGGGATCAATCACCAGGCGGTGCCGAGCCGGCTCCTCCTGTTCGCGACCTCCAGCACCGCCTTCAACCCTTCCACGCGCGTCGACGCCCGCACCGGCCAGATCCAGGGCAACGAGACCACCTTCGGCTTCGAAGCGGGCAGCAAGGCGCGCGTGGCCGGGGGCCGCCTCGACCTCACCGCCGCGGCCTTCACCTTCATCAACCGCGACATCTCGCGCCGCAACCCCCTCTACGGCGATCCGCTCCAGGACGCGAACCACACCCAGCCGCAGTTGGTCGCGGCCGGCGAGGAGCGGTTCACCGGCGGCAAACTCGAGGGCCGCTGGCGCATCACGCCCCAGGTCTCGCTGTCCTTCGTCGGCTCCCACGTGCGCGCGATCACGACCGCCTCGCCCGACCTGCCGGAGGAGGTGGGCCGCCGGCTCTCCCGCTTCCCACCCTACAACGCCGCCCTGTCCGCCGCGTACGCGTTTCCCGAGGGCCGGTGGCGCGGGCTCAGCCTCAGCGGCAGCTGGGCCTACCTTTCGGACTTCACCGCCTATTACGCGGACCGGCAACGGTTCGGCCTCGAGTACCCCGGCTACGGCCTCGTCCACCTCGGCGCCAGCTACAGCCTCCGCGCGGCCAACCGCACCCATTCCTTCGGCCTGACCGTCCGCAACGCCCTCGACCGCGACCTGCTCGCATCGCATGACCGGCTCGGTGCCGGGCGGGAGTTGGGCGCCTCCTACCGCGTGACTTTCTGACGGGGCCGCGGTTTTCGGGTAACGCGCGCGCCCCGACGCCGTCTCGCCCCGCGCGATGCCCGCCCCTTCCGTTCACCAGCGCCTTCCGTCGGCCTCCGGCTTAGGGCTGACGTTTTTGTCACGACGAAATCTTGCGCCCGATTGGCGCGTGGCGTGAAGTCCCCAGCCCCCTCCGGGCGCCCCGCACCCGGTCCCGTCCGGCCCCTTTTCCCTGTGTCCCGTCCCTTCGCCCATCATCCCTGTTTCCGCCTGACCACGCTGCTGCTCGCGCTGGGGCTGGTGGCCTGCAGCCCCACGCCGCCCCCGGCGGCTCCGGCGCCCGCGACCCCCAAGTCGACCGCGGCCGCCGCGACGACCTCCGCGGCCAAGACGGCGCCGGCCGCCGCCGCACCCGCGGCCAAGGATGGGGCGCGCACTCCCGGTTCCGGCGCCAGCGCCTCGGGCCGGCGTTCCAGCGAGGCGGAGCGCGAGCGGCAGCGCCAGACCGCCGCCGAGATGGTCCCGGTGGAAACGGCGCTCGTGCGGCGCGGACCCATCTCCGCGTTCCTCACCTTCAACACCACGTTGGAGACGGAGGCGATGGTCGACATCTACCCGCAGACCACGGGCCAGGTGGAGGCGATCCTCGTCGAGGAGGGCAAGGTGGTGCGCGAGGGGGACGCCCTGCTGAAGATCGAGGACCGGGAACTGCGGGTGGACATGGAGGAAAGCCGCGCGAACTTCGAGCAGCTCGAGCGCAACTTCGCCCGCACGCAGGACCTGTTCGCGCGGAAGCTCGTCAACGCCCAGGACTTTGAGACGCAGAAGAACGCCCTCGAGCTGGCCCGCTTGCGGTACGAGCGCGCCCGCCTGCGCCACGCCTACACCACGGTGCGCGCACCCTTCGCCGGGGTCGTCGCCTCCCGCGAGGCGCAGGTCGGCGCCCGGGTCTCCGCCAACAGCCGCCTGTTCTCGCTGGTGAAGCTCGACGAGACCGTGGCGAAGGTGTTCGTGCCCGGCCGCTACCTGCCGGTCGTCGCCGAGAACCAGCCGGCCGTGGTCACATCCGAATTCCTGCCCGACCGCACGTTCCGCGGCTGGGTCAAGCGCATCAGCCCGGTCATCGATCCGAAGAGCGGCACCTTCAAGGTCACGGTGGGCGTCCGGGGCGAGCGGCCGGGCGACCTGCCCCCGGGCCTCTTTGTGAACGTGCGCATCATCACCGACACCCGCCCCGAGGCGGTGCTCATCGCGAAGCGCGCGGTGGTGTACGAGGGGGGCGAGCGGTACGTCTTCGCGCTGGTGAACGACCGGGTGGTGAAACGCAAGCTGGCCGCCGGCTACGAAGACCCGGAGCACGTCGAGGCCCTCTCCGGCTTCGAGGTCGGCACGCCGGTCGTCGTCCTCGGCCAGAGCGGCCTCAAGGACGGCTCCCTCGCGCGCTCGGTGAACCAGCCCGTCCTCACGGCCCCCGGGGCCCCCGTCCTGCCCGCCGCCCCTGCCGGCAACGGCGGCGCCGCCACCCGCCCCTGAGCCCGTGACCCGCCCGTCCGCCCGCCGCCGCCCCCGATGAAACCGCCGGCCGGCCCCGCGCCCGAGTCCTCCCACTTCGCCGTCGTGGTGCGACGCCCTGTCGCCATCCTGATGGTCACCCTGGCCGTCGCGGTCTTCGGCTTCGTCTCGTACCAGCGTCTCCCCCTGACGCTGATGCCCGAGATGAGCTACCCGACGCTCACCGTCCGCACGCTCTATCCCGGCGCCGCGCCGGAGGACATGGAGAATGTCGTCGCCCGACCCCTGGAGCAGCAGCTCGGGGTCGTCCCCAAGCTGGTCTCGATCAGCTCCGTCTCCAAGGCGGGACAGTCCGACGTCATCCTCGAATTCCAGTGGAAGACGGACATGGACCTCGTCGCCCAGGAGGTCCGCGAGAAGATCGACCGCCTGCGCCTGCCGGACGGCGCGCAACGGCCGCTGCTCCTGCACTTCGACCCATCGCTCGACCCGATCCTCCGCGTCGGGCTTTCCGGACCGCAGTCCCTGTACGAGCTGCGCCACCTCGCCGAGCGGGAGGTGAAGCGCCGCATCGAGTCCCTGCCCGGCGTGGCCGCGGTGCAGATCAAGGGTGGCCTCGAGGAGCAGTTCCTCGTGGCGCTCGAGGAGGCCAAGCTCTCCGCCCTCAAGCTCGACATCGGCCAGATCGCCCAGCGGCTCCAGCAGGGCAACGTCAACCTCTCCGGCGGCCGGCTCAACGAGGGCCAGGTCGAATACCTCATCCGCACCCTCAACGAGTTCCGCTCCCTGGAGGAGATCGGCCAGCTGATCGTGGGCCGGCAGAACGGCGTCGACGTCCGCCTGCGCGACGTCGCGACGGTCGCCCGGTTCCATGAGGACCGCCAGGTCATCACGCGCGTCAACGGCGAGGAGAGCGTCGAGATCGAGATTTACAAGGAGGCGGACGCCAACGTGCTGGTGGTGGCCGAGACGGTGCGCACCGCCCTGCTGGGCACTCCGGAACAGCAGGGCTACGTCGCTTCCCTCGGGGAGAGGGCCGGAGGCGCGGCCGGGCCGGAGTTGGGCAAGGCCCGGGTGAGCGCCAAGGGGCCGCCGTCGAAGAAACGCCCGGTCGAGTCCGGGAGCGCCGCGGAGCGGGCGCGCGCGCAGCGGCTGCTGGACCACCGGCGGCTGACGGACTTCCTCGCCTTCCAGTTGCCCGGGGGCGTCTCGCTGCAGGTGCTTTCCGACCAGTCGGTCTTCATCAAGAACTCCATCGACGAGGTGCGGGACAACGCGGTGCAGGGCGGTCTGATCGCGGTGATCGTGCTGTACCTGTTCCTGCGGAACCTGCCGCAGACGCTGATCATCGGCCTCACCATCCCGATCTCGATCCTGGCGACGTTCGCCCCGATGCACCTCTCGGGGATCACCCTCAACATCATCTCGCTGGGCGGTTTGGCGCTCGGGGTGGGCAACCTGGTGGACAACGCGATCGTGGTGCTGGAGAGCGTGTTCCGCTGCCGGGAGGAGGGCGACGACCCGGTGCGGTCCATCGTCCGCGGCACCAGCGAGGTGGCGATGCCGGTGGTGGCCTCGACGCTCACCACGGTCGCCGTGTTCTTCCCGATCGTGTTCGTCGAGGGCGTCGCGGGGCAGATGTTCGGCGACCTCGCCCTGGCGGTGGTCTTCTCCCAGATCGCCTCCCTGATCGCCGCGCTCTACCTGATCCCGATGCTGGCCGCGGTCGTGGCCGGCGGCTCGGCCGGGCTCGCCGCCTCGGGGGCCGAGGTGGCCCGCGGCGCCTACTTCCGCTTTCCCGCCGCCCCCGCCGCGGGCACCGCCCGCCTCGGGTACCCGTTCCGGCTCCTCGGCCATCTGCTGCTGCGGGTGGCCCTCGCGGGCGCCGTGCTCCTCGCCGCGGCCCTCAAGGCCGGGCTCACCGTCGCCGGGGTCGGGATCAGCGCGCTGGCGGGCCTCGGCCTGCTGTGCCGCGGCGGTCCCGCCGCGGCCGGCCGCGCGTGGGCCGGCTTCGCGGCCTGGGCGGCGGCGGATCGGCTCGGCCCCTGCGCCGGTGACTCCGTCTGGCCCGGGATGCTCGCCTTCAGCGCCCCGGCGCGCCTCGGCGCCAGCCTTGGACGCATCGCCCGCTGGCTGGTCGCCCGCCCCCGCGGCTGGATCCCGGTGCGGCTGGCGCCGGCGCTCGCGGGCGCCGCGTTCCAGCTCGCCCGGGCCGCCGCCGAACTCGGCCTCCGCCTCGCCGGCACCGCCCTCCAGGCCACGCTGCTGCCGTTCACGGTCGTCCTCCTCGGCTTCGGTCGCCTGGTGGGCTTCACCCTCGGCCCGGGCACCCGCTCGGGCCTGCACGCGTTCGCCCTCGCCAACGATTGGCTCCAGCGCCGGTACCCGCCGCTCCTGCGGGCCGCCCTCCAGCACCGCTTCGCCGTGCTGGGCGGATCCGTCGCCGCCATCGCCGCCAGCGGCGTCCTGGTGCTCCCCCGCGTCGGCAGCGACCTCATCCCCGTGGTCCACCAGGGGGAATTCTACCTCGACGTCACGCTCCCGATCGGCACGCCGATCGACCGCACCGCCGCGCTCGCGGAACGCATCGACGCGGTCGTCCGCGCCGAAGCGGTGGTGGCGCGCACCTCCGTCACCGTCGGCGTCGAGGAGGGAGCGAACACCGCGATCGACGGCGGCGAACACACCGCGCGCCTCACCGTGCGGCTGCTCCCGGGCTCCCCGCCGGAAACCGAAGTCGCCCTCATCGAGCGCATCCGGGCCGCGTTCCACGACCTGCCGGACCTCAAGCTCGAGGTCCGGTACCCGGCGCTCTTCAGCTTCAAGAGCCCGGTCGAGATCGAGATTCGCGGCCACGACCTCACCCTGCTCAAGCAGACCTGCCGGGAGGTGGAGGCCATCCTCGCCGCGCAGGTGCCCTCCCTCGTCGACGTGCGCTCCAGCCTCCAGGCCGGCCACCCGGAGATCCAGGTCGTTTACCAGCGCGACCGCCTCGCGGAACTCGGGCTCAACCTTCGTGCCGTCGCCGACCTCGTGCGCAACAAGGTCCAGGGGCGCACCGCCACGGCCTTTCGCCAGGAGGACCAGCTGATCGACATCGTCGTGCGCCTGCGCGAGCAGGACCGCCTCGGCCTCGAGGAGTTGCGGCAGCTCGTCGTCAACCCGAACGGGTCCGTCCCCATCCCCCTCTCCGCCGTCGCGACGCTCAACGTCACCGAGGGACCGAGCGAGATCCGGCGCGTCGACCAGCAGCGCTGCGCGGTGATCACCGGCAATCTCCGCGGCGCCAGCCTGTCGGCGGTCTCGCAGGACATCGTCAACGCCCTCGAGGGGGTGCAGCTCCCGCCCGGCTTCGCCTACGGCCTCGCCGGCCAGAACAAGGAGATGAAGACCTCCCTCAACAGCCTGCTGCTCGCCTTCGGCCTCGCCGTGTTCCTCGTCTACATCGTGATGGCCAGCCAGTTCGAGTCCCTGCTGCAGCCGCTGCTCATCATGACGACCGTGCCCCTCGCGCTGGTCGGGGTCGTGGTGGTGCTCTGGCTGGCCGCCATCCCGGTGACGATCATGGTGTTCCTCGGGCTGATCCTGCTGGTCGGCATCGTGGTCAACAACGCCATCGTGCTCATCGACTTCATCAACGTCCTGCGGGAGCGCGGCGTGCCCAAGGCGGAGGCCATCGTCGAGGCCGGCCGCGCCCGCCTGCGCCCCATCCTGATGACCGCCCTCACCACCGTCGTCGGCCTCATCCCGATGGCCCTCGGCCTCGGCGAGGGCGCCGAGATCCGCGCCCCGATGGCCATCACCGTCATCGTGGGCCTGTCCAGCGCCACCGTGCTCACCCTCGTGGTGATCCCCATCCTCTACGCCCAGTTCACGCCCGACCGCGCCCCCCGCCCCCCCCCCCCCCGCG
>JBMTAG010000017.1:0-51265 GCA_049428505.1 Opitutaceae bacterium | reverse complement strand
ACCGTTGCTACCTTCCGGTCCTGGCGGAGTTCACGCGCCTGCCCATGCATGGCACCTGGCCGACGCGGACGATGCGCAGGGGTCGGGGTGGCGCAACCCCCAATTTGGCGCGGCGTCAGAGCACCTGCAGTTTGCGGCGGTAAAAGGCCACGACCTCGTCGGGATCGTCGGTGAACAGGATGTAATCGGTCATCCACGCCGGCGCGCGGCCCTGCCGGATCATCACGCGGAGCTGGCGGCGCAGGTCCGCCCAGAACTCGGCGTTGAAGAAGACGTAGGGCACGCGGGGGCGGATCCCGAGCTTGAGGTTGCAGAGCTCGATGCCGACCTCCTCGAGGGTGCCGACGCCGCCGACGTTGAACACGCAGAAGTCCGCCGCCTCGAACCACTTTTGCCGGAAGTGGCGGGAGTCCTCCTGAAACGTGTTGAAGAAATCCACCCCCAACTCCGGAGGCTGCGCCTCCAGCTGCAGGAAGCACGCGCCGGTGAGGGCGCCCTTGGCCCGCGCCTGCTCGGTGGCGAGGCGCATCACGCCGCCGCCGCCACCCGTGAGCACGCCGAGATTGTGGCCGATGAAGCCGGTCACCTTGTCGACCAGGGCGGCGATGCGGCCGGCGTCGACCGGGTCGAGGTTCACCGCGGAGCCGTAGAACGCGAGGATGGTGGACTCGTTGAAGCGGCGGGCGATCTCCTCGCGCACGAAGAAGCCGCGCTCCCGCTTGTAGGTGTGGACGTACAGGTCGCGCGTCGTCTCGTCGTACCAGTAGGTGTCGATGCCCAGCGACCGGAGGGTGTCCAGCCGCCCGTGGGCGTGGCTGGAGAAGAAGTAGCCGTGGGTGCGCGAGGCCTGGCGGAAGACGAGGCGCCGCAGGCCGAGCTCGGGCAGGCGGGCGAAGAGCTCCACCTGCTCCATCAGGCCCGGGAAATATTCCGTGACCAGCGTGTCCGCGCCGGGCTCGGCCGCGTCGAGGGCCTGGATCATCGTGCGATGGCCGAGGGAGCTCCGTTTCGCTTCGAGCAGCCGGCGGACATCCCCACCGGCGCGCACCACCAGCGCGCGGTTGTCGACCGCCCCGGACTGGCCGCGGACGGACAGCCGGGTGCGGGGACGCGCCTCCTCGGCGACGCAGGCGGGGCAGTCATCCATCGCCTTGAACAGGCCGGCGGCGGTCGCGAGCAGACGGGTGCGCTTGCGGGCGAGGGTCCGCACTTCCGGATCCTCCACCTGCGGCGCGCGGAACACCTCGACGGAGACGAGCGGGTTGACCACCGGCTGCGCGCCGGGGTTGTAGATCTCGAGCATCACGTTCGTCCCGAAGGTCTTCACCGGGTCGAGCAGGACCGCGCTGGTGTGGATGCCGAAGTTACCCTCGCCCTGGTTGAGCACGACGTAGTGCTCCTTCAGGTACATCGAGCAGCTGGTGAGGACGCCCGCGCGGGGGGCGATGGTCAGCGGGGCGGCCTCGCGGCGCACCTGCACGCGGTCGAGGAAGCCCCGGCCCAGCACGCCGGAGACGACGCGCTCCAGGTCGTCCCGCTGCAACTTGGGGCTGAGGGTGTAGACGACGTGGTGCGGGGTGAGGTAGACCCGGCCCTCGGAGTCGATGCTGATGGTGTTGGGCAGCTTGAGCAGGTTGGCCTTGAGCGCGTCCCAGATCTCCGCGGTGGTGAGCTTGGCGGCGGCCGGCGCGTGGTAGAGGCGGCCGGCGGGCGCGCCGACGCGCAGGAGCTTTTTCCAATAGGCCGCGTGGGGAAAGCTGGGGTCGTAGAGGAAGGCCTCCGCATCGAGCTCGAGGCGGCCGCCCTCGAGGCGGAGGGGGCCGCGCAGGGTCACCTCGAGTCCGATCCGGGCGAGCGAGCTGCGGAGGGAGAAGCGCAGGCGCGGCAGGAGCGGGCGCAGGGCCTCCAGCTCGGCCGGATGGCGCGGCCAGAAGGCCAGCGTGAGGCGCACCGCCCGCTCGTCCTTGCTCCTGACCGTGAGGATTTGGCCGTCGGGACTCGTCCAGAAGTGCTCGGGATGCATCGGGGATCGGACCGCACCGTGGACCCGCGGGTACGCCGGGACAAGCGGGGAGAACGGGATTGCGTTCACCGGGGGCGGCTGACACCCCTTCCGGCCTCCGCGGACCGCCCCGTGCGCCCGCGCCTCCTTCCACCCACCTCGAACCATGACGTTCCCGTCCCTCCCCCTTCTTAGCCTGGCCCTCCTCGGGGCCGGCTCCCTCGCCGCGCAGGAGGCCAAGGTCACCCTTCCCGGGGCCGCCGCCCCGGCCGCCGCCGCCAAGCCCACCTTCACCGACGCCCAGATCCTCGAGGAATTCGGCTGGTTCATCGGCAAGCGCGTCGGCCTCGGCGAGCTTGAGTTCTCGGGCGAGGAGCTGGAGACGCTGATCAAGGGCTTCCGCTCGGCCGCCGCCGGCAAGGACTCCCCCTACGAACTGGAGAAGATCGGGCCCCTGATGGACGACTTCATGCAGAAGAAGCAGAACGCCTACACCGCGAAGCTGAAGACGAAGAATTCGGCGGTGAACGAGGCGTACTTCACCAAGCTGCGCGAGAACAAGGCCGTGGTGGAGCTGCCCAGCGGCCTCCGCTACGAGATCACCCAGGCCGGTCCCGGCCCCGCCCCGAAGGCCACCGACACCGTGCGCGTTCACTACGTGGGCAAGCTGATCGACGGCACCGAATTCGACAGCTCGATCAAGCGCGGCGAACCGGCCGAGTTCCCCCTCGACCAGGTCATCCCCGGCTGGACCGAGGGCATCCAGAAGATGAACAAGGGCGGCAAGATCCGCCTCCACGTGCCCCCGCAGCTCGGGTACGGCGACGACGGCCGCCCCGGGATCCCGCCGAGCTCGACCCTCGTCTTCGACGTCGAACTGCTCGACATCAAGTCGCCGCCCGCCGCCGCCCCGGCCGCGCCGGCCCCGGCCAAGAAGTGAGTCTGCCGCCCCCCGCCCGCGCGGGGGGCTTTTTTTCGCCCCCGCTTGCCCGCCGCCCGGCGGGACCCTAGCCTCTCGATCCACGATGCGCCTGCTCCCGACCCTGCTCCTCGCCTTCCTCGCCCCCGCCGCGCCGGGCGCGGATTCCAGCGCCCTCGTCCGCCGCGCCGCGGGCGACGGCCGTGCCGCCTTCACGTTCGACGCCGGCGCCTGGACGGATCCCGCCGCCGTGCGCCGCCTGCCGATCGGGGTCTTCGACTCCGGGATCGGGGGCCTGACCGTGCTCGAAGCCATCCTGACCCTCGACGCGTGCAACAACCAGACCCTCGCGCCCGGTCCGGACGGCGTGCCGGACTTCGCGGCGGAACGCTTCATCTACTTCGGGGACCAGGCGAACATGCCGTACGGCAACTATGGGGCCGCGGGCCGCACGGACTACCTGCGCGAGCTCATCCTCAAGGACACGATCTTCCTCCTCGGCCGGCGCGCCTGGCCCGCCGAGGGTGAGGCGCCACACTTCGCCAAGCCGCCGGTCAAGGCGATCGTCATCGCCTGCAACACCGCCACGGCCTACGGCCTCGAGGACATCCGCGCGGCCGTCGCGGCCTGGGGCATCCCGGTCATCGTCGTCGGCGTGGTGGAGGCCGGAGCCCGCGGCGTGCTGGAGACCAACCCGGCCGGCGGCATCGGCGTGATGGCGACGGTTGGGACCTGCGCGAGCGGGGTGTATCCGCGCACCATTGGCGCCACCCTCGGCCGCGCGGGTTTCGGGCCGCCGCCCATCGCCCAGCAGGGCAGCGCGACGCTCGCGGGGGCGATCGAGGGCGACGCGGCCTTCGCGGAACCGGTGGCCGTCTACGCCCGGCGCGAGGTCCGCGCCCTGGCGGAGGCCTACCGTGAACTGCGTCCCGGCCGGCCGCTCGAGACGGTCGTGCTCGGCTGCACCCACTATCCCCTGGCGAAGTCGGAGATCGAGCGGGCCTTCGGGGAACTTGCCGCGGATCCGGCCTGGCGCGACGTCGTCTCTTCCCGTCCCAATTTCGTCGATCCCGCCACCCTCACCGCCCGGGAATTGTTCCGCGAACTCGCCCGCGCCCGCCTGCGCCTCGGGGCCGGCGAAAGCCCGGTGATGGCGCGCGATCAGTTCTACCTCTCGGTGCCGCGGAAGGAATTCCCTGGCGTCCGCCTCGCCGCCGACGGCGGGCTGGAACGCGACTACAAGTACGGCCGGCTGCCCGGCCAGCTCGACCGCGAGGACACCAAGAACGTCCCGCTCACCCCCGCGGTCCTGCCGCCGGCGAGCGCGCGCCTGCTGCGCGAGCGCCTGACCGCCGTCTGGTCGCGCCTCGGGGACGGTTGAACCACGGCGGCGGCTCAGGCTGGCCGCGCGGCCGGGACCAGGGTGCGTTCGGCGGTGACCTCGCCGCCGCTGCCCGGGCGCAGGGTGAAGCCGCGCCGGTGGCAGAGCCGCTGCATCGGCAGGTTCTCCGCCAGCAACGTGCCGGTCAGGCGCGTGCAGCCCGCGGCGCGGGCGGCCTCCTCCAACCGGGCGAGGAGCTGGTCGCCGACTCCGCGCCGCTGCCACGCGTCGGCGACCACGAGGGCGAACTCCGCCTCGGGCCGGCCGGGGTCCCGGTGGAGACGGCCCACGGCGAGGATCTCCTCGTCCGGTCGACCGGCTCCGCGCAGGACGATGAGCGGGATCTCCGTCCGGAAATCGGCGAAGCAGAGGCGGCTGAGCCGGGCATGGCGCACCCGCTGCGCCAGGGGAATCGGCCGGAAGTACCGCTGGTAAACGCTCCGGTCGGAGAGGCCGGCGTGGAACCGTGCCAGCCGGGGCTCGTCCGCGGGGCGGATCGGACGCACGTGGAGCCTCTCGCCTTCGGGCAAAATCACCGCGCCGGAGAATGCCTCCGGCGGGGCGGGCGCGAACGGCGGCCCCAGCTCGACCCGCGGCGTTTCCATCCGCCGAGTGAAGCGCGCCCGGGGGACGGGCGCGAGCGGGAAGCGGCGAGGCCGCGCTTGCGGCCGCGGGCGGCACCGCCTATCAGGGCCCCTACAGCCATGCCCACCGTCGTATTCTCCATCGCCAACCAGAAGGGGGGCGTCGGCAAGACCACCACCGCGGTCAACCTCGCCGCGGCGCTGGCCGAGCGGAAGATCCACACCCTCCTCGTGGACCTGGACCCGCAGGCGAACGCGACCAGTGCCGTCGGCGTGGAGAAGCAGGCGGGGCGCAGCCTGTACGGGCCGCTGCACGGGGAAGGTTCGGCCTTCGACATGATCACGCCGACGGCGCACGAGTGCCTCGCCCTGATCCCGAGCGAGGAGGATCTCGCCGCCGCGGAAATCGAGCTGGCGCAGGGTGAGGACTATCTTGCGCGGCTGCGCCGGGTGCTCGACCCGGTGCGGGACTCGAACGGTTACCGCGTGATCCTCATCGACTGTCCGCCCGCGTTGGGCCTCCTGTCGATGAACAGCCTCGCGGCGGCCGACTACCTGCTGATCACGCTCCAGTGCGAGTACCTCGCCCTCGAGGGCCTCGGCCAGATCCTCCGCAACGTGGAGCGGCTGAAGGCGGCCCACGTCAACGATCGGCTGGAGCTGGGCGGCGTCGTGATGACGATGTTCGACGGCCGCACCAAGCTGGCGCGGCAGGTGGTGGAGGAGGTCCGCCAGCACCTGCCGGGGAAGGTCTTCGAGACGCTGATCCCGCGCAGCATCCGCCTGAGCGAGGCGCCGAGCTTCGGCAAACCGATCCTCGCCTACGATCCGCAGGGCCTGGGCTCGACCGCCTACCGGAGTCTGGCCGACGAGGTCGTGGCCCGCTTCGGCCTGCAGCCCTGAGGCCCGCGATGCTGCGCGCCGCCGGCAAGTACCGCCAAGCGTTCCTGCTCGGGCTGCAGGGCAGCCTCGTGTACCGGTGGAACTTCGCCGTGCGCGGGTTCTTCTCCCTGTTTCACCTCGCGGCCGTCTTCATCCTCTGGGGAGCGGCCTTCGCCGGAAAGGACCAGGTGGGCGGCTTCGACCTGCGGCAGACGCTCACCTACTTCACCACGATCCTGTTCCTGCAGTTCCTCATCAGCGCCTTCAACGAGGACTACCAGATCAGCGAGGAAATCCGCATGGGCCTGATCAACCAGTTCCTGCTCAAGCCGATCAACTACTTCCTCTACCGCCTGAGCATCTTCGCCGCCGCCCGGCTGGTCTCCGGCGCCCTCATCTTGCTGCCGCTCGCCGCGGCTTACCCCTTCATCCACGACACGCTCGTGTTTCCCAGCGAGCCCTGGCGCCTCGCCGCGGCGGTGCCGGCGCTGGTGCTCTCCGCGCTGGTCCAGTTCACCATCGCCTACTGCTTCGGGCTGATGACGTTCTGGTTCCTGGAAATCCAGGGCCTCGTCGTGCTCTCGATGGCGGTGGAAGCCATCCTCGGCGGGCAGATCTTCCCGCTGGACCTGCTCCCGCCCGCGCTGCACGCGGCCGCCCGCTTCCTGCCCTTCTATTACCAGATGTATTTCCCGGCCGCGATCCTCACCGGCCGCATCGGTCCGGCCGAGACGGCCGAGGGTCTGGCCCTCCAGGCCGGGTGGGTCGTGCTGCTGCTGCTGCTGGCGCACGCGCTGTGGGTCCGGGGGCTGCGGCGCCACACCGCCGTCGGGGGATGAACGCGCTCGCGCAACACCTGCGCGTCTGGGCGGCCAGCGCGCGCTACTCCCTCACCCGGGCGCTGATGTTCCGCGGGGACGTCCTCATCTGGTCCCTGGTCGAGCTCTTCTGGATGGGGGTCAACCTGCTGCTGGTGGAGGTCATCTACCGGCACACCGACTCGATCGCCGGCTGGAACCGCGCCGAGATGCTGCTGCTTCTCGGCACGTCGCTGCTCATCCAGCGCCTGCTGATGGGGTTCTTCTGGAGCGGCCTCTACGACCTCGGGCGCAACGTCCGCAACGGGCACCTCGACTTCTTCCTGGCCCAGCCCGGCAGCGTGATGTTCATGGTCTCGACGCGGAAGCTGGACCCGGACGGGCTGGCGAATTCGGTCATCGCGCTCGGGCTGGTGATCTATGCGGCCGGGGAGCTCGGGCTCCGGCCCGGCCCCGGTCAACTGGCGCTCTACGCCTTCCTGGTCGGCTGCGGCCTGGTGATCCACTACAGCGTGCTGCTGCTCTCCACCGCCAGCGTCTTCTGGCTGACCAGCGCCCAGGGGGTGGAGGGCGGTTACTTCAGCCTGATCGAATTCTCCCGGATGCCGCGCGAGGCGTTCCGCGGCGCGGCCGAGGTGATCTTCGTGTGGCTCCTGCCGGTCGTCGTCGTCAGCAACGCCCCGGCACGGGTGCTCCTGCACGGCTTCGAGCCGGTCTGGGCGCTCGGGCTCGCCGGGTTCGCCGCGCTCTGGCTCGGCCTGGCCATCGTGATCTTCCACCGCGGGCTCCGCCGCTACGCGAGCGCCAGCTCATGAGCGTCGCCGCCACCCCGCCCGAGGTCCGCCTCGGCCACGTCTTCCGCGACCGCGCGCTCCTCGCGCAGGCGCTCACCCACCCGTCGCTCCGCCAGGAACCGGTCCCGCCCGAGACCAACCAGCGCCTCGAGTTCCTCGGGGACGCCGTGCTGCAGCTGGTCCTGACCGAGGCCCTGTTCCAGGCCTTCCCCGCGGACCGCGAGGGTGAACTCAGCCGCCGGCGCGCGACCTTGGCGAACGGCGCCTGCCTCGCCGGGCTCGCCCGCGAGGCCGGGATCGACGCCGCGCTGCGGCTCAGCGCCTCCGAGGAGGCCGCCGGCGGCCGCGCGCGCCCCGCCGCCCTCGCCGATGCCCTCGAGGCCCTGCTCGGCGCCGTGTTCCTCGAGGCCGGTCTCGATGGCGCCCGCCGCGCCGTCCACGCCCTCTACGGCCCGCTCGGCCCGCGCCTCGCCGCCGACGAGGCCGAAAACGCCAAGGGCCGCCTGCAGGAACGCATCCAGCCGGTGCACGGCAACGACGCCCTCCGCTACGCGGTGGTGGCGACCGAGGGGCCCGACCACGCGCGCACGTTCACCGTGACCGTCTACCTCCGCGACCAGCCGCTCGGCACCGGCCGCGGCTCCTCCAAGCAGGCCGCCGAGAAGGCCGCCGCCCGCGCCGCGCTCGCGGCCACCTGAGGGCTCCCGCCGCCGCCCGATGGCCGAATCACCGCCCGTCCGCCGCGTCACCGGCGTCTGCCCCCCCGCCCGCGGTGCCGTGCTCGCCGCGCTCACCCAACGCGAACGCGCCCCCGTCTGGCTCGTCGTCACCCCCACCCTGCGCGAGGCCGAACTCCTCGCGGAAGACACCGCCTTCTTCCACCGCGCCCTCGGCGCCGCCGCGCCGCTCGCCGCCCTGGTGTTCCCCGAAACGGTGCCGGAGACCGCGGAAATGCGCGAGGCCTTCGCCGCGTCCAGCGACCGCCTCGCCGTGCTCTCGCGCCTCCGCGCGATCCGCGGCCTGACCACCACGCCCGACACCCTCGTGGTCACGACGACCCCCGCGGCCCTGCTGCAGCCCGTGCCGGCGCTCGAGGCCTTCGCCCGGCAGGAGCTCACGCTGACCCGCGGCGCCACCCTGCCCTTCCAGACGCTGCTCGCGGAACTGCGCCGGCTCGATTACGACTGCGAGGCCGTCTGCGAGGCCCCCGGGCACTACGCGGTCCGCGGCGGCCTGGTCGACATCTACCCCGTCACCGCCTCCGCGCCGCTGCGGGTCGACTTCTTCGGGGACGAGATCGAGTCGATCCGCCGCTTCGACCCGGTGACCCAGCGCTCGGGGGACGCCGTCGAGAGCGTCACGGTGCCGGCCTCGCCGCGGGTGCGTCTCGCGACGTCGGTGACCGGGTTGGCCGGCTACCTGCCCGCGACCGCGCGCCTCGTGCTGGTGGAGGCCGCGACGCTGGAGGCCGAGCTGGCCGCGCTGCTGCCCGCCGGGGGCGCCGACCCGCTCGCGGCGCTGGCCGCCCAGTGCGCCGGGGTGAACGGCCTCGGGGACCTCGACGAGGCGAGCCGCCTGCTGGGCGGGACGGCCGAGGAGGTGACGTGGGACACGGAGGCCCTGTCGCACCACCGGCGCACGCCCGGCGAGGGCCTGATCGCGCAGGAACGGCTGGCCGCCGAGGAGGAGGCGCGCGGGGAATTCCTCGCGCTGGTCGCGACCTGGGGCCGCGCGGGGGCCGAGGTCGCCGTGGTGATGTCCAAGGAGGGCGAGGAGCAGCGCGCCCGGGAACTGCTGGCCGCGGCGCCGGGCGGGAAGGAGCTGCGGCCCCGCTGGTGGCGGGGCGCCTTGAACGAGGGGTTCCGAATCACCGCCCGGCCGGACGCCGCGCTGGCCCTGCCCGCGGGGGCCCCGGGGCGCCGGCGGCGGGCCGGGGCGGGCGCGGCGGCCGCGCGGGCCCGGGTGGTCGTCACCGAGACGGAACTCTTCGGCCGGCGGCGGCCGCGCCGCGCCGCGGGGCCGGGGCGGGCCGTGGCCCACCGGGCGCAGGTGGACCAGTTGCTCGACTTCGCGGAGCTCGTGGAGGGCGACTTCGTCGTGCACCTGCAGCACGGCATCGCCCACTTCCGGGGCATCACCCGGCTCGATACCGCGCAGGGCCAGCGCGAGGTGATCTCCCTCGAGTTCGACGACCAGGTGACGCTGCACGTGCCCCTCACCGAGTCACACCTCATCAGCCGCTACGTGGGCCTGACCAAGACGCGGCCGCAGCTGGGCCGGATCGGTTCGGGCCGGTGGGAGAAGGCGCGGCAGGCGGCGGAACGGTCGACGGTCGACCTGGCCGCGGAGCTGCTGCGCCTGCAGGCCGCGCGCGAGGCGCAGCCGGGCGAAGCCTGCCCGCCGGACAACGACTGGCAGCGCGAGTTCGAGGCCTCGTTTCCGCACGCGGAGACCCCGGACCAGCTCCGGGCCATCCGCGAGACCAAGGCGGACCTGGAGCGCGCGCGGCCGATGGACCGGCTGATCTGCGGCGACGTCGGCTTCGGCAAGACGGAGGTCGCGATCCGCGCCGCGTTCAAGGCAGTGCAGGCCGGCCGGCAGGTCGCGCTGCTGGTGCCGACCACGGTCCTCGCCCAGCAGCACCTCAACACCTTCCGCGAGCGGATGGCCGGGTACCCGGTGGCGATCGAAATGCTCAGCCGCTTCCGCTCGCGGGCGGAGACGCGGCAGGTCCTCGCGGCGACCGCGGCCGGCCAGGTGGACATCCTGATCGGCACGCATCGGCTGCTCCAGGGGGACGTCGTGTTCCGCGAGCTGGGCCTGGTGGTGGTCGACGAGGAGCAGCGCTTCGGCGTGAAGCACAAGGAGGCCCTCAAGGGCCTGCGCGCCACGGTCGACGTCCTCTCGATGAGCGCGACCCCGATCCCGCGCACCCTCTACATGGCGCTGACGGGGGCGCGGGACCTCAGCGTCATCGAGACGCCACCGGTCAACCGCCACCCGATCCAGACCATCGTGAAGACCTACGACGAGCAGGTCGTGGTGGACGCGATCCAGTTCGAGCTGCGGCGCGGGGGGCAGGTGTTTTACCTGCACAACCGCGTGCAGACGATCGACCTCGTGGCCGCGCGGCTGCGGCAACTGCTGCCGGGCGTGGCGATCGGCGTAGGCCACGGGCAGATGGAGGCGGCGGAGCTGGAGCGGGTGATGACGGAGTTCGTCGCGGGCCGGCATCAGGTGCTGCTGGCGACGACGATCATCGAGAGCGGGCTCGATATCCCGAACAGCAACACGATCATCATCGAGGGCGCGGATCGCTTCGGGCTCTCGCAGCTCTACCAGTTGCGCGGACGCGTCGGCCGCTTCCGGCACCAGGCCTACGCATACCTGCTCCTGCACCGGCACACGCGGCTGCTGGAGATCGCCCGCCAGCGCCTGACCGCGATGCGCCAGCACAACCAGCTCGGCGCCGGTTTCCGCATCGCGATGCGCGACCTCGAGCTCCGCGGGGCCGGCAACCTCCTCGGCGCGGAGCAGAGCGGGCACATCGTCGGCGTGGGCTTCGAACTCTACTGCCAGCTGCTCCGCCAGTCGGTCGCCCGGCTCAAGGGCGACCGCACCGCGGCCGCCGTGCGTGCGAACGTGAAGCTCGACTTCGTGTTTGTCGGCGAGGGCTCGCCCGAGGCCCGCGGCGCCCGCCGTCACGAGGACGGCTACACCGCGCTGCGGGACGCCGAGGACCACGGGGCGACCGAAGTCGCCCTCATCCAGGCCCGGTTGCCCGTCGCCTATGTCGCGGAGACGCGCCTGCGGATCGACTTCTACCGCAAGCTCGCCCTCGCCGACTCCCTCCCCGCGCTCAAGCAGATCGAGGCCGACCTGCGCGACCGCTTCGGCCGCTTCGGCGACGAGGTGAAGGCCCTCCTGCTCGTCACCGAGATCCGGGTCCGCGCGGAGCAGCGGGGAGTCCTGTCCGTCGAGACCGATGGGGGACGCCTGAAGTGCCTGCGCCGGGCGGGGGGACGCGACGATTGGGTGCAGGTGGGCGCGCGGTTTCCAAGGTTGACCGCCCCGAAGCCCCTTCTACGTTTGCGCGAAATCTCCGCGTTCCTCGAACAACTGCCGCCGTCATGACGTTCCGCCGCCGCCTCGCCTGCCTGCTTCTCGCCGCCGCGCCGGTCGCCTCCCTCCCCGCCCAGGGGACCGCCCCGGCCGGCCCCGGCGACCCGGTCGCCCAGAACCTCAACCTCCGCTTCGCCAACGGGATCGTGGCCGTGGCCGAGGAAAAGATCATCACCGTCGCCGACGTGATGCAGTACATCGGGCCCCTGCTCCCCCAGCTCCGCAATGAGGCCCGCAACGAGAAGGAATTCCAGGAGCGGCTCGAGCAACTGCAGGACAGCGCGATCCAGGACCTCATCGACCGGGTGCTGATCGTGAAGGAGTTCCGCAAGGACGAGAAGCGCCAGATCCCCATCCAGTACATTGACAACGCGATGGCGGACGAGATCGCGGAACGCTTCGAGGGCGACCGTTCCAAGTTCCTCGCCTACCTCCGGGCCAAGGGCCAGACGATCCGCGACTACCGCAAGGAGATCGAGGAGAACATCATCTTCAGCTACATGCAGGGCCAGCAGCGCAAGTCGCAGAGCGTGGTCAGCCCGGTCCGGATCGAGACCTACTACAACGAGAACAAGGATCGCTTCTACCGGGAGGACGAGGTTCATCTGCGCCTGATCCAGATCACCCGTACGGAGACGGAGACGGACGCCACGCTGCTGGAGCAGGGGCGCGGCATCGTCACGCGCGCCAAGGGCGGCGAGAAGTTCGAGGACCTCGCCCGCCAGTTCTCCAAGGACCTCAAGCGCAGCAAGGGCGGCGACTGGGGCTGGCTCAAGCGCTCCGACTTCCGCAAGGAGTTCAGCGACGTCGCCTTCGCCCTCAAGAAGGGCGAGGCTTCCGATCCGATCCTGCTGCCCGAGGGCGCGTTCATCCTTTACGCCGAGGACCGCCGCTTCGCCGGCATCCAGCCGATCGACGAGGTCCGCGATCAAATCGAGCGTGTGCTGATCCAGCAGATGAGCCGCACCAGCCAGGAGCGCTGGCTCGAGCGCCTCCGCCGGAACGGGTTCGTCAAGTACTACTGAGTCCCCGCTTTCGGGTCCGCCCCCGGCTGGCCCCTGGCCTCCGCGCCCCGGAGCGTGGGGCTCATGCCCCCGTCCCCTCCGCTCCGCGCTGAACTGCCCCGGGAACGCCTCGCCCGCGACGGCCCCGCCGCCTTGGGCGACGCCGAGCTGCTGGCGGTGCTGCTGCGCCACGGCTCGCGCGGCGAGGATGTGCTGGCGCTCGCCCGCCGCGTGTTGGCCGAGGCGGGCGCGCTCGCCGGTCTCGCCCGCTGGCGGCTCGGGGATTTCCGGCGGCTCCGCGGCCTCGGCCCGGTGAAGGCCCTGCAATTGGTCGCCGCGATCGAGCTCTCCCGGCGGCTGCTGCTGTCACCCCACGGCGAGGCGCCGCTGCTCGACCAGCCCACGCAGGTCCGCGACTACCTGCTGCCCCTCGCCACCGGCCTCGAGGTGGAGAAGTTCTGGGTGCTCTGCCTGAATCGCCGGCACCGCCTGCTGCGGCGCGTGGAACTCACTTCGGGCACGGCCCACGCCACCCTCGCCCACCCGCGCGAGGTGTTCGGTCTCGCGGTCCGCGAGGGCGCCTCCGCGATCGTCTGCGCGCACAACCACCCGAGCGGCGACCCGGCGCCGAGCGCACCCGACGTGCAGGTCACGCGCCTCCTCCGCGACTCGGGCCGGACGCTCGACATCGAGCTGCTCGACCACGTGATCCTGGGCCGCGCAGGGGCCGATCCGTTGGGCAAGGGCTACTACAGCTTCCGGGAGGCGGGCGTGGTCTGATCCCACTCCGGACCCGCCCCGCGCACGCGCGTGCGCACCCGGAGCAGGAACATGTCGGCGGTGATGTACAGCGTGCCGCCGTCGTCGCCCCAGGCGCAGTTGCCGGTCGCCTGGCCGGTCAGGATGCGGCCCAGCAGCTTGCCCTCCGGCGACAGCACGAGCACGCCGCCCGGACCCGTGGCCCAGACGTTGCCGCGATGGTCGACCTTCAGTCCGTCGCAGGAGCCGCGCACCCCCGGCTGCCGGAGCGGCAACGCGTCAAAAAAGAGCCTTTCGCCGGCGAGGGTGCCGTCGGACGTCACGTCGTAGGCCACGATCCGGGGCGCCCGCCCATCGCTCACGGCGACGTAGAGGCGGCGTTCGTCGGGCGAGAAGCCGATGCCGTTGGGGAAAGTGAGGCTGGCGGTGAGCAGCGTCACCCGACCGGAAGGCTCCACCCGGTAGACGCCGTTGTGCGGCTGCTCCTTGAGCGGGGACTCGTTGAGCTTCTCGAGGCCGTAAGGCGGATCGGTGAAGTAGACGTCGCCGTTGCGGCGCAGCGCGAGGTCGTTGGGGCTGTTGAAGCGACGGCCTTCGTGGCGGTCGGCCAGCGTCACCCAGCGGCCGCCCTCGTACCGCGCGACGCGCCGCTCGCCGTGCTGGCAGACGAGCAGGCGGCCCTGCGCGTCGCGGGCGAGGCCGTTGCTGCCGGGCTCGCGGAAGCCGGGCGTCGGCGTCAGGAGTCCGCTGGGCCGCAGGAACACCTCGGCCTGCCGCTGCCCCGGCGCCCAGCGCAGGATCACGTTTTCCGGGACGTCCGAGAACAGCAGGGCGCCCTCGAACCACACCGGGCCCTCGGACCAGTTGAAGCCCTCCGCGAGGACCTCGATCGCGGCCCCGGGCGCGACGAGCGCGTCGAAGGCGGGATCGAGGCGTTCGATCCGGCCCTGGAAGACCGGGTTGGCGGGCGCGGGCGGCGCGGCGGCGCGCAGGCCGGGAATCCCGGCGAGGACGGAGAAGAGCAGGACGGCGAGCAGGCGGGACGGGGGCATGGGGGTAACGGCGCGGAATACCGGCGAACCACGGGATGACTTGCCCCGCCCCACGAGGCAAGGATCGGCGGCGGGACCAGTTCAGCCGGCCGCGGTCGGGGTCTTCCGCACCAGCCGCGCGAGGGACGCCTCGGGATTGAGGGCGGCGACGGCGCCGAGCTCCACCCAGGCGAGCGCCTTCGACTCGTGGGTCAGGCGCAGGGGTTCCGCCGGGTCGGCCTCCAGCAGGAAGCGCAGGTCGTGGTGGAAGTGACCCGGCTGGCCGGGCCGCTCCGGGATCCAATGGCGGTCGACGTCGAAGAGCGCGGGCGACAGCACCCGCAGCCCGGAGAGGCCGCTCTCCTCCTCCGCCTCGCGCCGCGCCACGGCCAGCAGGTCGCCATCCCCGTCGGCGTGGCCGCCGAGTTGCAGCCAGCGGTCGAGCTTGTGGTGGTGGGTGAGCAGGACGCGACGACGGCAAGGGCTGACGATCCACGCGGAGCCGGTCAGATGCCCCGGCGCGCAGCGGCGCTCCAGGCAATCCGGCTGCGTGTGCACGAAGGCGAGGATCTCGGCCAGCGCGGCCGCCTCGGCGCCGGGTTCGGCGCGGGTCACATGCGCCGCGAGCAGGGCCAGGACGGGGCCGCGGTGCATCGGCTCAACGAGTCTCGTACCACTTCGGGTCCGCCGGGGCCGCGCCGGCGGCGATCGCGGGGAAAACCTCCGGCACCGACCGCACCACGCGGTAGAGGGAGCGGTTGGACTCCTTGTAGAAGTGCTGCTCCTGCATCCGGTCGAAGAGCTCCAGCAGCGGATCGTAGAATCCGTCCAAATTGAGCAGGACGCAGGGTTTGGAGACGACATTGAGTTGGCGGAGCGTGAGGATCTCGACGATCTCCTCGAGCGTGCCCCAGCCGCCGGGAAGCGCGACGAAGGCGTCGGCCCGGGTCTCCAGCAGCAGCTTGCGCTCGCGCATCGTGATGACCGTGACCAGCTCGTCGGCCTCGTCGTAGGCGAGTTCGCGGACCTTGATGAATTCGGGGATCACGCCGACCACGCGGCCGCCGGCCTTTTTCACGGCCCGCGCCACCGCCCCCATCATCCCGGTGCGCCCGCCCCCGAACACGAGGTCCCAGCCCTCCGCGACGAGACGCGTGCCGAGTTCGCTCGCGAGGTTGAGGTACTTGGCGTCGAGGCGGTCGGAGGAGGCGCAGTAGACGCAGAGGAGCTTTGACATCGGAGGATGGGGTTGAGGGGTGAGGCGTCGGCTGCTTGGTTTCAAACCAATCCCGGCGCGCCCGTGCCTTCCGCCTCCCATTCCTCTCTTCCGCCCTACGTGGGCCGCCTCGCGCCTTCGCCGACCGGATGGCTGCACCGGGGGCACGCGCAGACCTTCTGGGAAGCGCACCGGCGCGCGCGGGCGGCCGGGGGCAGGCTGCTGCTCCGGCACGATGACCTCGACCGGGACCGCTGCCGGCCGGAGTTCATCGCCGCCGCGGAGGAGGATCTCCGCTGGCTCGGTTTGGACTGGGACGGACCGCCGCTCTTGCAAACGGCGCGGCGCGCGCGCCACCGGGCCGCCCTTGAGCGGCTCCACGCGGCCGGGTTGCTCTTCCCCTGCCTCCGCACCCGCCGCGACGTGCTCGAAGCCTCGTCCGCGCCGCACGAGGGCGGGCCGGACGACGAACCCGTGTACCCGCCGGCGTTCCGCCCGCCGGAGGGCGCCACCCCGCCGCCCCTCGGGGAACGGATCACCGTGAATTGGCGATTCCGGGTTCCGGACGGGCGCGAGCTCCGGTTCCTCGACGGCGCCGCCGGGCCCCAGGTGGCGGTGGCGGGGCGGGACTTCGGCGACTTCCTGGTGTGGCGCAAGGACGACACCCCGAGCTACCAACTCGCCTGCGCCGTGGACGACGCGGAGTTGGGCGTGACGGAAGTGGTGCGTGGAGAAGACCTCCTCCGGAGCACCCTGCGCCAACTGCTGCTCGTGGAGGCACTCGGGGCCCCGGTGCCGCGCTACCGGCATTTGCCGCTGGTCCGGGATGCGCACGGCAGGCGCCTCGCCAAGCGCCACGATGCGCTCGCCCTGCGCACGCTGCGGGCCCAGGGCGTGGATCCCGCCGCCTTGCGGGCGGGGTTTGCGGCCGAGTGCAGTCTGCCGTCCACCTGACGCGCCGGCCGTCCGGAGTGTCGATCGATTTTACATTTTCCCAAGGGAAAGGCCTGGTGCAGGACCTTTTCTATAAGTTTTATCTGTTTCATTTTTAATGGTTTCTGGATTTTATAATCCCATTTGGAACTAGATGGTACGCCACCGGCTAAAGGAGCTTGCCGCGGGGCTCACCCCACTCGGCCTCCACTTCCATCCGATCCTTATGTCCGAGATCGCCTGTTCCATTCGCGCCGCGGTGTTCCGCCGGCCTTTTCCCTCCCTCGCCCTGCTCGCCCTTGGGGCCGTCGCGCCGCTCGCCGCGCAGTCGGCGTATCAGGTGACCGAGATCGGCGTACTCGCTGGGCACACCAACGGCTTTGCCATCTCGATCAACGACGCGGGGCAAGTCGCGGGCTACAGCGAGCCGACCATCCCCAACATGACGCAGCGCGGCTGGGTCTATAAGGGGGGGGCCCTGAACGCGCTGGGCACCCTGCCGAAGCGGGGACAGTATTCTACCGCCACCTTCATCCATCCGACTACCGGCATCATCGTCGGCGACGGGGACACCGGGGATTTCCGCCCCCAAGGGATGGTGCGCATCGGGGCCAGCGTTTACAACGTGTTCCCCAACAATGGAGGCAACACCCACGTCCTGCGCGTCGACACCGCGGGTCGCATCTACGGCTACTTCATCGGCAGCAAGAGTGCCGACTGGATGGGCGGGATGTGGACGCCAAATCCCAAGAAGGCCGGCAGCTACACGCAGACCATTTTGGGCGGCCCGGGGATGCCGCTGAGCTTCAATGGCAACGGCCAGGGTGTCGGTTACCAGAGCGGGGGCACCCTGCGGCAATTGGCCGCCTTCTGGGACAACACCGGCGCCCGCGCGATGCAGGTCCTGCCCTCCCGGCCTGAGTTCACCAGCAGTTCCGCGAACGCCCTGAGCGACGACGGCACCACGATCGTGGGCACCGGACACCCGGCGTTCAGCTCCATTCCCTTGCTCTGGTCGCGGGCGGGGACGGCGTGGACCCTCCGGGACCTGCCCGTGCTCGCAGGCGACAACCAAGGCTCGGCCAACGGCGTCAACAACGCGGGTGTGGTCATCGGCACCAGCACCTACGGCATCCCGGGGACTTGGCAGATCGAAGCCAGCACCAGCGTGGTCTGGCTCCAGGGCGTGCCCCGCGAGATTCAGCCGCTGCTCGACCCAGTTTCGGGCGCGGGTTGGCTGATCACGAGCCTGGTGGGCATCAACAACTCCGGGCAGATCGTGGCCAACGCGCTCAAGGGCGGCTTCAGCCGGGCAATCATCCTGACCCCGGTCCCTTGAGCCGGGGGGCGTTCGGGGCTGGACACCGCGATCCGGAGCAACTTGCTCGCGGGGCTCGTGCCGCCGCTCCCGACCTCCTGCTTTGATTTCCCCGTCCCGGAGCGCCTGATCGCCCGGACGCCGGCGTCACGGCGCGACGCCTCCCGCCTGCTGGTGGTGGACCGGGCGTCGCGGCAGCTCGCGCACCGCACCTTCGCGGAACTGGGGGAGTACCTGCGCCCGGGGGACCTCCTCGTGCGCAACAATGCGGCGGTCCTGCCCGCCCGGTTGCGGGCCCGCCGGCCCACCGGCGGCCAGGTGGAGTGCCTGCTGCTCCAGCCCTTGGGCGGCGGCGAGCGCTGGCGCTGCCTGGTCCGCCCGGGGCGCAAGCTCGCCCCCGGGGCCAGCTTCGCCGCGCCCGGCGGGGAATTCACCGGGCGGATCGAAGCCCGGATGCCGGACGGAACGGCCGAGGTCGTCTTCCGCACCGCGGCGGGCGAACCGTTGACGGCCGTGGCCAACCGCATCGGCGCCGTCCCGCTTCCACCCTACATCGAACGGGCGCGGGTCGCCGCCGGGGAGACCGGCGAGGGTGCCTTCCCGGATCGGGAACGCTACCAAACCGTCTACGCGGAGCCCGCGCGGCAGGTCGCCGCCGCCGCGCCCACGGCGGGCCTCCACTTCACCCCGGAATTGCTCGTCCGGCTCGCCGCGGCCGGCGTCGGGACGGCCGACCTCACGCTCCACGTGGGGCTGGGCACCTTCCAACCCATCGCCACCGAAAATGTCGAGGACCACGCCATCCACCGTGAGGTCTACGAGATCCCGGTCGCGACCCAGGCGCGCCTGTTCCCCCCGCTCGCCGGACGGCGGATCGCCGTCGGCACCACCTCGGTCCGGACCATCGAGGATTTCCTCGCCCGGCACCCCGCCCCCCTGCCGCAACCGTGCGTGGCGGAGGCCGGGATCTACATCGTTCCGCCCCGGGAATTCCGCGGGGTCGATGCGCTCATCACCAATTTTCACCAGCCCCGGTCCACCCTGCTGTGCCTCGTGGCGGCCTTCCTGACCCCCGGCTCCACCATGGGCGTCGACTGGCTGCGCGAGATTTACCAGGCCGCGATCGACCGCGAATACCGCTTCTTCAGCTACGGCGACGCGATGCTGATCCTCTGAAGGCCGGCCGCGGGGACGCCGGCCCAGCCTTGGCTTTCGCCGGTCCAGCGTCACCTTGACTTGGATGAACGACGACGAACTGCAGGCGCTGATCGAGGAGGCCACGGCGGATTTCGCCGCGGGCGACAACGACCCCGCCCTGGCGAAGCTCGCCCGCGCCACCGCCGCCGCCCCGGCCTCCTTCGCCGCCTGGCATGCCCTCGCGGAGGTGACGTTCTCGCTGCGGCGCCTCGACGAGGCCCTCGTGGCGGCCGAACGGGCTCACGCCCTCGATCCGGCGGACTTGTTCATCAACACCACCTTGTCCCGGATCTGGATGGAACGCGGCGACAAGCCGCGGGCGGAGCATTTTGGGGCCCAGGCGCGGATGCAGGGCTGGAAGGAGCAACTGAAGGCGCCTCCCCCCCCGCCGCCCCTCCGTTGACAGCCGCGAAACCAGACCCCTAGCCTTGTCCGATGGAGTCTCCGGCGTACGTCTTGGAGTTCGAAAAACCGCTGCGCGATCTGTCCGCGCAGCTGCAGGAGCTCAGGCAGCGGTCACTCGAGACGAACGTCGACGTCGACCGGGAGGCCCGCGAGATCGAGGCCAAGATCGAGGCGACCCGCCGGGAGATCTACTCCAGCCTGACCCCCTGGCAGCGCGTCCAGATCGCCCGCCATCCACGCCGACCCTACGCCCTGGATTATGTCGCGGCGCTCTGCGAGGACTTCCAGGAACTGCACGGGGACCGGCAGTACAAGGACGACCGGGCGATCATCGGCGGCACGGCGTTCCTGGACGGTGAGGCGGTGATGATCGTGGCCCAGCAGAAGGGGCGCGACCCGAAGGAGCGCATCGCGCGCAACTTCGGCATGCCCCAGCCCGAAGGTTACCGGAAGGCGCTCCGCCTGATGCGCCTCGCGGAGAAGTTCCGGCTGCCGCTGATCTCCTTCATCGACACCCCCGGCGCCTTCCCGGGCGTCGAGTCCGAGGCCCGCCACGTCTCGGAGGCCATCGCGGTCAACCTGCGCGAGATGGCGCTGCTCGGCACCCCGTCGATCTCCATCGTCATCGGCGAAGGCGGCTCCGGCGGCGCCCTCGGCATTGGCGTCACCGACCGCGTCCTGATCCTCGAAAACAGCTATTACTCGGTCATCTCCCCGGAGGGCTGCGCGGCGATCCTGTGGAAGGACGGCGCGGCCGCCCCCAAGGCGGCGGAGGCGCTCAAGCTCAGTGCCGCCCACCTCGAGGCCCTGGGCGTGGTCGACGAGGTTGTGCCCGAACCCACCGGGGGGGCGCATCAGGACCCGGGGCAGACCGCGCAGGCGGTCAAATACGCCCTGCAGAAGCATCTCAACGACCTGCGCGGACTCACCGCGGAACAGTTGCGCGACTCCCGTTACGAACGCTTCCGTCGCCTCGGCGTCTACGAGGAGGCGGGCGTCGTCCGCAGCTGAAGCCGCCCTCCCGGCGCCTTCCCTCCCGAGGCGGACCAGGCGCCGCCGGACTCAGGACGCAAAGCCCACCGGCCGGCCGCCGATCGCCGGCCGCAGGCCGTCGTCCTGCCCTTGCCGCGCCACCGTCGGCGCCTCCCCGTGGAAGCCCGCGGCGTCCTCGAAGCCGTCCCGCGCCTGGCCGACCGCGCGGATGGTGACGATCACGGCGGCGACGGACAGGACGAGGAGGCTGAGGAGGAAAAGGGTCATGGCGGGAGGGAACGGCGCCACTCTTCGCCCGCCGGCGGGGCTGACCAGCGGCATCGTGCGGGCCGGCCCTTTTTGACATCCTGTAGACAAACCGGGGGTGGTGGGGCGGGGGGGAGGGATTTGCCGCTTGCGGGCTCAACGGGCGGGGCCAACCCTCCGCCGGCGATGGCGAACACGTTCGGCACCCTCTTCACCGTCACCACCTGGGGCGAGAGTCACGGTCCCGCCGTGGGCGCGGTGGTGGACGGCTGTCCGCCCCGCCTGCCGCTCACCGCGGAGGACATCCAGGTCGAACTCGACCGCCGCCGGCCGGGGCAGAGCGACATCGTGACGCCGCGCAAGGAGGAGGACCGGGTGGAGTTCCTCTCGGGCGTCTTCGAAGGCCGCACCACGGGGACGCCGATCTCCCTGCTCGTGCGCAACGCGGACCAGCGCCCGGCGGCCTATGACGAGATGCGGGACAAGTTCCGGCCCTCGCACGCCGATTTCACGTACCAGGCCAAGTACGGGCTGCGGGACCACCGCGGCGGCGGCCGCAGCTCCGCGCGCGAGACGGTCGGCCGCGTGGCCGCCGGCGCCATCGCCCGCAAGGTCCTCGCCCTCGCCGGGGGCGTCGAAGTGCGGGCCTTCCTCACCCAGGTGCACGACCTCGCGGTGCCGGCCGACGCGCTCGCCGCCTTCCCTACCCTGGCGGAGGTCGAGGCGACCCCGGTCCGCTGCCCGCACCCCGAGACGGCGGCGCGGATGATCGAGCGCATCAAGGCGGTGCGCGCCGAGGGGGACTCCGTGGGCGGGGTGATCGAGTGCCGCGTGCGTGGCCTGCCGGCGGGGCTCGGCGAGCCGGTCTTTGACCGTCTGGAGGCGGATCTGGCCAAGGCGATGCTCTCCCTGCCCGCGACCAAGGGGTTCGAGCTGGGCAGTGGATTCGCCGGCGCCGCGTTGCGGGGCAGCGAGCACAACGATGCCTTCGAGGTCCGGGAGGGCCGCGTGCGCACCCGCACCAACCGCAGCGGCGGCACCCAGGGCGGGATCAGCAACGGCGAGGACCTGGTGTTCCGCACCGCCTTCAAGCCCACCGCGACCATCCTCCAGCGCCAGGCCACGGTCGACACCGCGGGCGCGGCGACCGAGCTCATCGGCCGCGGCCGCCACGATCCCTGCGTCGTCCCGCGCGCCGTCCCGATTGTCGAGGCCATGACCGCCCTGGTGCTCCTCGACCACTGGCTCCGCCACGCCGCCCAGAACCGGACCTTCACCTTCTGAAGTGAAGCCGCTCGTCTACCTTTTCCTCGGCGTCCCCGGTTCGGGCCGCCGCGAGATCCTCGCCGACCTCCTCACCGACGGCCTCGCCGCGGAGGACACGCCCGCCGTCCTGCTGCCCGCCGAGGAGCCGGAAACCGCCGCCGACGCGGGGCTGCCCCGGCCGGCGCGCTGGCGCTGGGACGAGGGCACGATCGCCGCGGAGTGCCCCCCGGGCACCTCCCACCTGTTCATCCTCGCCGCCGGCCGCCGCAACCCGGTGGACCAGCTGGAGGCCTTCAAGGCCTGGTTCGCCCTCCACCGCCTTGAGCTCACGCGGGTGATCTGCGTGCTGCACGGCCAGTTGGCCGCCCGCCAGCCGGCACTCCTCCCCTGGTACGACGCGTGCGTGCATTTTGCGGACGTCGTGCTGCTGCACCGGCGCGAGGGGCTGGAGAACAAGTGGTTGAGCGGCTTCCTGCGCCACTTCGAGGAGCAGCGGCTGCCGTGCATCCTCGAGCTGGTGAAGGCCGGCCGCGTGCGCAACCCGGCCCTCATCCTCGAGCCGCAGGCGCGCCGCGTGTCGCAGGCCTTCGATCCGGAGCCGGAGTGGATCTTCACCAACGCCGAGGGCGAGGAGGTCGATCCCGAGGAGGAGCCGGTGGACGACGACGAGGAGCTCACGGCGACGCCGGCGGAGGATCCGTATTTTGAGCGTCGGAACGGCGGGCGGCGCGTGCGGGAAATCCCTGACGTGGCGGCGATCCTCGACGCCGATGCCGCCGGCCCGGCGGCCGGCCGCTGACCGGCGGCGGGCGGTTCACCGCGCGAAGTGCGCCGCGAAGGCGGGATCCCGCGTCGCGGCGCGGACCTGCGCGGCCAGCGGGGGCCGGAGCACGTACAGGAGACTGGCGACCGTGCTGAGCGCCCGGCCGGACGGCCCGCCGCGCCAGACCAGCCACGCGGTGGCACCGTAAAACGCGCCGAGCAGGCCCGCCGCGAAGTGCGTGCCCGGGCCGAAGCCGACGCCGGGCAGGTTGGCCGTGAGCCCGGTCAACAGGGCGAGGGCAGCGAGCATCGCGGCGCCGACGAGCGCATGGACGCGCGCGACGAAACGGACGCACTCCGGCGCGGGGCGCACGACGGGAGCCGCGTCAGGCGGCCGACGCGGCGGCGACGAACGCCTTGGCCTTGGCGGTGATCGCGGGCCAGTTGCGCTCGCGCAGGGCCTTGGCGTCCACCAGCGAGCTGCCGGCCGCGGTGGCGAAGGCACCAGCACGGAGGAATTCCGCCACGTTGCCCTCGTTCACGCCACCCGTGGGCACGAGCTCGATCTGCGGCAGTGGCGCCTTGACCGCCTTGATGTAGCCCGGGCCGAAGAATTCCGCCGGGAAGACCTTCGCGGCGTCGGCCCCCGCCTCCCAGGCGGTCAGGATCTCGGTGGGGGTGAAGGCGCCGCAGAGCACCGGCACGCCGTAACGGCGGCAGAGGGTGATCACGTCAGGCCGCAGCGCCGGCGTCACGATGAAGCGAGCCCCCGCGAGAATCCCGGCGCGCGCCGTCTCGGCGTCGAGCACCGTGCCGAGGCCGAAGAGAAAGTCGGGCAACTCGGTCGCCGCCCGCTCCAGCATCCGGATGGCACCCGGCGTGGTCATCGTGAGCTCGATGCTGGTGAGCCCGCCGGCGGCAAGGGCCCGGGCGCAGTCGAGAAGGCCCTCGGAAGAGTCGGCGCGGATCAGCGCGATGACCTTCTCGGCCCGGAACTTGGCGAGGATGGCGTCTTTCTTCATCACCCGCGGACGCTGGCGGGCGGCAGGGGGCGGGGAAACACCTTTTTGGCGTTCCCAGCCGCCGGCGCGCAACCTCAGCGGGCGTACTCGACCTGCAGCCAGGATTTGCGGACGTCGGGTAATCCGCGCCCGGCGGCGCGGAAGTCCGCGAGTTTCGCCAGGACGGTCCACGCCTTGCCGCACTGCCGGCTGAGCAGCAGGTCCCATTCCTCGCCCAGGCGGTCGCCGCCCCGGTCGGAGTGGAACCAGTGCCGGCGGACGGACAGCGCGAGCGCGCCCGGGAGATCCGCCTGCAGGCGCAGGTAGCGGTCCCGGAGGCCGCCCGCGGGGCTGGCGCCGAAGACGTCCGCCCAGCCATTGAACGGGTGGAGCGTGGCCAGCGGGGTGCGGAACGGCTGACCCGCGTCGTGCCCGAGCACTTCCATTCCCGCCACGAGGCCGCCGCGGGCGAGGTTGACGCCGGACTCGGCGGCCAGGTAGCGCGCGGCGTAGTCGAGCGGGCTGGCGCCGTGGTCGGTCTGGCGTGCCGCCTCCACCCGGTACGTCCAGCGCATCCCGGGACCCATCGGGGCGCCGCCCGCAAGGCTGGCCCCAAGGGTGGCGCACCCGTTCGCCCGCACCTCCGGGAAGTCCAGGAAGTAGGCGTACGTGCTCAGCGTGCCCCCCGGCAGGCCCTCGCGCCGCGCATGGAACAGGTGGGAGTCGGTCCGCGAGCGCCCCTGCGGGTGGGTGCGCCCGAGTCCCCGGTTCACCTGCCGCAGGTGAGCATAGGTGAGGGTCGTGCCCGGCCAGGTCCGATCTTCCACCACCGCGGCGTCAAACGTCTGCTGGTTCTGCCGCCAGGAGCCGTCCCCGACAAAGCGTCCGTTGTCGAGGAACAGCCGCTGTCGCCCGAGTCGGACGCGGGTCTGGCCGAAGGTGCGGCCGAAGTGCAGCTGGTTGATCTCCGTCGAATCCAGATCGGCGATGACCGCGCGCCCGGCGGCGGCGGGATTCACGCCGGCCTGACTGTATCGATCCCCGTCGGCCGCCGCCACGCTTTCCATTTCAGCCCGCGCCGACCAACCTGCCCACGGCGCCGGAGCAAAGCCCAGGCGAGCGCGCGCGGTCAGCGCCTCCGCGTCGCGCAGGCCCGCTTGCGCCACGGCCTCGTGCCGGACTCGGACCTGCAGGGAGAAAGCCCCGGCGGCGACCGCCTCGGCCGGGGAGGAAGCCGCGGCGGCCTGAGCGCACGGGGCGGCGACCAGCAACGGCAGGAGGAGGTGGGCGGGGCGAAACGGGAGCATCGGGGGAAAAGACGCGGCGGAACTCCCCGCGCGGCGGCCTGAGCGCAAGGGAGCGCCACGGTCAAAGCAACCCCTGAGCCGCGGCGAGGACAGGCTTCCCGCGGCCTCACTCCGCCCGTTCAACCGCGGAAAGGGCCCGACGGGGCGCGGCGGGGGCGAAGCGGTGGGCGTTTCGGGCGGGCCCGGCGGCCGCGGTGGCAATTGGCTTCTATTGCCCGGCGCGGGCCGCCTAGGCTCGCCGGATGCTGACTCCGAGGAAACCGTTGCGCGTCGCCGTCGTCGGCGGCGGGGTCACCGGACTGACCGCCGCCTGGCAGATTCAGCGGCTGGGCCACCGGGTCACCGTGCTGGAGGCCGGCGCACGCGGGGGTGGCGTCGTGGGCGCGCAGCGGCTGGGCGCCTGGCTCCAGGAACTGGGGCCCAACTCGCTGCTCGAGGGCTCCCCGGAAATCGCGGCCTTCGTGGACGACGTGGGCCTGGCTCCCCGACGGCTCTACGCGGCCCCCGCGGCCAAGCAGCGCTACCTCATCCGCGGCGGGCGCCCCTTGGCCCTGCCGACTTCCCCCGGGGCCTTTCTCCGTACCCCCCTCCTTTCCGTCGGGGCCAAGCTGCGCCTGCTGCTGGAACCGATTTGGCGGCGGGCCCCGGCGGACGCCGACGAGACCCTGGCGGACTTCGTCCGCCGCCGGCTGGGCCGCGAGGTCCTCGACTACGCCATCAATCCGTTCGTGGCGGGCGTGTACGCGGGCGCCCCGGAGCAACTCTCCGTGCGCCACGCGTTTCCCCGGCTGCACGCTCTCGAGCAGGAATCCGGCTCACTGCTGCTGGGGGCGCTGCAGCGCCGCAAACCACGCGGCGGGTCCCAGGGCCGCATCTTCTCCTTTCCCGAGGGCCTCGGCGAGATTCCGCGCGCGCTGCAGGCCCGCCTGCTGGACCCGGTGCTCCTGCGCACCCGCGTGACGGCGCTGCGCCCGACCGGCGCCGGCTGGCGGCTCGCCTTCGAACAACGGGGGACGCCGGGGGAAGCGGAGTTCGACCTCGTGGTCTGCGCCCTGCCCGCGGACGCCCTCGCCGCCCTTGCCTTCCCCGACCTGGGCCCGGACGCCGGCCTGGGGGTGCTCGCGGAGATCCCCCACCCCCCCGTCGTGTCCGTCTTCACCGGCCATCGGCGCGAGGACGTGTCCCACCCGCTGGACGGTTTCGGCCTACTCGTGCCCGCGGTCGAGGGCGGACGGATCCTCGGCACCCTGTTCTCCAGCACGCTCTTTCCCGGCCGCGCGCCGGAAGGCCACGTGGCCCTGACCACCTTCGTCGGCGGAACCCGCCAGCCGGAATTGGCCGCGCTGGACGATGCGGCCCTGGCCGCCCTCGTACGCGAGGAACTCGGGCGATTCCTCGGCGTCCGCGGCACGCCGGCCATCACCCGCGTGCAGCGCTGGCCGCGGGCGATCCCGCAATACGCGCCCGGCCATCAGCGGTTCCTGACGGCCATCGAACGGCTGGAGGCGACCGCCCCGGGTGTCTTCATCGGAGGCAATTGCCGCGACGGGATCTCCCTGCCGAACTGCATCGCGGCCGGCTACCGGCTCGCCGCCGCGGTGCGCCGCCACACCGGGGAATAAGCCGTCGGCCCGGAGAACCTCCGGCGCGGCCGGTTCCGCCGGGTGCGCGCGGCGCGGGTGCGCCGCTCAGCGCGACGGTTTTTCCCGCCGCGCGGCCGCGGCGCGGGTGAAGCGGGTCCAGGGGAGCACCCGCAGCCGGGCCGCGGGAATGCGCGCCCCCGTATCCTCGCAGATGCCGTAACGGCCTTCGCGGAGGCGCCGGAGGGCGGCTTCGACCTCGGCGAGCGCGGAATCCTCGTGCGCCAGCTCGGCGCGCAGGTCGCGGAGCTCGAGTTCGCCTTCGGTGAAGTCGATCACGTCCGCGCCCCCCCGTTCGTGCGGCCAGCGGGTCTCGGCGGCGTGTTCCTGCCGAGCCGCCAGCAAGCCGGCGTGGAGACGGGTGAGGGTGCGATGATGCCAAGCCCACTTGGGCGGGACGAGCGGGGTGGGGATTTTCATGGCAACGCCCACCGTACGCCACGCGCGCGCGGACGCTGCGCACCGCTTGGCCGTCCGCGCGCGCGGCTTGCGCGAAGGGTCCCCGCCGGGGGGCGGCACGCGGTGCGCAGCAGGGTCATCAAGCCCGCCGGCGGCCGCCGCTGGGGGTACTCCACGCCGAGGGACGGGATTCAAGCGTCCCGGCGGCGACGTGGACCCGGAGCTCTCGTGCGCGGACGGCCCCGCGGGGGGCATCGCGCAGCGACCGTGGGACCTATTCCACGACGTAGCGGAACCCGATTTCAGGGGAGCGCGTCGTCTTGGGCACCTGGATCAGGGGCATCTCCGCGGCGTCCGCGGGGGTGAGGTAACTGCCCCCGGCGGCGCGCGCCTGCGGCTCATCGCCCGCGGCCAGCCATTCCGCCACGTTGCCGACGAGGTCGCTGAATGCCGGCGGGCCGCCCTGGACCTCCGGGACCGCCCGGGTGAGGGCAATCCCCTTGCCGGCCAGGCGGGGTGCACCCCGCTCTTCGCGGAGCGCGGCCCGGTGCTCGGCTTCGTCAGGCAGGCGCACCGGGCGCCCCAGCAGCAGCGAGGCCCGCAGGCAGAATTCCTCCGCCTCGGTCCAGCTCACGCTCTCGACCGGGAAGAACGGGCCCTGGCGCTGGCTGGGATTGTGGTTCATCACGCGCTCGTAGAGGCGCTGGGGGACCTCGGAGGCGAGCAGGCGGCGGTCGGGAGCGCCGGGCAGCGGCACCAGTCGTTCGAGCAGGCCGTCCTGCAGGGCGGAAAGGTCGGTGGCCGCGCGATCGAGGAAAACGAGGCGGCGACGGAGCTCGGGGTCGAGGCGACGGCTGAGCGGAAATTCGGTGCGCGCGGCGTCGAGGCGGGCCAGCGCGGCGCGCACGGCGGCGACGGCGGCGGGGAACCGGCGTTCGCGGAGGGCGGCGGCGGCGGCGCCGGCTTCCCGTCCGGCCTCGGCCACGACCGCGGCGGAGGCCGCGCCCTGCCGGCGGACTTCGAGTTCCCCGGGCAGGTCCTTGGCCGCGAGCCGGCTGCGGGGATGGGCGGCGTTGAGCTCCGCCTGCGCATCGCGGGCGGCCGCCCAAAGGGGAACGGCCGCCGGGAAATCGCCCCGGCCCTCCGCGGCCTCCGCCTGCGTCCGGTGGCCCGCCACGCGTTCGGCCAGCGGCTGGGCCGCGATCGTGGCAAGGGCGGAGGTGATCCGCTCGAGGGCGGTCCAATCCGCGTAGCGGGAGGCGGGCTCGCGTTCGTGAATCGCCTGCTGCGCCTCGCGCCACGCCCCGTAGGCGCGCGTGGCGGCCGTCCAGTCGCGCGCGGCCTCGGCCGCCTCGGCGTCGCGCCGCGCCGCCAGGACCTGCTGCCGGAGCGCCAGCAGGACCGGATCCTCCGGCGGCGGGGGCGGAACGCCGCGCGGGCCGCCGGCAGGCGGCGCCGCGACGGGCGCGGGGGCGATGAGCGCGGGCTCGGGAAAGGCGGGGTCCGCCGCGACGCGCCCGGGCAGGGGAGCGCTCGGCCGATCGCGCCGCACCCAGAAGACGAGGCCCAGGGTGAAGCCGAGGAGGACCAGCACGGCGAGCGGTCCGAGGAGCGGCGCGAAGCGCTCCCACCATTCCCCGCGGTCCCGCAGGGCGGCGTTGCGGACCGACTCCTTGGCGTCCGACAGCGACGTGCGTTTCTCGAAGCCGGGCGGGATCACGGGGTGGCGGCGGAGGCCTCCAGCGCGGTCCGGAGGCGGGCGATGAGCGCATCGTCGCCCGGCGGCTGCAGGCGCAGCAGCACCTCCTCGAGGAGGGCGCGGGGCGGGCGGGCCTGCGTGAGCACCTTCTCGAGGGCGGCGGCGAGGGCCGCGCGGTCGCCGGCCTCGAGCTCGAGGCGGACCAGTTCGGCGCGGGAGTCCTCATTGAGCGCGTCGATCTCGCAGATCCGGCGCAGGAGCGGAACCGCGGCGGCCGCGCCGCCGGCACGGCGGACCTCACGGGCGACGAGCAAGCCCTCCCACCCCAGGGGCGGGAAGCGATCCATGAGCTGCTTGAGCTCCGTGGCGCCCTCGAGTCGCTGGCCGGCGCCGAACAGCGCGGCGGCCCGCAGGCCCGCCCACAGGGGAGGCCGCGGGACCACCGGCGCGGGCGTCTCGGCAGCAGTCGCAGCGTTCGCCGCGGCGGCATTCGCTCCCGCGCCGGGGGTCCCCTTGGCCGCCGGGGCGGGCGCGGGCCGGGCCGGCCGCTCGGGCGGGAGGAGGATCTCGAGGGCGCGGGAGTAGTTGCCCGCCAGCACCGCGGAGAGGCCCTGGAACATCCGGACGGCCTCCACGCGGTGGCCCTTTTCCTGGGCGAGGGCCATCACTCGCTCGAGGAGCGCCTCGTCGCCGATCTGGGCGGCGAAGCGGGCGAGCATCAGCACGGCGACCTGATCCCCGCCGAACATCCCGAGGTAGGAGGTGACCTCACGCTCGCGGGCGGCCTGCTCGTTCGTGTCGATGTATCCCTGCAGCAGGTCGAGGCGAGGGCCGGCCGAGCGGGGGTCGTTGAACTGGCGCAGGAGCGCGAACCGGCGGGCCGGCTCGTACCGGCCGGCGCGGCGATTGAGGCGGACGAGTTCGGCGTAGAGTTCGTCGCGCTTGCCGAAGCGGCTGATCTCGCGCTCGAGCCGCTTCAAGGCGGCGTCCTCCTTCCCGCGCTCCCACTCACAACGGGCGAGCACGATCTGTCCCTCGAGGGAATTCTGGAGTCCCCAGGCGTTGATCACCTGCTCCGCCTCCGCGAAGCGCCCGTAGTCGAAGTGCACCATTGCCTCCTGCAGGGCGATGAACTGGTGCTTGAGCGTGCCGTCGGGCGCGGCGGGCAGCATTCGCCGGGCGAACTCGAGGATCCGCGTCAGCTGCCGGGCCTCGCGCATCCAGCCGAAGGTAAGCACGAGGTAATCCAGGTCGGGGTCGTGGATCAGGCCGTCGGCGAGGATGTCGATGGCGCGCTGCGGGAGCCCGAAGATCTGGGCGAGCTGCGTGGCCACGGTGCGGCGCACGGTCAGGTCGGTGCGGGCGTGGCGCAGGCCCGCGAGGAGGAACTCCCGGCCGGCGAGGTAGTTCCGGCCCTCGATCTCGGCCACCCCGCGCGCGGCGTAAAAGCGGCCGAGGGAAAGCCGGAAGGAGTCCATGCGCACCGGCATGAAGGCGACCTGCCAGTAGGGCGCCGCCTCCCAGCCGCGCTGGTACCGGAGCAACGACCAGATGGCGGCCGCGCCCAGGAGCCATGCGGTCACGGCGGATACGCCCAGGAAGATCGCCAGCCGCCGCCAGTAGAAGTGGAAGAACGCGCCATCGGACGTGCCGAGGCGGACCCACAGCTTGAAGCGGTGGGCGCGGTCGTTGGGATCGAAGATCTTCGCCTCCGCGCGTTCGATGGCCATGGGATGAAAACCCGCCGCGCACCCGGCACCCGGCCCGGCCCGCCGCGAATCGCCGTGAAGTACGGTTAGCCCGGCGGCGAGTGCAAACTGAAACCGGGCCCGCGCGGCCCGGCGGGCTCAGCGGAGCGCCTGATACAGGGTGATCTTCCAGCGCTGATTGAGGTCGCTGCCACCGGCCGGCATCAGCTGGGTGAGGAACAGCGCGACGAGACGTTCCCGGGGATCGACGAGGTATTGGGGAAAATACGCGCTGCCCCACCCGAACGCGCCCTCGCTGCCGAGCTCACCATGCCGGCCGGGCTGGGTGTTCACCCAGAAGCCGAGCCCGAAGCCTGCGGTGTCGCCCCGGTACTTCTCGCCAAGCTGATCCGTGCGCATCAGCTCGACCGACTTGCGGCTGAGCAGGCGCACGCCCTCGAGCTCGCCCCCGTTGAGCAGCAACTGCAGGAACCGCGCGTAGTCGCGGGCCGTGGAAAGGAGCCCGGCGCCGCCGGAGAAACACTTCCGGGGACCACGCACGTAGTGGCCCTGATCCCCGGCGCGCAGGACCCCACCCTCGAGGGCGTACACCTTGGCCAGGCGTTCCTCCTTCTCCGGGGGCAGGAAGAAATGCGTGTCGGTCATCCCCAGCGGGGCGAAGATGCGCTCGGCGAGGAAACGGTCGAGCGGCAGGCCGGAAACGACCTCGACCAGCCGGCCGAGCACGTCCGTGGAGTACCCGTACTGGTAGGCCTCGCCCGGGTGGGCGTGGAGGGGGAGCCGGCCCAGGCGGTCGATCACCGCCGCGAGCGTCTCATCCTTGTCCGCGAAGTACCAGCCGCTGAGCCCCGCGGCCTTGTAGTCGGCCGCCGCCAGGCCGCTGCCGTACGTCAGCCCGGCCGTGTGGGTGAGCAAATCGCGGATGCGGATCGGGCGGCGGACCTTCTCGGTGCCGTAGCGGGTGCCAGCGGGCGCGCCGGCGGGCGGGGGCACGGCGACGACCCCGCCGCGGAAGGCGGGCAGGAACCGCTCGAGCGGGTCCTGCAGCCGGAAGCGGCCCTCCTCGTAGAGCATCATCACGGCGACGCTGGTTACCGCCTTGCTCATCGAGGCGATGCGGAAAATGGCGTCCGGCGCCATCGGCCGGCCGGCCTCGCGGTCCTGGTGGCCATAGGTCCGGAAATGGGCCGGCCGCCCGGCGTGGCCGAGGTAAACGATGGCGCCGGCGAGTTGCTGCCGGTCGACGTGATCCTGGATCAGGGCGTCGAGGCGGTCGAGGCGCCCCGGGGCGAACCCGGCGCCCTCCTGGGCGGGGAGGGCGGCGGCGGCAAGCGCAAGGAGGAGGGGCGGGAGCAGGGGCAGGCGCATCCCCGGAGGCAAGGCACGGGGACGCCGGGCGTCACGCGCGAAAAAACGCCCGCCGCCCGGCCGGCGCTCAGCGGGCGGGGAGCAGCGCCTCGATCCGGTCCATGATCGCGTTCATCCGCGCGATGAGGGCACGGTAGGGTGCGGGCGTGGCGAGATCGACGCCGGCGCGCCGCACCAGGTCATAGGGGTGGTCGGAACCGCCCGCTTTGAGCAGACCGAGGTAGGTGTCGACCGCGCCCGGCTCCCCGGCGAGGATGCGGCTGGCGAAGAGCTGCGCGGCCGCAATCGAGGTCGCGTACTGGTAGACGTAGAAGCGGCGGTAGAAATGCGGGATGTACGCCCACTCGACCGTCACCAGGTCGTCGATCGCGAGCACGCCCTCGGCGTGGCCGTGGTGCCGGCGCAGCAGGTCGCCGTAGAGCTGGCTGAGGCGCTGGCCGGACAGGGCGCCGCCGCGCTGGACGACCTCGTGCATCGCGAGCTCGAACTCGGCGAACATCGCCTGGCGGAAGAAGGTCCCGCGGAGGCCCTCCAGCGCGGAGCCGAGGAACGCGAGGCGCTCCCGGTCGCTGGGGGCGACGCGCAGCATGTGCTCCAGGAGCAGGGCCTCGTTCACGGTCGAGGCGATCTCGGCCGTGAAGATCGGGTAGCCCGCCGTGGTGGCGGGTTGGGCGCGGTTGGCGAGGACCGAGTGGATGCCGTGGCCCCACTCGTGGGCGAGCGTGGTCAGCGACTCGTAGTCGCCGTTGTAGTTCATCAGCACGTAGGGGTGCGCGTCATGCACGCGACCGCTCATGTAGGCGCCGGAGGTCTTGCCCGGGCGCGGGTAGGCGTGCAGGTAGCGGCCGGCGAGCGCGTGGGCGAGGTCGCGGCTGTAGTCGGCGCCGAGCGGCGCGGCGGAGGCCAGGGTCAGGCGGCGCGCCTCGTCGAGGGGGAACGCCCGTTCCCCGGGCAGCATCGGCGGATAGATGTCCCAGTAGCGCAGGTCCTTGATCCCGAGCAGGCGGCCCCGGAGCCGGAAGTAGCGGTGGAGGGTGGGCAACCCGGCGTTGGTCTCCGCGATGAGCGTGCGGTACACGGCCTCCGGGATGGCGTCCCCGTGGAGGGCGGCGGCGAGCGCGCTCGGGTGGCGCCGCACGCTGGCATTGAACCAGTCGGCCTTCACCTGGGCGAACAGCGCCGCGCCAAAGGTCCGCTCGTATTCCCGCATCCGGCCCCAGAAGGCCCGGAACACGGCCTCGCGGTCCGCGCGCGCCGGCGCCGCGCGCCACCGGGTGTAACCCGCCTGGTCCAGCCGCGCCTCCGTACCATCCGCCAGCCGGATCGTCGGCCACGGCAGGTCCGCGTTGGCCAGGACGCCGTAGATGGAGCCGGCGGAGCCGGTGACGAGGGACGTGGCGGAAAGGACGGCCTCGGCCTCGGCGCCCAGGGTGTGCGGGGCCCCGCGGAGGATCTCCTGCAGCGGGAAACGGTGGGGCGCGAGCCGGGGCTCCGCGGCGAGGTAGGCCTCGATCCGCGCCGCGCCCAGCGCGAGCAACTCCGGCCGCAGGTAGCTCACCGTCCGGCTGAACTGGCTGGCGAGCAGCCCCAATTCCTGCCGCCGCTCCAGCGGCGGGGCGAGCCGGGTGTCCTCGTCCGCCTGCAGGGAGGCGTACGCGTAGAGGCGGGTCAGTTCCCGGCTCCGCTGCTCGATCGCCCCCAGGGCCTCGAGCAGCACGCCCGCCCCCTCGCCCAGGCGGCCGGCGAACGTGGCGAGCTGAGGCAAGTCCGCCGCCAACCGCTCCTTCGCCGCCCGCCACGCCGCCTCGTCCCGGAACAGCGGGGTCAGGTCCCACACCGCGAGCGGGTCGGCGTCCGTCGCCGCGGCGGGGGCGGCGGCAACGGCGGGAGTGGCGTTCAGGGCGGCGGCGAGGGCGGCCGCCGCCGCGCGGGGAGGCAGGAAGGGCATGCGCCCGAAGGAGCCGCGGAGCGCCGCGGCGTCAACGCGGGCCGGGGATTTTCTTGAGCCCGGCGCCCGCTGCCGCCTTGCTCCACGGCGTGATGCGCGCTTTCCGAATGCTCCTGCCACTGCTCTTCGCACTGGTTGCGGCGCGAGGCGCGGCGGTGCCGGACTTGGCCCGCTTCGTCGAGGGCGCCCTGCGGCGGGCCGCCGCGGCGGGTCCCGAGCTGGAGGCCGCCGTCGCCGCCGCGCGGCCCATCCTCCCCCGGATCGCGGCCGTCTCCTCGCCCGCCATTCCGGAGGCTGCCGGCAACCCCTGGCTCAGCCCCCATTCCTTCGGGCCCGGCATCGCCGACTACGCCCGCAACTCCGGAGGCGACGCGCTCCACTTCGAGACCTTCATCGAGGCCGCCCGCCGGATCGTCGCCAAGGGCCAGACCTGCAAGCGCACCCCGGACGCCACCAGTCGCTGGCTCGACGCCCAGGCCACCCGCATCGAAGCCACCCTCGCCGCCCTCGGCCCCACCGCGGCCCGACCCGCCCTCGCCGCGGCCGCGGCCGACCTGCGCGTCATCGCCCTCTTCGCCCGCTACCACGCGCGCCGGCAGATCACCGCGATCCACTACAACCTCTTCCGCCGGCAGCTGAAACTCACGGAACTGATCGCCGCCACGTTCCAGGAACGCGACACCCTCAAGGTGTGGACCGACCTGGTCGAAGCCGCCGCCGCCGGGCCGGCCCCCGCCAAGGACGATGCCCCTTCCCGGAGCGACCTGCTGCCCCACTGGCGCGAGGAACTCCGGCGGCTGGCGGCGAACGTGAAGGACCTCGAGGACCAGTGTTGCCCGCCCGACGAGTCGATCAAGCTCGACGACATCTGGCAGCCCGCCCTCGACGGGGACCGGACCCCGCCCACCGTGGAGCACACTCCCTCGTCGACCGCACCGGCCGGCCAACCCCTGCAGATCGCCGCCCGCGTGGCCGATCCCGCGGGAATCCAGTACGTCCGGCTGCGGTTTCGGCGCGGCACCGCGACGACCCAATTCGCGATGCTCGACATGTCCACCGGCCCCGACGGCCGCCACCAGGCCGCCGTCCCCGCGGGCTTCGTCCTCGCCGGCCAGGAAATCATCTACTTCCTCGAGGTGATGGATAAGCGGGGCAACGGCACGCATTGGCCGGACCTGGACCAAGGCCCCCCGCACCACACCGTGCGGATCCAGCCCTGAGGCGCCGCCCCGCCCCCCCGACCGCGCGCGTCCGGGCCCGGGGTCCGTCCCCGACGCTGACCGCGTGACCTTTCCCCGCGCCGCCCGTCCGCCGCTCCGATGAACCCCACCCCCGCCCCGCCCTCCGCCGCGCCCCGCCCCGGGTGGTGGATCCTCGATCCGCGCGTGAGCCTGCGCGCCCGGGCCGCCCTGTTCGCGGCGGCCGCCGGGGCGGCCCTGACCGCGTTGGGCGCGACCCTGGCGTCGCACGCGCTCGAGCGCGAACTCACCGCGCGGACGGGCGCGCTCCTCGAGGCCACGGCCCAGCAGCTCGGGGACCGGCTCGACCAGACCGTGGCGGCGCACTTCCGCGTGTTGCGGACGGGCGCGGCCCTGCGGGTGGTGCGGGCGCCGGCCTCCCCGGCGGACCAACGCCAGGCCCTGCTCGATCTGCTGGACCCCCAGCCGGAGCTGGCCTGGCTCGCCCTCGCGGATGCCCAGGGTCGGATCCGGGCGGCGACCGCGCTCTTTCCGGAAGGGGCCGACGTCGCGCTCCAGCCGTGGTTCCGCGGCGCCAGCGAGCAGGCGTTCGCGAGCGATCCCCGCGAGAACCCGAACCTGCCTCCACGCGCCAACCGCGAGGAGTCCCTCGACGGTCCGCCGCGCGCGCTCGACCTCGCGGTTCCCGTGGCGGACGCGGACGGCAACCCGGCCGGCGTCCTCGCCGCCGGCCTCCGCTGGGACTGGACCCGGGACGCCCTGCGCGCGGCGCTGCCGGAACCGCTGCGGCGGGAGCGGATCGGGGTGACCGTGTACGCGGAGGCGGGCACGGTGCTGCTCGACGCCGAGGTCTCCGGCTGGAGCCAGCCGCCGGAGTTACCCGCACTGCCCGACGGGCGGCGCTGGCGGGGACAATTCACGGAGGAAGCCGCCCAAGGCGCGGGCTATCTCAGCGCCTTCGTGCGCAGCCGCGGGTTCCGGGACCACCGGGGCCTCGGCTGGGTGATCATCGCGCGGCAACCGGCGGCGGAGGCGCTCGCCCCCGCCCGCGCGCTGAGCCGGCAGGTCGTCGCGGCGGGCATCGCCCTCACGTTGCTGGCCGCCGGCGCCGCGTGGCTGGCGGCCGCCCGCATCTCGCGCCGGCTGCGTTCCGTGGGCGCGGCGGCGGACCGGATCCGCGGCGGCGATGTCCTCGCCACCTTGCCCGGCACCGGCGGGGAGGAGGAGGTCGACCGGATGTGCCAGGCCGTCGGCCGCCTCGTCGAGCAGTTGCGGCCGCCGCCCGACCTGAGCCCGCCGGCCGCGCCGCCGCCGCGGCCGCCGCGGACCGGATTCCACGTCTGAGCCCGGTGCGAGCCCCGGCTCGACAGCGGCGCGGCGCGGGGCTTGCCTCGGGCACCCTTCCCCATGCAACGCCGCTCCTTCCTCGCCGGGCTCGCCGGCGCCGCCGCCTCGCCCCTGCTGCCCCGCCTCGCCGCCGCCGCCCCCGCGCCCATCGCCCTCGGCCTCGATAACTTCGCCGTCCGCGCGATGGGCTGGAAGGCTCCGGAGCTCATCGCCTACGCCGCCGCCCAGAAGTGCGACGTGCTCCTGATCTCCGACCTCGACGCGGTGGGCCCCCTCGGAGACGCCGAGCTGCGGGAGGTGCGGCGCCAGGCCGACGCGGCGGGCCTCGGCCTCTACGTCGGCAGCTGGAGCATCTGCCCGACCTCGAAGGCGTTCCGGCCCACGTGGGGCACCGCGGAGGAACACGTCCGCCTCGGCCTGCGGGTGGCCCGCGCCCTCGGTTCCCCGGTATTCCGCGTCGTCCTCGGCAACATGGAGGACCGCAAGACGCCCGGCGGCATCCGCGCGCGGATGGCGGACACCCTCGCAGTGATCCGGGCCTGCCGGAAGGACATCCTCGCCTCCGGCGTGCGCCTCGCCCTTGAGAATCACGCCGGCGACCTTCATTCGTGGGAATTGCGGTCCCTCATCGACCAGGCCGGCCACGACCTCGTGGGCGCGAACCTCGACACCGGCAACGCCTTCTGGACCCTCGAGGACCCCATGGACGTGATTGAGACGCTCGGCCCGGTGGCGCTCTGCTCGAGCCTGCGTGACGCGATGGTCTGGGAGGCGCCCGACGGGGCCACGATGCAATGGACGGCAGCGGGCGAAGGGCTGTTGGACTGGCGGGCGGTCGCGGAGCGTTGGCGGGCGCTGTGCCCGAAGACGCCGATCATCATCGAGACCATCTCCGGCAACCCGCGGACCTTCGCGTACCGCCAGCCGGGGTTCTGGGACCACTACGATCGCCGCCCCGAGAAGCTGGCCCGCTTCGAGGCGCTGGCGAAACGCGGCAAGCCGATCCCGGCCTTCAAGGCGCCGGCCGGCGCCGAGGGCCGACCGGCCACCCAGGCGTTCCAGCGGGGTGAACTCGAGCGCTCGCTCACCCACCTGCGCACCCACGTCGGCCTCGGCCTCCGCCGCTGAACCCACCGCCACCTGCCATGCACCGCCGCCACTTCCTGCGTCAGACCGCCGCCACCGCCGCGGCCGCCACCCTCGCCCCCGCCATCCGCGCCGCCGACAAGGCGGGCGCGCGCCGCTTCCGCACCGTGCTGATCGGCTGCGGCTGGTGGGGGAACAACATCCTCCGCGAGGCGATGGCCAGCGGGGCCTGCGAGATCGTCGGCCTCTGCGACGTCGATTCCCGGCAGTTTGCCGCCACCCGGCAGGCGGTGGCCGCCGGCACGGGCGACCAGCCGAAGGAATTCAAGGATTACCGCGAACTCCTCGCCGCCACCAAGCCGGAGATCGCGATCATCGGCACGCCCGATCACTGGCACGCGCTGCCCACCATCGCCGCCGTGCGCGCCGGGGCCCACGTCTACGTCGAGAAGCCGATCGGCCACACCGTGATGGAGGGCCGCGCGATGGTGAACGCCGCCCGCGCCGCCGGCCGCGTCGTGCAGGTCGGCACGCACCGCCGCATCTCCCCGCACAACCTCAGCGCGCGCGACTTCATCCGCTCGGGCCAGGCCGGCGACATCGGGATGGTGCGCTGCTTCGTCCATTACGCGGGCGGCCGCGACACGCCCCGGCCCACGGTGGAGGTGCCGCGCGAGCTCGACTGGGATTTCTGGTGCGGCCCGGCGCCCCTGCGCCCCTTCAACGGCGGCGACCCGCGCGAGAACACCCCCGCCAACCGCGGCGGCATCCACCCCCGCGGCTTCCGCAACTACCTCGACTACGCCAACGGCACCCTCGGGGACTGGGGCATCCACTGGCTCGACCAGGTGCTCTGGATCCTCGAGGAGAAATATCCCCGCCGGATCTTCTCCAGCGGCGGCCGCCCCATCGCGGGCCCGGTCGTGAACACCCCGGCGGCGCAGACGACCGACGCCCCCGACCACCAGGTGGCCACCTACGCCTTCGACCGCCTCACCGTGCAATGGGAACACCGGCGGTTCGCCGGCAACGCCAACGAGAAGGGCGAGAACGTCGGCTGCTACTTCTACGGCACCAAGGGCGTGCTCCACCTCGGCTGGCAGCAGGGCTGGACCTTCCACCCGGCCAATGGCCGCGAACCCGCCGTCACCACTCCCGCCCGCCTGAACGCCCCCGACCAACAGAACATCCGCGAACTCTGGGCTGACTTCCTCCACGCCATCCGCACGGGCACCAAGCCCGCCGCGGACATCGGGGACGTCCACCTCGCCACCAACCTGGCCCTGCTCGGCATGGTTTCCCTCCGCGTCGGCCGCAGCCTCGAGTGGGACGGCGCCCGCGAGCAGATCCTCGGCGACGAGGCCGCCCAGCGCCTCCTCCGCCGCGACTACCGCAAAGGCTGGGAATTCCCCACCGCCTGAGCCCACGCCCCGCTTTCCTTCCCATGCGCCTGCCCCGCCCCCGCCTGCTCCTCGCCCTGCTCGCCACCGCCGCCGGCCTCCACGCCGCCGACGCGGCCCCCCGGTGGAACATCCTCTTCGTGTTCGCCGACGACTGGGGCCGCTACGCCTCCGCCTACGCGAAGGTGGACGGCCGGCCCACCGTCAACGACGTCATCACCACGCCGCATGTCGACCGCCTCGCGCGCGAGGGCGTCACCTTCCGCCACGCGTTCGTCAACGCGCCCTCCTGCACCCCCTGCCGCAGCTCCCTGCTCTCGGGCCGCTACTTCTTTAACACCGGCCGCGGCGCGATCTTGCAGGGCGCCGTCTGGGATCCGGCGATCCCGACGTTCCCGCTGCGCCTGCGCGACGCCGGCTACCACATCGGCAAGAGCTACAAGGTGTGGAGTCCGGGTACGCCCGCGGACGCGCCCTTTGGCGAGCAGCGGCACGCCTACGAGAAGGCCGGCCGCGCGCCGAACAACTTCTCCGAGGAAGCCACCGCCCGCGTCGCCCGCGGCCAGACGGTGGCCGCCGCTCGCGCCGAGATCCTCGCCCAGGTGCGGGGCAACTTCGATGCCTTCCTCGCCGACCGGAAGCCCGGCCAGCCCTGGCACTACTTCTTCGGCACCACCACCACGCACCGCAAATGGATCCGTGGTTCCGGCCTCGCCCTCTGGGGCATCGACCCGGAGCGTCTCCGCGGCCGCCTGCCCGCCTTCCTCCCCGATGTGCCGGAAGTGCGCGAGGACGTCGCCGACTACCTCGGGGAGTGCCAGGCGGTCGACGCCTACCTCGGGGTGCTCCGCGAACGCCTCGAGGCCACCGGTGAACTGGAGCGCACGCTGATCATCGTCAGCGGCGACCATGGCATGCCCGGCGTCCCCTCGGGCAAGTGCAACCTGTACGACCACGGCACCGCGGTGGCGCTCGTCGCCCGCGTGCCCGGCGCCCGCCCCGGCCGCGTGGTGGATGACTTCGTCTGCCTGCCCGACCTCGCCCCGACGTTCATGGAGATCGGCGGCGTGACGCCCCCGTCGGGCCTCTACGGCCGCTCCCTCCTCCCCGTCCTGCGGTCCGACCGCGAGGGCCAAGTCGATCCGACCCGCACCTGGGTGATCACCGGGCGGGAACGGCACGTGGAAAACGCCCGCGAGGGTTACCTCCCCTACCCGATGCGCGCCCTGCGCACCAAGGACTACGTCTACATCCGCAACTTCGCGGCGGACCGGATGCCGATGGGCGACGCCAAGGATGCCCTGAAGGCGGCGGTGCTGGCGGGCGACCAGCTCGCGGAGGAGACCCGCGTGGGCTACGCGGACATGGACGGCAGCCCGACCAAGGCGTGGCTGATCCGGCACCGCGACGACCCCAAGTGGAAGTGGCACTTCGACCACGCCTTCGGCCCGCGGCCGGCGGAGGAACTCTACGACCTGCGCCGCGATCCGGACCAGACGCGCAACGTCGCCGCCGATCCGGCCCACGCGGCCGCCAAGGCCGAGCTGGCCGCGCGGCTGATGCGCGAGCTGACGGCCGCGGGCGACCCGCGCGTGACCGGCGACGGCCTCACCTTCGAGCGACCGCCCTTCTCCGGACCGCTGCCGAGCGATAGCGGCAAGGGCAAGAAAAAGGCCAAGGCCGGGAACTGAGCCGGCCGCCGAGGGAATCAGGTCTCCGGCACTGGGAGGTTGAGTAGCGGGGCGACCCGCTCCACCGCCTGCTGCTGGCTCCGGAGTTGGTTGGCCCCCAAAGACGCAATGGGTCGAATCCCCTGTCGCGGCCGTGCGTGGCGTCCATAGACGCCGCGAGACACAATCACGGGAGCCGCCGAACGAGGGGTTTTGAACCAGGACGCTTCAGATCGCGCAGCCATGGTCGATCGCCGGCCTCGCGGCCTTGGCCCCGAGCCCAGCCCTCCAAGCGCTCGCCCTGAAGCCTCCGCGGCGTTTATGGACGCCACCAACCGCCCGGTCCACGCCCAGCGCCCCTTTGAGCCTTTTGTGGCCATCCTCCGGATCGCTCGGCCGAAGCCAGCGTCACCCCGGCGATCCCCGCCCCGGAAATGCAAACGCCCGGTTCCCCGCGGGGAACCGGGCGTCGTGACCGACGGACCGGCGCTCAGGCGCGGGCGAACGTCGGGATCTTGAAGGCGCCGCGGCCCTCGCGCTTCAGGAGCGGGTTCTTGTTGGCCGCCGCCGCAATGGTGGCGTCGGGCCCCTTGAACATTTCCGTCTTCGGGTCGAGGACCAGCTGCGGACCGACGACCGTCTTGGTGCCCGCGGTGTCCACGTTGTTGGCCTTGAGGTGCTCGAGCGTCCGGTTGAGCGAATCCGTGGCGTTCTTGTCGGCCTTGATGGCCTCCGCGAGCTGGGCGTTGGTCTTCTCGGCGCCGAGCAGGTAGGAGACGTTGCCGAGGTGGCAGAGGGCGGACGAGTAGTGGCACTCCTCGATCAGGCCGTGGACGACCTTGCGGGTCTGGGCGGCCTTGACGAAGTTGGCGCGGTGCTGGCCGAGGGTGTTCTTGGCAAACTTCTGGAGGATCTTCTTGTCGTTGCCGTAGACCAGCGCGCCGCCGTTGGAGCCGATGGTGACGTAGCCGTTCTCGCACTGCACCACGACGCCGACGTCGGTCCCGAGGTACTTGTCCATCGCGCGCATGCCGGCCTTCATCGGGAGACCGCGCACCTCGAAGATGAGGGGGGCCTTCTGGTAGCCGAAGACCGAGATCAGCGTGTTGGGCGTCTCGGCGTCATCCTGGTAGCCGAAGCGGCCGCCGAAGCTCATGATGGTCGGAGGCAGCCCGGGCTCACCCAGGAACCAACGGGCGACGTCCATCTGGTGGATGCCCTGGTTGGTGATGTCGCCGCCGCCGTAGTTCCAGAACCAGTGCCAATCGTAGTGCACCGTGCCGTTGGCCTTGGAGTTGCGGCGGGGCGGGGTCAGGGTCGCGGGACCGGTCCAGAGGTCGTAGTTGAGGGAGTCCGGCACCTTCTGCGCGCCCGTCGTCCGTCCGATGCTGTCGCGCATCTTGTAGCAGAGGCCCCGGGCCCAGAGGATGCGGCCGATCTTGCCGGACTTCACGTACTCGATGGCGTCAATGATGTCCTCCGAGGAGCGGTTCTGCGTGCCGGCCTGCACGATGTTCTTGGAGTACTTGCGGGCGGCCTCGACCGCCTGCCGGCCTTCCCAGACGTTGTGGGACAGCGGCTTCTCGACGTAGACGTCCTTGCCGGCCTGCAGGGCCCAGATGGTCTGGAGGGAGTGCTGATGGTTCGGGGAGGCCAGCACCACGGCATCGATCTCCTTGCTCTCAAGCAACTTGCGATAGTCGGCGTAGGTCGTGGGCTTCACGCCGGCCTTCTCACAATCATCCTTCCGGCGGGCGAGCACGTCGGAGTCGACGTCGCAGATGGCGACCAGCCGGGAGCCCTTGAGCTTGGTGGCGTGGTCCATCATGTGGCCGCGGCCTTGGGAGCGGAGGCCAACGACGGCGACGCGGAGGTCGCCGTTGGCGCTGCCGGCGGCGGGGGCGGCCTGGCCGTAGAGCCGGGTGCCGGCGAGCGCGGCGCCGCCAGCGAGGGAGGTTTTAAGGAATTCCTTGCGGGTCCAGTGGTTCATCGGAGGGTACGATTTAGGGTTGAGCAAAGCGGAATAAAGGGGGGGGCCGGGGGGCAAGACGGCGCGGGCGCAGGTGAGGTGACGCGACTTCGCCACACGGCCCAAGTGAGGTCAACCCCGCGTTGGCTGGACGGTCCGACGGCCCGGAAGTCAACGCGGCGGCACGCAGACCCCGGTTGCCAAGCTCGCGGGGACCACGCTGACTCCGCCGCGATGACCGCTCCCGAACTGCCCGTCGCCATCCTCGCCGGCGGCCTCGCGACCCGCCTCCGGCCGATCACCGAAAAGGTGCCCAAGCTGCTGGTCGAGGTGGCGGGCGAGCCGTTCTTCTCCCACCAGCTGCGCCTGTTGCGGGCGGCCGGCCTGCGGCGGCTGGTGCTCTGTGTCGGTCACCTCGGCGAACGGATCGTCGAGCGCTACGGTGACGGACGCGACTGGGGCGTGCGCATCGACTACGCGTTCGACGGTCCGCGGCTCCTCGGCACCGGCGGGGCACTGCTCGCGGCCCTGCCGCTCCTGGGCGAGGCGTTCTACGTCCTGTATGGCGACAGCTACCTGCCGATTGACTACCAGGCCGTGGGCAACGCCTTCCTGCGGTCGGGTCGCCTCGGGCTGATGACGGTCTACGAGAATCGGGGGCGGTACGATTCCAGCAACGTCTGGTACGAGGACGGCCGCATCCGCGTGTACGACAAGCGCCACCGCCGCCCCGAGATGCACCACATCGACTACGGGCTGGGCGCGTTCCGCGCCGCGGCCTTCGCCGGGCAGCCGCGCGATGCCGTCGTGGATCTCGCCGCCGTGCAGGCGGACCTCTGCCAGCGGGGAGAACTCGCGGGCTACGAGATGGCGGAGCGCTTTTACGAGATCGGTTCCCACGAGGGCCTCGCCGAACTCGACGCCCTCCTGCGACGGCGCCCCCCGGGAACCTGAAGGCCCCCTCCAGGTTTGCGGAAACATCCACCGTCACTCCGGTGTCGGAGAACCCTCATGAACACCTTCCCCGACTCCGCCCGTCCCCGCCGCATTTGCCACCGGCTGCTGGCCGCGCTGCTGGTGGGGTCACTCTCCGTCGCGGGCGAGCCCCCGGCCGACGCTCCCGGCGCCAGCGGTCCCACCCAGCCGACGGCGCCGGACCGCGACCTGATTGTTTCCCCAACGCCGATGACGCTGGAGGTCGAAGGCTCCGGTGCCCATGGGCAACTCGTGGTCGCGCCGGAACTCGTCGGCCCGGACGCCGGCACCGCACTCGTCTACGCGATCAGCGCGGCGCCCCTGCACGGGCGCGTCGGCCTGGCCGGCGGCGACGAGGGCAGCGACATCTTCCGCAACCAGACCTCGAACCTCGGCTACTTCGCCTACCGCGCCCCGGAGGGCTTCGCCGGCGAGGACGCGTTCACTTATACGGTCCGAAACCGCACCACCGGACTCACCTTCAGGAACACCGTCGTGCTCAACGTCCTGCCCCCCCCGCCCGTCCTGCTCGAGAAATTCGAGGTCGGCGCCGCCCGCGTCCGCCCGCCGCAGATCCGCGCCGTCGCCCTCCTGACCCGGCCCAATACGCCGGTCTCGTCGCCCCTGCCCAGCCACGAGGACGCCATGGCGCCGGCCGACCGGCTCCTGATCCCCGCCCCGAAGGTGGCCTATGTGCTCGATGCCCAAAATGCCCCGCGGAACGGCGTTGCCCGCCTCGACCGCGCCACCGGCCAGCTGACCTACGCTCCCCACCCGGGCTTCATCGGCGAGGAACGCTTCGGGTACTACACGGTGGACGAGAACAACCCCCACCTCGGCGCGGAGAACGTCGTGATGGTCAGCGTGGAGCCCATCCGCCGGGTGCGGGAGATCGCGGTCGACCGTTCCCGCAGCCGCGAGGTTGACCTCGTCTTCGTGATCAACAACTCGCCCTCGATGGGCCAGCATCAGGCCCGGCTCGTCGCCACCCTCGCCCGCTTCCGCCAGCTCTTCCACGCGCGCGAGCTCGACTACCGCATCGGCGTGCTGACGACCGACTTCGTCAACGCCGACCCCGACCGGGCCCCGGGGCAGCAGCGGTTCTACAAGGAGGTGCGCTCCGTCCGGATCGACGCCGCGGGCACCCCCGCGCTCGACGCGCGCGGCCGGCCCCAAACGCTCACCAAACGGGTCGCCAGCAACGGCCTCCTCGTGACCCTGCCGGTGCTGCCCGAGCCGTGGGTCACCCCCCGGACGCCGGACGCGGTCTTCGCGGAGCTGGTGAAGGTGGGCACCAACGGCGACAGCAACCGGACCGCGTTCACCGCGACCTACAACTTCGTGGCGGGCTATCATAACCGGGATCACACGTTCCTGCGCCCCGGGGCGCCGACCTTCGTGGTGTTCTTCATGGACGAGGAGGAGACCCGGATGGCCACGTGGCAGGAGCAGGCCGGCGGGCCGCCCCGCGCCGACTGGATCGAGGACGGCCAGCTGCCCGTGCTCCTCGAGGCGTTCAACGCCCGCGCCCCGGCGAGCCGGCGCCAGACCCTCGACGGCTACATCAACCAATGGGTGTTGCGGCCCTTCATCATCGCGAAGGGCAACCGGCGCGGCGGATTGGAAATCCACGCGGTGGTCGCGCCCGGCAATGTCTCGCACCGCCGGGCCGCGGAACTGACCGGGGGCAGCGTGCTCAACATCGAGGAGGACTTCTCGGGCCCCCTGGCCGCACTGGGCGACCGCATCGCGGACACCGTCGCGGTCGCGCTCGAGCCGGTCGAGAGCGGCGCCAGCCTTTACCGCAAGAGCCTGCGCGTGCGGGTCGACGGACAGGACGTGGCGCCCGACCCCCGGGACGGCTGGGTCTACGACGAACTCACGCACCGCATCCGGTTTGAGGGCGCCGCGAAGCAGCGGGCCGCCCTGGCCCGGATTGAGATCCGGTACGAGGAGCACCGCTGAGCGGTCCGCGACGCTCGGCGCTAGCCTTTCGGCGGGGGATCCGTTTGCTCCCGCCCATGCCCCACCCCGCCCGCCTGCTTGCCGCGCTCCTGCTGGGCGCCCTCGCGCTGCCCGCGGCCGCCCCCCGCTTCGCGCACGAGGACAGCGACCTCAAGCCGGACCCGGCCGCCCGCTTCGGGAAGCTGGACAACGGCCTGCGCTACGTCGTCCTGCGCAACGCGGAGCCGAAGGGCCGCGCCTCGCTCCGCCTCCTCATCCACGCCGGGAGCCTGCACGAGGAGGAGGACCAGCGCGGGGTCGCCCACTTCCTCGAACACATGGCCTTCAACGGCAGCCGGAATTTCGCGCCCGGCACGCTGGTCGAGTTCTTCCAGCGGATGGGGATGAGCTTCGGCGGGGACACGAACGCCTCCACCGGCTTCGACCGCACGCTCTACCTCCTCGAGCTGCCCGAGTCCTCCGAGGCCACCCTCACCGAGGGCCTCCGCGTGTTCGGCGACTACGCCGCCGGCCTCCTCCTCGCCCCCGCGGAAATCGACCGCGAACGCGGGATCATCCTCAGCGAGAAGCGCGCCCGCGACACCGTCGGCTTCCGCACCGCCGTCGCGCAATTCGAGTTCATGCTCGGCGACACGCTCCTGCCCCGCCGGATGCCGATCGGCGCCGCGGAGGTCATCCAGGGCGCGCCGCGCGAACGCTTCGTCGCCTTCTGGGACCACTGGTACCGGCCGGAACGCATGGCCGCGGTGATCGTCGGCGACGTCGACCCCGACCTCGCGGAACGCCTGCTCCGCGCGGCCTTCGCGCCGCTCGCCGGCCGCGGTCCCGCCCCCGCCGAACCCGACCGCGGCCGCGTCACCCGCTTCGAGGGCGTCCGCGCCCGCTTCCACCCGGAACCCGAGGCCACCGCCACCAGCGTCTCGCTGGCCGTGCTCGCGCCCGCGGAACGGGAACCGGACACCGCCGCCCAGCGGGTGAGCCGCCTGCCGCGCCAGCTCGCGGTGTCGATGCTCAACCGCCGGCTCTCCGTCCTCGCCCGGCGCGAGGGCGCCGCCTTCAGCGCGGCCCGCGTCTCGGTCAACGACGGTTACCGGATCTACCGCGAGGCCACGGTCGACCTGACGTGCAAGCCCGACCAGTGGGCCGCCGCCCTCGGGGTCGGCGAGCAGGAGCTGCGCCGCGCGCTCGAACACGGGTTCCAGGAGGCCGAGCTGGCCGAGACCAAGGCCTCGTACCGCAACGCCCTCGAGCAGGCGGTCCGCGGGGCCGCCACCCGCCGCTCCGGCAACCTCGCGGGGGAGATCGCGCAGACGATCCTCGACGAGCGGGTCTTCACGCACCCGGCGGCGAACCGCGACCTGTACCTGCCGGCGGTCGAGCGCATCACGGCAGCGCAGTGCCTCGCCGCGCTCCGCGAGGCGTTCACCGCGAACGGCCGGCACCTGATGGTCAGCGGCAACGCCACGCTCCCCGGCGACGGGACCGCCGCCCTCCTCGCCGCGCACGCCGCCTCCGCCCGGGTCCCGGTGGACCCGCCCGCGGCCGAGGCCGCCGCCCGCTGGACCTACACGGATTTCGGGACCCCGGGCCGGGTCGTCCGCCGCGAGCACGTCGCCGACCTCGACGTCACCCTCGTCACCTTCGCCAACGGCGTGCGCCTGAACCTGAAGCGCACGGATTTCGAGGCCGGCATCCGGGTGGCCGCGCGCGTCGGCACGGGCGGCCTGACCGAGCCGGCGGACCGGCGCGGGCTGGTGCTGCTCGCCAACAGCGCGTTCACCGCGGGCGGGCTCGGCCGGCTCGGGATCGACGACCTCCGCCGCGTGCTCGCCGGCCGTAACGCCTCCGTCAGCTTCCGAGTCGGCCAGGATGCGCTCGAGCTGGGCAACGCGGGCGGCGGCGGGGGCCGCGGCGGGCGCGGCGGCGGCGCGGGCGGCACCACGCGCGACGACCTGCTGCTCACGCTCCAGCTGCTCACCGCCCACCTCACCGACCCGGGTTACCGGCCCGAGGCGCTGCGCCAGGTCCGCACCGGGATGGAACAGATGTACACCGGCTTCGCGCACACGCCCAACGGGCCGCTGTCCACCGAGGTGGCGAACCTCATCGCCGGGGGCGACCACCGCTTCGGCGTGCCGCCGCGCGAGGTGCTGCTGGCCCGCGACCTGGGCGAGGTCCGGGACTGGCTCGCGCCGCAACTGGCCCGCGGGCCGATCGAGGTAGCCCTGATCGGGGACCTCGACGTGGAGGCGGCGATCGACGCCGTCGCCCGCACGCTCGGCGCCCTGCCGGCCCGCGACGAGCGGCCCGCGCTCCCGGAGCTGCGGCGGGTCGCGTTCCCCCGGGAGCCGTTCACGCGCGAGTACCGGATCAGCTCGGAAATCCCCAAGGGCGTGGTCGCCCTGTTCTGGCCGACGACGGATGCGTCCGACATCCGGCGCACCCGGCGCCTGACCCTGCTGGCGAGCGTGTTCAGCGACCGCTTGCGCGTGAAGATCCGCGAGGAGATGGGCGGCACCTACAGCCCGCGCGCGGCCAGCAGCACGAGCGAGGTCTTCGCCGGCTACGGCTACCTCAGCACCTCCATTGACGTCGATCCGGCCGCCGCCGCGCAGGTGCGCGAGGCCGTGGTCAGCCTCGCGGACGACCTCGCGCGGAACGGGGTCACCGCGGAGGAGCTGGAGCGGGCGCGGCTGCCCGCGAGGACCGCCATCCGCGAGTCGCTCCGCACCAACGCCTACTGGCTCCAGGCGGTGCTCGGCCGCGCGCAGGAGAAGCCGGAGGTGCTTGATTGGGCGCGCTCCCGCACCGCGGACCTCGAGGCCGCGACCGCCGCGGAACTCTCGGCGCTCGCCCGCGCGTACCTCGGCCGCGAGCGCGTGAGCCGCGTCACCGTCCTGCCGGGCGCCTGAGCCGCTCAGGGACGCGCCGGGATCCGGTTCAACGTGTAGTAGGCGCGGGCGTGGCGCAGCGGCTGGCCGGTCGCGGAGCGCAGGTCGCCGACCGCCAGCTCGTGCACGTAACCGGCACGCAGGCCGGCGCACCGCAGGGTCACGCTCCGCCGGTCCGCCGCCAGCGCGACCGCCTCGACCGTCACCGGCCGCACGTCGGTCTCCGGGCTCCCGTAGGCCTGGCGGTAGAGGTACGTGTAGCTGCTCAGGGTGAAGCGCGCCGGCGACACGTCCGCGCCGCCGGCGAGGGGCTCGGTGAAGGTCAGGCGGAACCCGTCGGGCGTGGCCTCCATCCGCTGGAGCTCGAACGGCACGGTCCCCGTCCAGCGCAGCCGCTCCAGGCCGAAGGAGCGCGAGCCGAGGGAATTCCACCCGCGGTTGGACTCGCCCACGATCATCGAACCATCGCTCAGGAACGCCATCTGCAGCACCGCCGACTGCAGCTGCTCCTGGAACGGGAAACAGGCGCCCTGGTACTCGCCGTCGACCTGCTCCAGGAACACCCGGTTGACCTGCGCGAGGGTGAAGTCGCCGACGAACAGCTGCCCGGCGAACGGGCCGAAGGCGCCGCCCGTCCGGTCGCAGACGATGCCGGTCGTGCTCTGCCCCATCTTCGCGTAGGGGAACCAGACCGCGGGCAGGGCGAAACCCGGGATGCGCGCCGCCGCCTCCACGACGGTGACGCCGGCCGGCAGCGTTCCCGGATCCCGCACCGGCGACTCGGGCCGGCGCGTCTCCGGAATGGAGTCCGCGTGCCCGTAGAACCGGCCCGGCCGCACGTGGATCAGCGGACACGTGCCCCACCAGTTGCCCTGCTGATCCGTGGCGAACACGTCCCCCGCAAGGTTGACCCCGAGGCCGAACGGCGACCGGAACCCGGCGGCCACCGGCAGCAGTTCGCCGCCGGGCGCCTGCCGCATCGCCCAGCCGCGCCAGAGGGGCCCGGCCGGACGGTGGCCGTCGATCTTGGGCTTCGCGCCGATCGTGACGTTGAGCGTCACCCACAGGTTGCCCTCGGGGTCGAACACCGGACCGTAGGCGTACTCGTGGTAATTGCCGGTCAGGCCCCAGCCCTTGGCCGCGGTCTCGTAGAGGTCCGCGACGCCGTCCCCGTCGCGGTCCGCGATCCGCGTGACCTCGCTCCGCTGCGCGGTGTAGAGCGCCCCGTCGCGCCAGGTGAGGCCGAGCGGCTCGTGCAGGCCCGTCGCGAAGCGCCGGAAGCGCGCGCGCGCGGGATCCTCGAGCGGGTTCTCCAGGATCCAGATCTCGCCCTTCCGCAGGGTGAGCGCGGCCCGCCCGTCCGGCAGGAGCGCGATGCCGCTCACCTCAAACTTGCTCTCGGTCGGCAGCGCGTACGGCGTCAGTTCGTAAGCCGGGGCGGGCGCCGCGGGCTCCGCGCCGCGGGCGACGACCGCCAGCAGCGCGCACAGCCAGCCGCCGGCGCGCCGCCACGCTGCCGGAACCACCGCGGCGCTCACGGCCACACCTCCTCGAGCCGCGCTTCGCCCGCGGCGTCGAACGCGATCGCCCGCGGGGTCGCGCCCGGGGCCGCGCCGCGGAACACCCACCCCGGACCGCCGCCGCGCACGCGCAGCACGCGGCGGTGACCGCCGCCCGCCGCGTCGGGATGGAGCGTGTCCTCCACCTGCAGCGGACCGGCCTCGTAGCGGAAGGTCGGCGTGCCGTCCGCCGCCGTGACGTGCCCGTGGAAGCGGTGCGGCACCTCGGCCGCGCCCGCCTCCGCCCGCGCGAAGGGCGTCCAGACGGGCAGCGTCGTCACCGCCTCGCCCAGCGGCCGGGCGGGCGTCATCGCGCGTTCCTCCCAGGTGGTCAGGGCGTCGAGGAACCGGCCCCGCCACGTGAGCGCCCAGCGCACCTCGCGCGCGTCAAAGGCGGCGTGCCGCCCCGCGGGCGTGCCGACCGCCACCGCCGCGAGCCCGGCGCCCTGCAGGAAGGTGCGGAAGACGAGCGTCCGTCCCGCCTGCTCCGGCTTCAATTCGTACTCGCCGGTCCGCAGCAGGCCCTCGGGGAGCAACTGCTGGTCGGCCTCCTTCAGGTAGGTCCAGAGCTGCTCGATCTCCTGGTTCGCCTTCGGCCGGCCCTGGAACATCGGCGGCATCCGCGTCCCCGGCTGCACGGACTGCGGGTTGAGCAGCAGCTCCTTGAAGTACTCCGGGAGCAGGCGGCGCGCGGCCGCGTCCAGCGGGATCGCCGACATCCCGACGGCGGGCCGGTCGCGCAGGCCATGGCAGGTGATGCACCCGAGCCCGCCGTCCTGCGTGCCCAGCAGCGTGCGGCCGTAGCCCGCGCGCTGGTGCAGTTGGCGGCCGCTCACGTCGATCGCGATGGGCGGCTCCCGCCGGTCCGCCTCCTCCCAGCGCGCCAGCACCGGCTCGGCCACCGCCTGACCGAAGGCGGGCATCCGCGCGACCTGGTAGGGGCGCACCTCCCCTCCCCCTTCCCAGAGCAGCTTCGCCCACCAGTCGCGGGTCAGCTTGCGTCCGACGTGGTCCAGGACCGGCGGCAGGGAGCCCATCTCCCCCAACGATTCGGCGGTGGAATCGTTGACCGTGAAGTGGCGCGTAAGGGCGGGTTCAACCCCGCCGCGCCCGCCGCGTGCGTGGCAGGCGTAGCAGTTCATCCGGGCGAGGAAACGGTCGACGTCCCCGGCCGGACCGGGTCGCAGGAAGGACGCGTCCGCGGCCAGCCGGCGCAGCGCGGCGCGCAGGGCCTCGCGCTGGACCCCGTCGAGAGCGAAGTCCGGCGCTCCGGCCGCGGGCGCCTCAGCGAGGCAGCCGCGCGCCAGCGCCGCGGGGTCGGCCCCCAAGTCGGGCGCGGCCGGAACCGTGGCCGCCGCCGGTCCGGGCTCCGGGTCGCCGTGGCAGGCCGCGCAGCCGCGCGCGGTGAACAGCCGGCGGCCCTCCGCGACCAGCGCGGCCGGCGCGGCCGCGGCCGGGGCGGCCCGCGGGGAGCCCGGCTCCCGCTGGCCATATGCGGCGC
>JBMTAG010000016.1:0-53348 GCA_049428505.1 Opitutaceae bacterium | reverse complement strand
CCGAGCGGCCGGTCCCCTCCACTGAAACCTCGGCGCCGTCGAGGAAGACGGCCGTCGCGGCGTTGCTCACCTGGCCGGTCACGGTGCCCGTGGCCTGGGCGCGGGCGGCGAGCGGGGTGAGGAGAACAGCCAGACTCAGCCAGAGAGCCGGACGGGGGCGCGGGAACCGAGACAGGAGGTTAGGCATAACAAGGATGGGGGGGGAGCCAGCAGGGCCCGTGCCGATCCGGGCGGCAATTCAATCCGACGGTCGACCCGTTAGTCGCGGGAGACCGAAAAGCGGACCTCCTGGCGTCCGGAGCGTCCGGTGAGATCGACCGTGCCGCGCGCGTCCACCGGCCGACGCTGGCCGGCGACCAGGGCGGATCGCACCGTCCAACCTTCGGGCACGCGGGCGCGCAGGAGGGTACGGGGCGGGCTTTGCCGGGCCGGAAGCTCCACCGTGGTGAGGACCTCGCCCCGGTCGAGCCGGGACTCCGCCAGCACGCTCACCTCACCCCAGGCCGTGGGCGCCCGCTCAACCCGGATGACCTTGCCGTCTTCCAGCCAACGCCGGGAAGTCCCGAACAGGAGGCGGAGGGTGTCAGGGCGGGCATCATCATCCAGATCCCATTCCTGCACGAGCAGATGGCGGACCATCGAGAGCACGTGGGCGCTGGCCGCGCTGTTGGGCGGACAGTAGAAAAAGCGGCCTTCCGCATCGACTGGCCGCAGCGTGGAACCCTCCCCGCCGACAAAGGTGTTGCGGGTGAGCCCCTGTGCGAGGGTCCCGTACAGGCTCAGCAGGGCACGTTCCGGCTCGTCGCGGCGCAGCGCGTCCAGGGTGTACCTTGTCCCGTAGAGGGGGTTCACCCGTTCGGGTCCGGTCCAGAAGTTGAAGGTGTCCCCGCCGGAGCGGACCATCCCGAGGAAGATGCCGCCGTGTCGTTCCTGATAATGGGGGATCCAATGCTCAGCGGCGCTCCCGGGCGGGAAGATGCCGCTGCCGATGGTATAGCCGATGATGATGTTCCAATAGGAGCCGATGCGCTGGTGCAGAATCGGACTGTGCACGGGTTCGCCTCCATCGAGCGCGATCGGGACAAACGGGGGCTCGGTGGTTCGGGATGACGCCCGCTCGACCGCCTGCAGCACGATCGGGCGAAACTCCGCCGCTGCCGCGGAATAGCGCCGCCCGAGCGCCGGGTCACCGAAGGCGGTGTGCACCGCCCCGAAATCGTGCAGCGCCCGCCAAGCGCGGGCGTTGACGTTGAGGCTTTGGACGGGGGTGTGGATGTCGCCGCAATACTGCTCCTTCGGGAAGAGGCCGCCGGGGCCGGTGCGCCCCTCCAGAAAGCGGGCGACTTCCGGCTCCCAGCGGGGCCGCAGCTCCGCGATCGCGGCCGTGTCTCGGGTCTGCCAGACATAGCGGGTCAGGTTGCCCAGCTTGAACGCGGCCTGGTGCAACTCGAGGTTGCGGCGCGTGAAGTCAAAGAGCGGCTCCAACAGGCGGCGGACTTCCGCGGCGTAACCCCACGAGAGCAGCGCGAGGACTGCGTCGCTGCCCTCGGCGGAATAGATCTGATCGTACTGGTTGCCCGAGCTGTAGCGCAGCTGGCCGTGGTTGATCAGCTGAAAGTTCTGCACGATCGCATTGCGCCAGGCGTGATTGATCCGCGCTTCCGGCACCTCGACCTCCGCGGCCCTCCCCACCAGCCCGCGCCAGGTCGCGACGCAAGCCGCGCGGCGCTCCGCGTAGGCGGCCGGATCCACGCGCAGGCTCATTCCGGCCGGCAGCGGAGTGGTGGGTACCGCCAAGGTGACCGCCCCACCCTCCCGGATGCGAGCCACCATCCGACCCCGTTCCCGCTTCCAGGACGGATCGAACCCAGCCACGAGGCGGCCGGCTGCATCGGACAACCTTCCCTCCTCGAACCGCAACCCGGGGGCATCCACGTCCACCGTCACGAAGCCGTTGGCCCCTTGCGCCAGATCGAAGCGGACGAACACCACGCAATACTCGGCCAAGTCCGCATCCGTGGCCGCGAACGCCTCCAGGCGGTAAACCTCCGCGGGCGGCCGCTCACCGGAGCGGCGCAATGGCACCATTCCCTCCGCCTGCACCGGGGTCCGGTGCGCGTAGCGGATCTCCGGGATGGGGAGCCAGCCCTCGGCCAGCACCGGTTCCGTCACCCGTTCCCGCAGGCCGCCGAAGGCGAACTCGTCTGGCCCCACGCGGAAGCGCACGGGATGGCCGACGTCGTTCCAGCTGCGGCTCCCCCCGCGCAGGTTCAGGCCGCTCCCGTCGGAGATCAGCCGCGCCTTGGGCCGCGCCCCCGGGTCCCCGCCGCGCCGGAACGCGACCGGTCCGGCCGGGATTTCCCCGGGCGGACACAGAACGATCGGATAATGGCGGAAATCCGCATTCACGTAGCGGGGCGGCGGCAGCAACGGGGCGAGGAACTCGTAGCTGGGACCGTTGGGCTGGGCCATCGCGGCCTCGCCCCAGACGTCGCGCACGGCCGTGATCGCCTCCTCCAACGGGGGGAGCGACGGGGCGGACAGGAGCGTGGCGGCGGCGCCGAGCAGCAGGGCCGCCAGGGACGGAGGACGTGGCTTCATCGTCAGAAATTTCCCCGCAGGCCGAAGATCCAGAGCGCCCCGTAGCGGTCGCTCTGCCGGAAGCGCGCCCGATCCGGCGTCAGCGGCCCCCGGCGCTCGAAGTCCTCCGGCTCATCGCCCCAGTTGCGGATGTTGCCGAACACGCTGAGCCGGCGCGTGAGGTTGAATTCGGCATTCACATCGACCAACCGCCGCGGGGTCGCGTAGGTGAAGGTGCCCGGCCCCACGCTCAGGCCGTTGATCTGCGCCAGCTTGCGCTCGCTCTGGTAGGTCCAGTTTGCCCGCACGTTGAAGCGCGGCCGGGTCAGCACCAGACCCACGCTGGCCGTCCGCGGGATCATCCCGCTGAAGTTGTTCGCCTCGACCCCCGCGATCCGCTGGCTCGCGCCGCTGGCGATGACCTGCACCCCCCGCGCCCAAGGTGGCAGGAACGTCAGCGCCTGCCGGTACTGGAAGTCCAGCCCCTCAATGTGCACGACCGTCGGGAGATTGTACTGGGTCGCGACGTCGAAGCGCCCGTATTCCGACGCGGACAGCCCGTGGACCGTCAGGAATTCCGGGGTGGCCGGAAACACCGAGCTCCCGAAGAAATTCTCGAACTGCCGGCGAAAGGCGCCCACGGAAACCAGCCCCACGCCCTCGAAGTAATGCTCCAGCGCAACCTTGCCGGTGCGGGCGCTCCAGACCTTGATGGCGGTGTTGCTGACCACGATGCGGTTCGAGGGCGAAGGCGCCGCCTCCAGGTCCGGGAGCGTGATGCCGCCCGCGTACTGGTTGTAGTTCGGACGGCCCACGCTGTGGTAATAAGCCGCCCGCAGCAGCGTGTTGGCACGGAGATTCCAGGCCGCGTTTAAGCTGGGGAACCACCGGAGGTACTCCTTGTCGGTCCGCGACCCCCGTTCGAGATAGGTGCGGCGTGAAATCTCCAGCGCGGTGCCCGGCTGCTGCAGCGGGAGCCCGTTCGCCCCCCGGAGGACCCGCCCGGCCGCGTCCCGCTGGAAGTTGCGTGATAAATCCTCCAGCGGCCCCTGCGCCTCGATGTTTGTCTGCTCCGCCCGCAGCCCCCCGACCAGCTTCAGGCGGTTCGCGAAGAGGGTAAGATCAGCCCGGAAATAGGCGGAGGTCGTGGTCTCCTGCGCAAACTTCGACAGACCCAGCGTGGAGCGGTAATGACTATTTTCATTCGTCGTGAACCAGGTGGGCCGCGCGCTCCGCAGCTCCAGCAACCGGGTATTGGAGGCGCGCTGCGTCGCAGGGAACCCGAACACCCCCGGGCGGCGCGAGAACACCTCGTCCAGGATCTGCGCCGCGTTGTCATCGGGCGTTCCCGCGCGGCCATCCGCGCCTACGAAGGTCTGCACCAGGCTCCCGCCGATCCGGTCCCGCCAGTTCTGGCGCACATCCAGGCCGGCCTTGAGGGTCACGGGGGCCGGCCAGTTGAAGTCGCGCGCCACAAAGCCGTAGGCGCTGCGTTTGCCGTCGCGGGTGAGATCATCGAACCCGCGCCCGTGAATCGCATTGCCGGATCCGCTCACGATCGCGTAGCTCGCAAGGTGGTGCGGATCAACCGGCGCGCCGGTGGCCCCGTCCGCGACGAGGATGCGGCCCGGTTGCTCGAAGCCAATGTCCTCAAAGGCGATCGTCAGCCCCGTGCGCTGGACCGTCAGGCCGCCGAAATACCCCCGGGAATAATTACTGGAAATGCTCCGCGCACGGGAGTCCCCCAGCCCGAGTTCCGCCCGCCAGACCGGCCCGGCGTGCCGGTGGATGAAGCTCACACTCAGGTTACGGGAGTCCTGATCGCGATCCGCGTTCGCCTGGGTGATGCTGCCGCCGCCGGCGGCGCCGCGGGTGAAGGTCGGTCCGAAGCCGCCGGGCGTCACGCGCGTGATCGAATACGTGAGGTCGCGGCTGCTGTAATCCCCGTTGAAGGCGGTGGCCTGGAGCGAGAGCGCGAGGCGATCCCGCGGGCCCAGCTTCCAATCGAGGGTGGCGCCGGCGGACTTCCGCTTGGTCAGCCGCGGGAAGTCGCGCACGAGGAAGTCGGTCAGGTAAGGCTGATCCGGCGTGGTGTTGGGCAGCGTTCCCCCGTTGGTCGCCGCCGCGGCGCCGCGCCAGGTGGTCTGGATGAAGGTGGATGGCTGGTACTGGGTCGACCCGCCGCCCGAAAGCGTGAAGCCGAAGCGCTCGCTGACCGGCTTCACGTAGGAAAACTCGAAGCCGGGCTGGACCTTGGGCGACGTGCCGCGGCCAGGCCCGGGCGTGCGCGCCAGGCTGCGGTCACCATCACGCAACAGGAGGTAGGAACTGACGTTGAGCGCGGGCCGGGCGCGGTCGAAGGCGGAGCGCACGACGAGGTTCACCGTTCCCGCGAGGGCGCTGCCCGGCGAATCCGGCGTCGGCGAGAAGCGGACCTCGATGCGCGAGAGGTTGTTGGTCGCCACGTTGGTCATCTGGATGTTGCGCGCCGTGTTGGCCTGGGCGCTCGCCTGCTCGAAGCCATTGACCGTGACGGGCGTGTAGTCCGCGGGGACGCCGTTGAGCTGGATGTTCATTGCCTCGCCGCCCACCCAGGCCACCTGGACGCCGGGCACCGTCTTCAGCAGTTCACCCACCGAGCCGTCCGCGGTGGTGCCGAACTCGTCCGCCGCCAAAACCTTGCGCATGTCGGGCGCGAAGCGCTGGTCATTCACCGCGATGGCGGCGCCGTCCATCTCGCGCGAGGTCGCCACCACGAAGCGCTCCAGGCTCACGACGCCCCCGGCCGGCGTCCGGGCGCGCTCCCCGGCCAGGGCGAAATCGCGGCGGGTCGTCTGGCCGGCGGCGACGTTCACGGTCGCCGCGTCGCCCCCGAGGCCGGTATAGAAGACCCGCACCCGGGCCTCGCCGGCGGGCACCTCCGTGAACTGGTAGGCCCCGGCCGCGTCGGTGAAGGTCTCCCGGCCCGTGCCCTCCAGGGTCACCCGGGCCAGCTCAAGGTACTCGCCGCTGGTGACGAAGGAGACCCGGCCGGTGACGGAGCCCGTGGCCGCGGATAAGCCGGGAACCGCCAGTAGAGGCAGGACGAAGCCGAGCCGAAAGCAGAGCAGCTTCCGGAGGCGCGGGAGGCGTGGGAGCAGGAGACGGGGCATCGGGGCAGTGGGGTTGGGAGGACAATCAGCCGGGGGGGCGCCGGATGGGTGGCGAGGCCTGCCCGGAGCGCGCATTCGCCGGCAAACCAAGGTTCTAGAGGTTGAGGCGGAAGCTCAGCGAATAGGTCGGGGGAGGATTCAGCACCGCACGGAAATTCTGCCCATCCGGATTCTGGCGCAGCAGCGTGTAAGGACTCTGCTGGAGCAGGTTCGCGGCGTTGAACTGCACCTCCGCGGGCTTGCGGCCGAGCCAGGCCGGCAGGCGGCCTCGGTAGCCCAGCAACAGGTCCGCCTCGCGGCGTACCGGCGCGTAAAACAGGCTGCCGGCGGTGCTGCGGCCGACGACCGGCGCACTGCCGAAGCTGAGACCACCCCCGAGGAAAACCCCGCGGAGCCGACCCTCCTGGAAATCGTAGCGGGTGAAGGCCCGGAACTCGAACTCCCGGTGCCCGATCGTACCCTGGTCCTCGACCGCCGTGGTGGCCGCCAGCCACGCCTCGTAGGCCGCGATCTCCTGCGCCACCGAAACGCCCGCGTTGGTGACGAGGCCCTGGGCCGCCGGATTGCGCCACAGCGGGAGGACCAGACCCGCGGACTGCCGCGAACGCTTCAGGAGGTTGGTCTCCACGGAGTCGGAGATCGAAACGTTGCCCAGCAGCCTCCAGCCCGGGGTCAGGTTGGCGGTCAGGTTGAACTCGTAGCCATCGGTGGCCAGATCGAACACGTCATGCGCGCTGCCCAGCAACCGCACGACCTGCGGCGGCTGGATCAGGCGCGCGGCCAGCAGCGCATCCATGATCCGGTCGTTGCGTTCGCCCACGTTGTTCGCGCCGGACGCTCGGGACTGGTCCACGGAGGCCGTCGTGAAGTAGCCCGCCCGCAGGAAGAGGTTGCCGCCCAGAAGGGTGAGCATCACGCCGTAATCCCGGCCTTCGCCGGAATTGAGGGGCACCGCCCCGTTGTCCGGCAGCAGCGACACCGTGGTGCCGGGAATCTGCGCGTTTTCGGAGTAATTGTAGTAAACCGAGAGCCACCGCGCCGGCTTGCCGACCACGCCGTAGGAAATCCGGGAGAAATCATAGGTGCTGCCACGGGCGTCCCCGGTGAACACCAGCGGCGCGGGCGCGGAGACCTCGCTGGTCGGCCGCGCGAAGGAAGTCTGCCGCGTGTAGCGCCAGCCGGCCGTGGTGATGATCCGGTCCCGCCACCATGCGCTCTGCAGCGCCGCGAGGTGGCTCTCCGTCCGGCGCCACTGGTCCGCCAACTCGTTGCGCGCCCACCCCGTCGACAGCGTCCGGGGCGCCGCACCCGCGTCCATCACCACGTTGAAAGTGGCGGGAATCCGCCGGTAGTCCGGGACCGCCCACTGCGCCGGGTCGGCGGGATCGGTGACGTACTGGCGGGTCCACAGCTGGTTCGCCGCCTGCTGCGGTTGCGGATGGAACGGCGACCCCGCCGCGACCAGGAACCCGACGAAGCGCGGGTTGCCGGAGTTGTCGCGACTCGCCGAGCCGGCAAAGCGGTGCCGGCCGAAGTTGCCCAGATCCAGCTGGTAGGAGACGGTCGCCCGGAACCGCTCCCCGCTGTTGCGCTCGTGGCGCAGGACCCAGCGGGAATCCACATAGTAGCGCCCGGCCCACGGGTTGGGCGCGCCCTCGCGGAACGTGAGGCCCGGCTCACCCAGGACCCGGAACACATCATGGGTGGTGTCATAGACATCCTGATCCCGCAGGTCGTTCACCGCGGCCAATTCGATGAACAGGTTGCGCACGGGCTCCGACTCCACGACCGCTCCCAGGCTGCGCTGGCTGAAGTTGCTGGCGCCGCCGGGACCGGCGAAACTCGCCCGCCGCGGCCACGGGGTGCCCGGATCCATCGCCGACCAGTCGCCGGGCAGGAAGACCGAGCTCACGCGGGCCGCCGTCGGCTGGCTGAAGACCGTCTGCTGGAAATTGCGGAAACTGCCGTCGTTGCCCACAAGCGTGATGCGCGGCGTCGCCGCCCGCTTGCCAATGCCCGCCACGGCGTCGGCCGCCGCTAGCCCCGGCACCAGCGGGGACCCGCGGAGCCGCCAGAGCGAGACGTTGTCGAACGGCGCGTAGGTCCGCCCGAGGGACTGCCTCAGGCGCCCGTATTCCGCGTCGAACCGCACGGTCGTGTGCCGCGCCACCTGCCACGTGGCCGCGAGCGCGAGGCGGCGGTTGACCGTGAACTGGTGCGCCTGCCAGCCATCGGCGGTGTGTTCGAGCGCGTTGACTCGCAGCGCGAGGCGCTCGTGGGGCGATAGGTTGCCGTCGACGTGCACGCGACGCAGGGCATCCCGGCCGGCGGTCACGTTGACCTGCGCGAAGGTGCGTCCGATCCGCGCCTGCTTGGTGGTCGTATTGAGGATGCCTCCGGCGCCGCCGAGGCCGAAGAGGATGGCGTTCGGTCCCCGCGCCTCCTCAAAGCGCTCCGAATTGTAGGTATCCGGCAACAGCGTGGAGCCAAAGTAATTGCGGGAGCGCGAGGCCAACTGCCCGCGGATGCGGTACTGAAAGACCCCGGTCTCGGTATTGATGCCTTGGACCGCCGCGGTCTGATCCGTGCGCTCGGGCACCGCGGCCGCCGAGTAGCGCAGCAAATCATTTTCGCTGAACGCATTCAGGTCCGAGATGAACTCCGGCGTGAACACGCTGATCGCGTTCGCGACATCCGCCAGATTCGTCCGGATGCGGCTGCCGGCGAGGGTGTTGTTCGCGAGGTAACCGACATCCTTATCCGAAGAGACCTGGAACGGCGAGAGCTGGATCGCGGCGGACGGGGCGGACTCGGCCGCGGCCAGCCACCCGGTGAGGGCAAAACTCAGGCACGCGGTGAAACCGCGGCAGGGGAAACGCGGAGGCATCCGCTTTAGGAATTTGAGGGGCCGGGGCGCGGCAAGCCAATCCGGAGGGACGCCCACAGCGCGAAACACCCTCTTCGCGGCGGCCTTGGCCCAAGAAGTGCTTCAATCAAGGGGATGATTCCCCTCCCCCGTTACCTTCCCCGCGGCGCCCGCTTCGGGGCCTGCTGTGCCTTGCTGCCCCTAGGAGCGAGCGCCCAGTCCACCACTCCCCGCGCCGCCCCCGGCGGGGAGGTGGTCACGATGGAAAAGTTCCAGGTCAAGGACGTCCCCATCGAGAAACAGATTCTGCCCACCGCCCGTCCCTTCAGCTCGGTGTTCGGGACCGAGGACAACATCGTCGACGTCCCCCGCAACGTCACGATCATCTCCCGCCAGCAGCTGAGCGACATCAGCATCGCGAGCGTCCTCGACTTCTCGAAACTCACTTCCAGCTCCTACACGACGACGAACTTCGGCGCCCCCGCGAACCCCAGCATCCGCGGCCAGACGGCCGACCTCTTCATCAACGGCGTCCGCGGCCGCATCACCTCCAACGGCAACGGCCTGCCGCTGAACTTCAACTCGGTCGAGTCCGTGAACATCGTCAAGGGACCGGCGACCGCCGTGCAGGGCACCTCCATGTACGTGGGCGGCTTCGTCGACCTGGTCACGAAGCGGCCCTATTTCGACGCCACCAAGGGCTCGATCAGCGTCACGCTGGGCTCCGACGACCAGCGGGAATGGACGGTGGACCTCGGCGGCCCGCTCTCGCGCACCGCGGCCTATCGGGTGAGCTATTCGGGGCAGGACAGCCGGGGCTACTGGGAAAACTACTTCAACCGGAACCATTCCCTCTACGGCGCCCTCACGCTGCGGCCGACCCAGGGGTACGAGCTCTTCCTCAGCGGGTCCGCGTCCCGCTACCACTACACGGAAAACTGGGGCTTCAACCGCCCCACGCAGGACCTGATCGACAAGGGCCTTTACCTGACCGGGGTGAACAGCAACGCCGCCCCGGACTTTGCCCGCTACCCGCTGGGCTATGCGGACGCCCGCGGCAATCCGATCACCTTCACCAACCTGGCCACCATCGGCGGGCCCGCGGCGCCGGTCTCGGATCCGCAGAATTCGCGCTGGGTGACCTCCGGGTTCCCGGCCGGCAACCGGGTGGTCTTTGGACCGGCCGTGCAGCTCGACCGCCGGAAGCGCCTGCTGAAGCCGGGCGACGACTCGCGCGGCGTGGAATACAACGCGCAGGCGATCCAGACCCTCACCCTCAGCCCGACCTTCAAGGTCGTGAACAACACGTATTGGAGCTATACCAGCCGCGACACCCTCAGCTCCTACTACTATTCCGAGATCATTGATCCCTCGTGGTTCGCCCAGAACCGGACCGAGTTCATCGTCACCGGAACGTCCGGGACGTTGAATTCCGGATTCGACCTGCGGTACCAGCGGACCAAGGCCTACGACGACTACTTCTTTGAACCGGCCAATGTCTGGGACCTCACGCGCGACCCCAATTTCATCGATGTCTACCGCTCGGCGACGTTCCCCAATCCCTTCACGAGCCTGCCGGTGCCGGGCTGGCCCGGGCGCTACGCCACGGATGGCATCACCAACGGCGATACCAATGACAGCCGGGGCACCACCGTCGGCGTGTTCGCCCAGGGGACCCGCCGGTTCGGGGAAACCCTGAACCTGGTGCTGGGCGGCCGCCTCGACCGGTTCTCCGCCAAGGTGCGGGAACCCCTGCTCGCGACGCATCCCACGGCCTCCATCGCGGTCTGGGTCCCCAATTGGAACGCCAGCGTCGTCTACAAGACCTCCCCGACGGCCAGCGTCTATGCCACCTACAATTTCAGCCGCAACACCTCGGGGGCGGTGGGCAACGGCGGCGGCATCACGGGCTGGAATGCGGCGGGCACGGCCCTCTTCAAGGACAACTTCCTCCAACCGAGCGAATTGGTGGAGCTCGGCACCAAGTACGCCCTGATGCAGAGCCGCGTGTTCCTGAACTTCGCGGTCTTCGACCAGCGCCGAACCTTCAAGAGCACCAGCAGCACCATCATCCAGAGCTTCCGCTCCAAGGGCTTTGAGGCGGAGATGAATTACCAGCCGAACCAGCGGCTTTACGGCACCCTCTCCTACTCCGCCGTCGACGCGCGTTCCTCCGCCGGCTTCCAGTCGGATGGCGGCGTGGGTCAGTTCTTCAACTCCAAGTCGACCGAAGGCCGGGTCTCCGGCCTGCCGCGTCACCTGTTCAACGCCCTCGCCTCCTACACCTTCGACAGCGGCTGGGGCTTCAACGCCAACGTCCTCGTCACCAGTCCGATCAACAACAACTTCGCCGGGACCCTCGTGATCCCGACGCAGCATCAGGTCGACGCCGGGATCTCGTACACCCGCAAGACGTGGAGCGCGCGGCTCACCCTCAGCAATCTGTCGAACCAGAAGAACTGGGCGCCGCCCAATGCCGTCTACGGCAACGCCTCGATCCTTCCCCTGCCGGGCACCCAGTTCCAGTTGAACCTGAAGTACAACTTCTGAGCCTGCAGAGCCTCGGATCCACCCCGGGGCGGCGTCAGCCGGCCCTTTTCGTTGAGCAAAGGGAACCGGCTCCCCGCCATGGAGCCGATTTCGTTACGCCCCTTCGCCCCCTTTGGTGGCGGCTCACGCCCTGATGTCATCGCCCACCGCCGGCGGCTCAGCGGAAGGGCCCCAGATGGAAGAATTGGGCGATGAAGATGGCCGCCAAGGCGTATCCCACCGCGTTCAGCCGCCGCGGGGAGCCAGTCCCCAGCGCGAGGACGGCGGCGGCGATCAGCCCGAGGCCGATGCCCTCGGCGATGCTGAACATCAGGGGAATACCCAGCAGCGTCAGCACGGCCGGCAGGGCCTCGCGGAAGTCGCCCAAGTCAATCTCGGCAACCGACTGCATCATCAGGACGCCCACGATCACGAGCGCCGGCGCCGTGGCCGCGGCGGGCACCATCAGGATGAGCGGGGTCAGGAACAATGCGCCCAGCATCAGCAGGGCCGTGGTTAAACCCGTCAGCCCGGTCCGGCCCCCTGCCGCCACCCCGGAGGCAGACTCGATGTAGCTCACGACCGTCGAGGTTCCGGCAACCGAGCTCAGGATCGTCGCCAGCGAGTCGGCGATCAGCGCCCGGCCCGCCCGGGGCAGCGTCCCATCCGGCCGCAGCAGGCCGGCGCGCTTGGTCACGCCGATGAGCGTGCCGATGTTGTCGAACAAATCGACCAGGAGCAGCGTGAGGATGAGGGGCAGCGCGAGCAGGAATCCGTTGGCATTACCCAGGAACCCGAAGGTCAGCTTGAAGAGCACCGGCTCCGGCGAGGCCGGCAGGCCCACGATCGCCGCGGGCAGCTGGGTGACCGTCTTGCCCGGTCCCGCCGGAGTGAAAAGGCCCGCGACGGTGACCACCAGCATTCCGAGCACGATCGCCCCGGGCACCCGCCGCGCGAGCAGGACCCCGGTCACGCCGATGCCGAGGAGGCACAGGGCCGCCGGGCCCGCGGCGAGGTCGCCATGCGCGACCAGCGTCGCGGGATTCGCGACGATCACCCCGGCGTTCTTGAGGCCGATGAACGCGATGAAGAGTCCGATCCCGGCGGTGATCGCGAGCTTCAGCGAATGCGGAATGGCCGCGATGATCCGCTCCCGCCAGCCCGTCAGCGACAGCGCCAGGAAGATGACCCCGTTGACGAAGACCATCCCCAGGGCCTCGCTCCACGGCACCCCCTTGCCGAGGACGATCGTGAAGGTGAAAAAGGCGTTGATGCCCATCCCGGGTGCCAGCGCGATCGGGTAGTTGGTCAGGAGGGCCATCAGGGCCGTGGCGAGGGCGGCGGTCACCGCCGTGACCGTGACGAGCGCGGCCTGGTCCATCCCCGCGTTGGCGAGGATCGCGGGGTTTACGGCGAGGATGTACGCCATCGCCGCGAAAGTGGTGAGGCCAGCCTGCAGCTCGCGCCCGAGCGTCGTCTGGTTCTCCTTCAGTTTGAACAGGGATTCGAGCATCGGGGACGGCGGGTACCCTCACCAAAGGTCGCCTGCCGGGATCCCGCGAAGCTATTCTGATGCCAAGTTGGGAAATAACCTCAGCAACTGGCACTGCGGCTGCTGATTCGGGACGCGACGCATGTCCCCCCTTCGCTTCCCGCCCCGCTGCACCCTCCTTGCGCTCCAGTTGGTCTGGCTGGCGACTCTCCTGTTTCCGGCGGCGCGGGCCGCGGAGGGTGGCCGAGCCCCCCTCCTCGCCCTCTGCGCCGCCTACCCGCCGGAGTTGGCGGCGCTACGCATGGAGTTCGGGGTGCAACCCGAGCGCGGCTTCACCGAGACCCGCGTCAAGGGGCTGAGCTTCTGGCAGGGACGCGCCGGCCGGCACGAGGTGGTGATTTTCCGGACCGGCGTCAGCCTCGTGAACGCCGCCTATCAGCTGCAGCTCGCCCTGGAACGGTTCCCGATCACCGCGGTGCTGTTTGCGGGCGTCGCCGGCGGGGTGGATCCGTCGCTGCAGGTCGGCGATGTCGTGATCCCCGAGCGCTGGGCCTATCATGCCGAGGCGGCTTACCTGAACCCGGACGGCAAAGGGGGCCACGTGCTCCCGTCGTTCCTGCAGCCGAAGGTCGAAAACTTCGGGATGATCTTCCCCAACGAGGTGGCCGCCGTGCGGGAGGGCGAGGCGGACTTCCGGCGCATCCCCGCCTTTCCGGCCGATCCCGCGCTGCTCGCCGCAGCGCGGCGCGCCGTGACCAAGCTGCCCGCGCTCCGCGCCGCTGGGCGCACCGTGGCCGTCAGCGTCGGCGGCACGGGGGTGGCCGGTCCGGTCTTCCTCGACCACGCCGCCTACCGCGAGTGGGTGTTCCGGGTGTGGCAGGCACGCTGCGCCGACATGGAGTCGACCGCGCTGGCGCACGTCGCCTGGTCCAATCAGGTGCCGATCTTGATCGTGCGGGGCCTGAGCGACCTCGCGGGCGCGCAGCGTGGCGCCAATCCCATCGACACCAACGAGGCCCCGGTCTCCGGCGTTGCCGCCCGGGTGCTGCGGGCGGTCGTGGAGGAACTTTGATTTCCCCCTGATCGCTCTTCGCCGCGCCTGTGCACCGCGCGCGGAGTCCGGCTAAGGGCCGGGGACGCCACCGCCGACGCCCACGGAGGGTTCGCGGCGGCTCAGCGATTCGCCACGGTGGTGGCCAGAGGCAATCCATCGCAGAACTTGCCCGGGGGCAGGACCACGACGAGCGCGGCCTCCAGCGGATTGACCGGCACTCCGGGAATCCGCGAGAGCTCCGAGCCCGCGGCGATCGCGCCGACGTCCTCGTTGAACGCGATGAGGCGGCCCGCGGAATCGTACAGTTCAAGGCGGGGGGTAGTCACGGCGCCGGTGACACCGAAGGCCGTGAGCGAGGGCCCCTTGGCCGTGATCAAGGTGCGGACCGGCTCCGTGCCGCTGATGCTGAGGCCACCGATGAGGACCTGGTCACCGGCGCCCGCCACTCCGCGGATCGAGAGATTTCCATAGCGGGCGCTCGGCAACTCGTTCGAGACGGTGATCTGGCCACGGAGTTGGCCACCGGTGAACGCCTGGCTGTGGTAATTGAGGTGCGTTCCGCCGGTCAACAGGGCCACCGGGTCGCCGACGTACGGGATGTCGTGCGCAGGACGGGCGCGGACGCCACCAGGAGCCCGAGGAGCACCATCCGAATTAAGGTCATCGCGATAGGGCTGGCGGAATCAGCGACCGGCACGAGCAATTTGCGACCCTTGCATCCGCAGCCCACGGCGCCGTGCGTCATCTGGGAGGCGGCCCCGAAACTTCGCCCGGAGGAGGCAGACGGCGGAGGCCCGCGCGCTTACCGGGAAACCGAGGGCGTCGCGCGCTCCCAATTCTCTCTCGGATCCGGAAAAAAGTGGCGCACCCGTAGGGAGTCGAACCCCAAACCTTCTGATCCGTAGTCAGATGCTCTATCCAATTGAGCTACGGGTGCGTTGCAGGGAGCGCAGGAAGCTCGTTTCCGCGCGGGAGCGCAAGCGCGAAGTTATGCGCGCGGGCAGGTCCTTCAGCCGGCGAGCAAACGCCAGGCGGTCGCCACACCGAAGGTCAAGCTCACGCCGAGGCTGAGCGGCAGGAGCGCGGCGAGCGCGGTCCAGCGAGCGCTCCCGGTCTCCTTGTAGATCGTGTAGAGGGTGGTGCTGCACGGATTATGGAGCAGGCTGAAGAGCATCAGGTTCACGGCGGTCAACACGGTCCAGCCCCCGGCGCGCAGGACTTCGCCGACGAGCGCCGGCGAGTCCGCCTGCACCAGCACCCCCGCCCCCTCGCCGACGCCGGCCAAGCGGGCCACGAGGGCCGTCAGCATCAGGATGGTCGGGATCACGATCTCGTTGGCGGGAATCGCGATCAGGTAAGCCAGCAAAATCACCCCATTGAGTCCGAGCGCGAGGCCGAAGGGATCCAATCCCGCCACGATCGCCTCCGCCACGCTGGAGTCGCCCCACCGGACATTCGCGACCAGCCAGATGACGGCGCCGGCGGGAGCGGCAAAGACCACCGCCCGCCAGAGCACGAGCAGGGTCCGGTCGAGCACGGAGGTGTAGAGCGTTTGCCACAGCCGCGGCGGCCGGTAGGGCGGCAATTCCAGGCTGAAGGTCGAGACCTGGCCCTTGAGGACGGTGCGCGAGAGGAGCAGGGCGACGAGGAAGGTGCAGCCAAGGCCGAGCAAGGCCACCCCGGCGACCGCCCCGGCGGAGACGACACCCGACCAGCGTGCGGGCACCAGGCTGCCGAGAAAGATCGTGGCGATCAGGATCTGGGTGGGCCACCGGCCGTTGCAGAGCGCGAAGTTATTGGTGAGGATCGCGATCAGGCGCTCCCGCGGACTGTCGATGATCCGCGTGGAGACCACGCCCGCGGCATTGCAGCCGAACCCCATCATCGTGCTCATCGCCTGCTTGCCGTGCGCGCCCGCCCGCTTGAACAGGGCATCCAGATTGAAGGCGACCCGGGGGATGTAGCCGAAGTCCTCGAGCAGGGTGAACAACGGGAAGAAGATCGCCATCGGCGGGAGCATCACGCTGACCACCCACGCCGTGGACAGGTAGATGCCGTCCACCAGGATGCCCCGGAGCCACCCCGGGAACCCCGCCGCGTCCGCCAGTCCCCGCAGCCATGGATGACCCTGCTCGACGAGGAGTCCGGCCAACCACTGCGAGGGCACGTTCGCCCCCGCGATGGTGAGCCAGAACATGAACGCAAACAGCAGCAGCATCACCGGCAGACCCCAGATGCGGCTGGTGACAATGCGGTCGAGCGTGCGATCGAAGGTCGGGCGCGCCGGCCGGTCGGGCTGCGACACGGAACGCTCCGCGATCCGACCGGCATCCGCGTACAACGACTCCACCAGGTGCTCGTGGATGTCACCCGGGATGCCCTCCCGGAGGCGACGGGCCTGGGCGAGGATCTCCTCCACGGCGGGGGCCGGGACGGGGGCGGGAGCAGCGGATTTCATCGGGCAGGCCGGGAGGATTCGCGCAGGGCACCTTCCGTCCCGCGGGCGGCGCGCTCCGCCAGCGCGGAAAGTTCACCGCGGCGGAGGGCTTCGGCCACCCGGTCATCGCCGCCCAGCAGGCGCATCGCGATCCAACGGGCGTTGGGCAGTCCGGGATAAGCCCGTTCAATGCGGATGCTCAGGTCCGCGAGGGCGGCGCGGATCGCAGGCGGCTCCTGGCTGAGCCGGTAACCGAACCCGGTGACCTTGCGCGATGCCATCTCGGCGACCGCCGCGAGCAGCTCGGGCAAACCGCGGCCAAAGCGGGCGGAGGTGGGAATCACCGGCACGCCGAGGTCCCGCGCCAGCTGACGCTCATCCACCTGGATGCCGTGGCGCTTCGCCTCGTCGACCAGGTTCAGGCAGACCACGGCCCGCTCCGTGATCTCGAGCACCTGCAGCACGAGGTTCAGATTCCGCTCCAACCGGGTCGCATCCGCCACCACCACGGTCACGTCGGGCCGGCCGAAGAGGATGAAGTCCCGGGCGATCTCCTCGTCCGGGCTGGTGGAGAGCAGCGAGTAGGTCCCCGGCAGGTCCACCAGCTGGTACCGCCGGCCGGCATACTCGAATCCGCCCTCCGCGCGGGACACGGTCTTGCCCGGCCAATTGCCGGTATGTTGGCGGAGTCCCGTCAGGGCGTTGAACACCGTGCTCTTGCCCGTATTCGGATTGCCGGCGAGGGCCACGACGTGGTCCCAATGACCGGGCTGCAGGCCCAGCTTATGGAGCCGGGCCGCGCGGTAAACGTCACACTCCGCGCAGGCCCCAACCTTGGGGGGGACGTCCGGTGGCTGGCTCACGAGTCACCTCCCGGCAGCGGGTTCACCCGCACGTAGCGCGCCTGCTCCCGGCGCAACGCCACCAGACTGCCGCGCACGCGGTAGGCGGTCGGGTCTCCGCCCGGCCCCGTCAGCGCGCTCTCGACCAGCGATCCAGGGACAAAGCCGAGATCCAGGAGCCGGCGGCGTTCCGTGCCGCGGCAGGCTCCGGTCAGGCCAAGGAGCCGGGCGCGGCCGCCCGCCGGCAGCTCGTGGAGGAAGCGCTCCCCGCGCAGGGCGGCCGCCGTCACCCCGGCGAGGGGGCGCACCGACAACTGCCGGGCCATGCCGGGGGACAAGGTGTATTCCGCGCCGTCCGCCCAGAGGCGGAGCTTCGCGTCATCGCGGGAGACGAGGTAGGCCCGCATCCCCGGCCGCAGGCCCAGCCGCAGGAGATGCGCATAGACCGTCTCGGGCTCGTCCTCGATGTGATGGATCTGGAAGGGCTGTTCGGGCGCCAGGTTCTCCACGGCGGTGCCGGGCTCGACGGCCAACTCGTCTCCTGAGGCCGGAATCCGATCCCCGTGCGGATCGAAGAGGGGATGGCCCAGTTTGGCGGCAAGGGCGGCGGTCTCCGCCGGGGTCAGGCGATGCTCCGCCCGCTCGGCCAGCCGGTGCCAGCGCGACTCGGGTTCGCCGGTGCGCTCGGCCAAGTAGCTTTCCCACAGCCGGTGGGTGCGCACCACGTGCAGGGCGATCTCGCGGCCGGCGGGCCGTAGCTGCAGCCGCCCGGCCTCCACCGCGGCCAGCCCCCCCCCCCCCTGTCCCCCCCCCCCCGGGGCGGCGGCCCCGTCCCCCACCCGCAGGGCCCCGGCCAGGCTGAGCAGCGACGCCCCCGCCCCTTCCGCCTCGGCCTTCAACAGGTGCTTCAGGGCGTCCTCGCGCAGCTCCCGCTCGCGCCGTTCCCGTTGGCGCCCCCACCACGCGAGCACCCCCCATCGGGGCCACGCCACCAGCAACCCGAGCGCCAGCAGACCCAAGCCCACCCCCCACGCGGTCATGCCGAATGTCCTCCGAAGACGCGTGGATGCGGAGGGAATGAGGCCATGGCGGAGAGCCAAAGCATTTATTTTGATTTGTCAAAATATATCCTTGGCACTTTCAAAGGCGGGGCTACGGTGCAGCGATGGCGACGATCGCGGTGGAAAACTACCTGAAGCACGCCCTGCTGCTGGCGGAGCGTTCGCCGGACGGCCTAGTGCCCATGGGGGAGTTGGCGAGCGCGCTGGCGGTGGTTCCGGGCACGGCCACGACCATGGTGAAGGGGCTGGCGGACGCGGGGTTAGTCCTCCACGCGCCCCGGCGCGGACTGCGCCTCACGGCCGCCGGACGCCGGGTCGCCCTGAACGTGCTCCGCAAGCATCGGTTGGTCGAAACGTTCCTCGTGCATGTCCTGAAGATGGATTGGTCCCAGGTGCACGCCGAGGCCGAACAGCTGGAGCACGCGATCTCGGATGTGGTGCTCGACCGGCTGGACGCCTTGCTCGGGCATCCGGCGACCGATCCGCATGGCGATCCGATTCCCAGCGTCGAGGGCACGTTGAGCGCGGCGGTCTACGCGACGCTCGCCACGTGTGCCACGGAGGCTCCCCTGCGGGTGGTGCGGGTGACGGATCAGTCGGCCGACTTTTTGACCTTCGCGGAGGCGCACGGCCTGCGGCCAGGCGCGCCGGCCCGCGTCGTCGATCGGAATCTGCCCGCGGGTTTGGTCACGCTGCGGCGGCCCCGCGGCAAGTCCTTCGCGCTGAGCATTGCGGCGGCTGGCCGGATCTGGGTGGAACCGGCCGAGATGCCGTGAGGCTCACCACTCCCAATTGAAGCGCAGGGTGTGGATCCAGTCGGGAGCCAGCCGGTTGAGCCCCCGCTGCAGCTGGTAATCCACCTCCAAGCCGCCCCAGGGCCGCAGGAGGACGCCGGCCCCAAGCGTGCCCTCGCGGGTGGACCAGGTGCCGGACTCCACGTCCAACGTGACCTCCGCGTACGCTGACAGCAGGCGGAGGAGATCGCGACGGGCAAAGGCCGCCCCGCTCCAGCGGTGGCGGCGACCGTCTGCTGTCGAGGCGCTATCCCAGTGCAGCATCGCCCCGGTGACGATCCCTGCCGGACCCACACTGGCCCACGGCAGGATGAGTCCGCCATCGACCCGCTCGCTGCCCAGTCCGGCGGAGGAGGTGGGCAGGCGGACGTACGGGATGAAGGCGAGCGCCGCCAAGCCGGAATCCGCGCGCCAGAAGGTCCACTTGGTGCGGAAGCTGAGGTCGCCGAAGCCGGCGTCGGAGTCCCGGCGACCGCCCAGGGAGACTGTCTGGCGAAGGAAAAGGTCCACGCCGACCTGCAGGTCGAGCGAGCGGGTAAGTCCGGTGGTGAGGAGCGTGGAGCCGACCGCGAGGGCATCGACAGTGCCGCCCTCGGCGTCGGTGTGCCCGACGGTGAACCGCACGCCGTCGACCTCGAGCGACACCCGGCCCGGGGCCACGGTGTGCGGGCTTTCCGTGACCTGCGCGCGCAGCGTGGGGCGGAGCAGTCCGAGCGCGCCGGAGAGCAGGAGCGGGAAAAGGGCGCAGCGCGTCATCCGCCGGAACTTTCCGGCGGGCGCGGGCGCCGGCGAGGAGAAAATGGCGCGCGGCGCGGGCCACTTCCCCCTTGCACGCGTTGCGGGGCGGGGCCCAAATTCGGTCCAATGTCGCAGGGTTTTGCCCGCCTCGTGTTCGCCTTCACGGCCCTTTTCTTCGGGGCATTCTTCCTCTGGCCGGTGCTGCAGATCCTGCGAGGCGGCTTCGTGGATGCGGACGGGCGGTTCACCCTGGCCTACCTCGGCGCGATCCTGGCGGATCCGCACCACGTCGGGGCACTGGGCAACTCGCTGTTACTGGCGGGGACGACCACCGGCCTCGCGCTCGGTCTGGCGCTGCCCCTGGCTTGGGTGAGCGATCGGTTCCTGTTCCCGGGCAAGGTGCTGCTGGGTGCGCTGATTCTGGTCCCGATGATTTTGCCGCCGTTCGTCGGGGCGATCGGGATCAAGCAGATCTTCGGGCAATACGGCGCCCTGAATTGCCTGCTCCAGTTGGCGGGCCTGCTGGCGCCCGGGGCGACGATCGATTGGTTCGCACGCCACCAATTCTGGGGGATCGCGGTGGTGCAGGCCCTGGCGCTCTATCCGATCATTTACCTGAACGCGGTGGCGGCGCTGGCGAACGTGGATCCCGCGATGGAGGAGGCGGCGCAAAACCTGGGTTGCACGGGGTTCCGGCGTTTCCGGCGCATCACCCTGCCGCTGATCCGGCCCGGCCTGTTCGCCGGTGGCACCATTGTGTTCATCTGGGCGTTCACCGAATTGGGGACCCCTCTGGTGTTCGACTACGACCGCGTCACCAGCGTGCAGATTTACCATGGATTGAAGGACATCGGGATGAATCCCCTGCCCTTCGCGCTGGTGGCGGTGATGTTGGTCGCCTCGGTGGGCCTGTACGCGCTGAGCAAGCTGCTGTTCGGCCGCACCAGCCATGCGATGATGGCCAAGGCCACCTCCGCCGGCGGCGCGCGATCGCTCCCGGGCGGGCGGGCGTGGCTCTGCACCGGACTCTTCGCCGGGGTCACGTTCCTGGCGGTGTTGCCGCACCTGGGGGTGATTCTGGTGGCGTTCGCGGAGGATTGGTACGGCACGGTGCTGCCCACGCGCTACACCCTGGAGAACTTCGAACTGGCCCTCGGCCACGACCTGACCGTCTCCGCGATCGCGAACAGCCTCCGCTTCGCGAGCATCTCCGCCGTGATCGACATCGTGCTGGGCGTGGCGATCGCCTACGTGGTCGTGCGCAGCCGCATCGCGGGGCGGCAGGTGCTGGACTTCCTTGCGATGCTGCCCCTCGCGGTGCCCGGGTTGGTGCTGGCCTTCGGCTACCTCGCGATGGCCCAGGACGGCCGCTTCTTCTCCTTCCTGAATCCAACGCGGGATCCGACGATCCTCCTGATCATCGCCTATTCCGTGCGGCGGCTGCCGTACGTGGTCCGTTCGGCGGCGGCCGGTTTCCAGCAGACGAGTGAAACCCTGGAGGAGGCGGCGCAGAACCTCGGTTGTCCGCCGCTGAAGGCGATGCTCCGGGTGACGCTCCCGTTGATCGCCGCGAACCTGATCGCCGGCGGACTGCTGGCCTTCGCCTTCGCGATGCTGGAGGTGAGCGACTCGCTCATTCTGGCGCAGAAACAGGCCTATTATCCCATCACCAAGGCGATCCTCGAATTATTCCAGTTGCTGGGCGACGGGAAGTTCATCGCCAGCGCCCTCGGGGTCTGGGCGATGGTCTTCCTCGGGGTGACGATCACGGGGCTTTCGCTGCTGCTCGGGCGCCGCTTGGGCGCCTTGTTCCGCGTCTGATCCGACGATGCCGGCCCTGCTGTTCGCCTCGCTCATCTGGGCCTGCTCCTTCGGTCTGATCAAGCGCCACCTCGCCGGCGTTGATCCCGCGTGGGTGGCGGCGGCCCGGCTCGGGCTGGCCGCGCTGGTCTTCCTCCCCTTCGCGCGCCCCCGCACCGTGGGGCTCCGGGGCGTCGCGGCGCTCGCCGGCATCGGGGCGCTCCAGTTCGGGGTGATGTACCTGCTTTACCTGGAGAGTTTCCGGTACCTGCGCGCCCACGAGGTGGCGCTTTTCACGCTCACCACGCCGCTATGGGTCACGCTGCTGGCCGATCTGCGGGAGCGCCGCCTCCGCCCCTGGGCGCTGGTGGCTTCGCTGCTGGCCATCGCCGGGGCGGCCCTGCTGGTCCACCGCGCGGCCGAGTTCGCCCTGACGCTGCGCGGGGTCCTGCTCGTGCAGGGCGCCAACCTGGCCTTTGCCACCGGCCAGCTCGCCTATCGGGCGTGGACCCGGGTCCGGCCGGCGTTGCCGGATTACGCCGCGATGGGCGTGCTCTATCTGGGCGGACTCCTGCCCGCGCTCCTGCTGATCGCACGCCAACCCATCCCGCCCCGGCTGGAAGGGGCGCAACTGCTGACCCTCGTGTACCTTGGCCTCGTCGCCTCGGGGCTGGGCTTCTACCTGTGGAATGCCGGGGCGCGCCGGACCGGGACCGGCACCCTCGCGGTGATGAACAACGCCAAGGTGCCCCTCGGCGTCGCCGCCTCCTTGGTGCTCTTTGGCGAGACGGCCGAGCCGGGACCGTTGCTGCTCAGCCTGCTGGCGCTGGCCTTGGCCGTGGTTCTGGCCGAGCGCGAGCGGAAGCCGGCGACCTAGGCCGCCAGCCGTAACGGGGACTCAACCCTTCGCGTAGAAGGCGTTGATCTTCTCCGCGACGTCCCGGAAGCCGATGTCCTCGCTGTAAATCACCTTGTACTCGGCGATGGCAAGGTCCGCCTTACCCATCGCCTCGTAGCAGGCGCCCAGCTCGTAAATGACTTCCTTCTTGGCGTCATCCATCGTCGTCAGTTCGTTCTTGGCCAGCGTGAGCTGGGCGACGGCGAGATCGAAGAGGCGCTTGGTCTTGAAGCAGCGACCCAAGCCGACGAGCGAATTGACGCGGACCGCGGGGCCCTTCTGGGACTGCTGGAATTGGGCGATGGCGGCGTCGACCTGGCCGGATTCGAGCAACAGGCCGCCAAGCGCGAACCGGGCGGGGTAGTCGTTCGGGTAGCGCTCCACGTAGCGCCGGGCCTCGGCGAGCTTGAAATCCGCGAGCTCCTTCCGGGAAGCCTCCAGCCGCGCCTGCGCCGTCGCATCCCCGGGCGCCGCCGCCACGGCCGCTTCAGCGGCCTTCGTGTGCTGTTCGATCACCGCGGCGGCCAGTTCGGACTCCTGTTTTTCGAGGGCGGCATCGGCGCGTCCCGCGGGCTGCTCGCGCGCCTTGCGCACCCACGCGAGGGACTCGTCGAGGTTGCCCATTTGCCGATAGGCCTGCGCCACCGTGCGGTAGTGATTGAGGTTATTGGGTTCCTTGGCGACCCGCGCGAGCGCCTCCTCGAGCAGCCGGCTGCCCATGGAGTCGCCGGTCACCACCTTCGCCGCCTGCTCGAGCGAGACCGCCTGCGCCTCGTCGCGCAGCTTGTCGCGGAAGGAGGCCTGGTCGTCCCACTTGTGCTTCCCGACGGTCTGGGCCACGGAGGCCTTGCGCATCAGGTTCTGCGCGTCGGCGTCCGCGGGCCGGTCGCGGAGAATGTCGTCGGCCACCTTCAGCGCCTCAGCGGGCTTGCCTGCCGCCAACCAAGCCTCCGCCAGGGCGAGGAGATTGGCCCGATTCGAAGGATCCTGCTCCCGGACCGCTTCCAGCGCGAAGGCCACCGTTTCCGGCAGGTTAAGGCCCTTGGCCGCCTCGGCGAGCAGCTTGAGGGCGCCGACGCTGGTCGGATCCTTCTCCAGCAGCCCCTCCGCCGCCGCGAGCATCTGGGTGGGTTCCTTCTTCGCCGCGGTCAGGAGCACGGGGGCGGCGGAGAGTCCGGACAGGGCGCGCCCGACGAAACTGCCGCCCTTGCCGCGGTGCGCGCGAAGCTGGGCGACCCGGCGCAGCTTCCGCACCGGCAAGCACCCAGGCTGCATCCGCAAGACCTGCTCCGTGACTTCAATCACGTACTCAAGGTTGCCGCGATCCAGCGCGATCCGCGCGTTCTCGATCAGCTTCTGATGACGGGGATCCAAGGAAGCGACGGGAATCTCGGGCATACCCCTAGAACCAAGGGCGGCCGATCCGCGGTGGTCAACGTCAGAGTCCGGCTAACACACTCACTGTCCGGAAGCTGTAACCTTTTCGGCCCTCAATCGTCCGTCGCGATTCCCTCGGCCCGCGTCGCCGCCGCCAGCTCGGCCAAGCCGCGGGCCACCTCCGCGTCGGTCGGCCCCTCCACCAGCAGCCGGAGCAAGGGCTCGGTGCCCGAGTAACGCACCAACACCCGGCCGCGATCGCCCAGGCGCCGCTCCAACGCCGCGATCGCCGCGGCAAGCGCGGGCAGGCTGGCGAGCGGCGGCTGGGCCCGGACGCGGATCGCCGCGGTCCGCTGTGGAAAGCGCGTCCACTCCCGGCGCAGGCGGGATAGTGGCTCTCCGCGGCGGCGCATCACGTCCAGCACCCGCAACGCCGCGACCAGACCATCCCCTGTCGGCGAAACATCGCCGCAGACAATGTGCCCCGAGGTCTCGCCGCCAAGGGCGGCGCCTGCCGCCTGCATCCGTGCGATCACCTGACGATCCCCGGTGGCCGTCCGCAGGACGCGGCCCCCGTGGCGGACGATGGCCGCGTCGACGCCGAGGTTGCTCTGTTCCGTCACCACCAGCGTCCGCGCCGGGAGCGCAGCGCGGTCGATGGCATCCAGGGCGAGCAACGTGAGGAGATCATCCCCATCGAGCAGGCGGCCGGTCTCATCGCAAAGGACGAGGCGGTCTCCATCACCGTCGTGGGCCAACCCGAGGCGGGCCCCGGTGGCCCGGACCGTGGCGCACAGCGTCGTCGGATGCTCGCTGCCGACGCCTTCGTTGATGTTCGTCCCGTCTGGCGCGATCCCGAGGGGGATGACCTCGGCGCCGAGCTGGCGCAGCACCGCGGGCGTCGTTTCGGCCGTGGCACCGTGGGCGCAATCGACGACCAGCCGCCACCCGGCGAGTGCGGCGGTCGGCAGCAGCGTTGCCGCCCAGTCGCGATACTCGGGCGCAGCCGGGCGTTCCTCGAGCGCAACCCTTGCGGCAGGAGCCGGGGCCGCCTCCAGGCGAGCCTCGATGGCGGCCTCATCGGCATCCGTCAATTTCCGACCTCCGCGGGTGAAGAGCTTGATGCCGTTGTCAGTCGCGGGATTGTGGGAGGCGGTAAGCATCACCCCGAGCGCGGCCCCGCGGACCTGGACGGCGCGGGCGACCGCCGGAGTGGGCAAAACCCCGAGGGAAACGGGCCGCCAGCCCGGGGCGGCCATGCCGGCGGCGACGGCGGCGAGCATGGAGGGACCGGCGGCCCGGGTATCGCGCCCGAGCAGGACTTCCGGGCCGGCGCGGTCCGCGCCGGCCCAGCGGGCCGCGGACCACGCCAGGCGAAAGGCGAAGGCCTCGTTCATCACCGGGCCGCCATAGGGCCCCCGGACCCCGTCGGTACCGAAATAGCGCCGGCTCACGCCCGGAAGAACTCCCGGACAGCCGAGAGCTTGCGGCGGACCGCGCCGCCCCGCAGCAGGTCCCGCGCGGGCTCGAGCCCGGCCCGCACCGAGTCCACTCTTCCGGTTAGCCAGAGGCCCGTGGCGGCGTTGAGGACCACCGTGTCCTCAAGCCCTCGGGGAGCCCGGCCCTCCAGCAGGCCTTCGACCCGCGCGAGGTTCTCCGCCAAGTCGCCGCCCGCGAGATCGGAAAACGGCGCGGGAGCGAGGCCGAAGTCGGCCGCGTGCCACGTTCCCGCCACTTCACGCCGCGCGCCCACGCCGCGAACGAGGTTATCCGTTGCGGTTGTGAACTCGTCGATCCCGCGGCCCGGGGCAATGGTGCCGTGCACCACGAGACCGGCGCTCGTGCCGAGGGCGTCCAGGGCGCCCGCAAGAATCGGCACCAATCCGGGGGAGAAGGTCCCCACGAGTGCGTGCGCCGGGCGGCCCGGGTTGATCAGGGGGCCGAGGATGTTGAACACGGTGCGTTGGCCCTGTTGCGCCAGCGCGCGCCGCACGGGGGCGATCAGGCGGAAGGCCGGATGGTAGGCGGGAGCGAACAGGAACGCGAAGCCCAGTTCGCGCAGGGCCCCGCGCAGGCGCTCCTCCCCCGCCTCGATGTCCACCCCCAGTCCCGCCAGCAGGTCCGCGCTGCCGCAGCGCGACGTGATGCCGCGGTTACCGTGCTTGATCACGGGGACTCCGGCGCTCGCCAGGACGAGCACGACCACACTGGAAACGTTGAATCCGCCGGAGTGATCGCCCCCGGTACCGACGATGTCGATGGCGCGCCCGGACCACTCCCCGAGCCCGGGATCACGCGCCCGGTCCCGAAAGGCCACCGCGAAGGCCGCCACCTCCGCCGCGGTCTCGCCGCGCCGCGCCAAGGCGGTCAGGAACCCGCCCTTGTCGGCTTCCGTCTCCTCGGGACCGGCCAGCGCGGCCGCGATCCGCTGCACCTCGGCCTCGGTCAATTCCCGCCCGGCGGCCACCTCGGGAGTCAATTCAGCAAGCAGGGGCATACGGGTCAGGGAACGCCCCGGCGTGGCGGGCGCCAACCAAATTCCGTCCGGCAAAACCCACTTGCCTCGCGCAACGGCCCCCGCGAAGGATGCCGCCTTCATGATCATCCGACCCAAGGTTCGCGGCTTCGTCTGCGTCACTGCCCACCCCGAGGGCTGCGCGGCGCACATCCAGGAGTGGATCGACCACGTCAAGGCGAAGGGCCCCATCGCGCGAGGCCCCCAGCGGGTCCTCGTGATCGGCGCCTCCACCGGCTACGGCCTTGCCTCGCGGATCACCGCAGCCTTCGGCTCCGGCGCTGCCACCGTGGGCGTGTTCTTCGAGCGGCCCTCCGAGGAGGGCCGTCCCGCCACCCCCGGCTGGTACAACACCCTCGCCTTCACGCGCGCCGCCCGGGCGGCCGGGCTCAAGGCCTTCAACCTCAACGGGGACGCCTTTTCCGACGACATCAAGCGCCAGACCCTTGCCACGATCCGCGCTGAACTCGGGCAGGTGGATCTGGTGGTCTACTCCCTTGCCTCCCCCCGGCGCACCCACCCCCGCACCGGCGTCGTGCACCGTTCGGTCCTCAAACCGGTCGGGCAGTCCTACACCAACCGAACCGTGGATACGGACAAGGGCATCGTGAGCGAAGTGACGATCGAGCCGGCCACGGAGGCGGAGATCGCGGATACGGTGGCGGTGATGGGCGGCGAGGATTGGGAGCTCTGGATGAACGGCCTCGCGGAGGCCGGCCTGCTGGCCCCTGGAGCCCAGTCGGTGGCCTATTCCTACATCGGTCCGGAAGTCACGTGGGCCATCTACAAGAACGGCACCATTGGCCTCGCGAAGAATGACCTGGAACGGGCGGCGCGGAACATCGACTCCCTGCTGAAGTTGAACGGCGGCGGCCGGGCCCTCGTCTCCGTGAACAAGGCGCTCGTCACCCAGGCCAGCTCCGCCATCCCCGTGGTGCCGCTCTACATCGCCATCCTCTACAAGGTGATGAAGGCAGCCGGCAGCCACGAGGGCTGCATCGAACAGATCCAGCGCCTGTTCGCGACCGAGCTCTACGGAGACCACCCGCCGCGGTTCGACGCAGGCGGGCGCGTGCGCGTGGACGACTGGGAAATGCGCCCCGAGATCCAGCAGGCCGTGCGGGAGATCTGGCCGCGCGTGACCACCGACAATCTGGGTCACGAAACGGACATCGCCGGCTACCGCGCTGAGTTCCTGAAACTTTTCGGATTCGGTCTGCCCGGGATCAACTACGACGCTGAGACTGAGCCTCACCACCCGATGATCTGAGGGACACCCGGTGCGCGCCGTGCTGCAACGCGTCTCCGCCGCGCGGGTCACCGTGGGCGGCGAGGAAATTGGCGCGATCGGCTCCGGCCTCCTCCTCCTGTTGGGGGTAGCGGCGGAGGACACCGAGGACGACGTGTGCTGGCTGGTCGGCAGGATCCTGGCCCTGCGCTTGTTTGCGGATGAGGCCGGGCGACTGGACCGCAGCTTGACCGAAACCGGTGGGGGCTTGCTGGTCGTGAGCCAGTTTACGCTGCTGGCGAGCATGCGGAAAGGAACCCGCCCCTCCTTTCACTTGGCTGCGCGCCCGGAGGTGGCCTTGCCCTTGTATGAGCGCTTTTGCGCCTTGGCCGCGGAACGGCTGGGTCGAACGGTGGCCACGGGGCGCTTCGGCGCGGAGATGGAGGTCAGTTCGGTGAATGCCGGGCCGGTCACCTTGGTCTTGGATTCGCGCCGACGCGACTAAAGGACCAAGGGTCCATCCCGTTTGGGCTGGGTAACCTTCCCTAGCTAAACAGGTCGGACTGGGAATAAATCCCCAGTCCGGACCTCGCGCCGGCGAATAAGATTTTCCTAACGACTTGGACGGCAGGCTGTAATGAAATAGCGACGCATTGGCACGCTCTGTGCAAAGGCAGTGAGCACTACCATGCAAACCCCGTTCCCCCTCCCCCCCCAAGGTGCGGAACCGCTCTTCACCCGTGAACGTCGGCAACACCGGCTGCAACGGTTTCTGGAAACCTTCGAGCGGACCGCGCTACCCAGCCTGAACCTACCGACCGAACTGGCTTCCGTGCGCGGGTCCGCGCCCGTGGAATTCAGGTCTGGCGACGAACGGCCGGCTTGAACGGAGTGCCGGCTCAAGCCGGCACCGTGAGCGGCCGTCCGTTGTCTTTGGGTCCCAGCCCCAGCAGGAACGGCGCCGCCCGCCGCGCCCACTCCGCGGGTTGCGGGTAGCCGGCCGCCCCTTCGCCCCAACAGGACCGCAGCAATTCGGTGTCAATCACGCCGGGATTCAGCGGGACGGCCGCCATCCCGGCGGGCAGTTCCATTGCCAGCGCGCGGGTCATTCCCTCCACCGCCCATTTCGACATGCAATAGGAGGCCACCTCTGGGGCGACACTGCGCCCCCAGCCGGAACTGAGATTGACAATGACGCCGCGGCCCCGCGCCACCATCGCGGGCACGAAATGGCGGATCACGTTCTGCACACCGCGGATGTTCGCGTCCACCAGGCGGGTGAACTCGCGGTCATCCTGTGCCCAGAGCGGCGCCAGCCGGTTGATGACGGCCGCATTGTTGATCAGCAGGTCGGGAGGCTGATCGTGCTCGAGCACCTTGGCCGCCCACAACGCCACCTTGGCGTCCAAGCCGACGTCCACGCAGGTGAAGTCGTGGGGCGCCCCATGGGTCATCCGCAGGTCGAAGACGGCCGCGCCCGTGCGGCCGCAGCCGATGACCGTGTGGCCCGCGGCGATGAACTCCTCCACGAGGGCTCGACCGAGGCCCCGGGTGACTCCCGTGATGACAATCTTCATAGGCGGCGGGCGAGCGTGGTGCGACGCGGGCCGCCGAGGCGAGCCGGAAGCCGCACCTGCCTCCCGCAATCGCGTTGCCAGCCGGGGTCCCGACCTGCTGGCCTCTGCCGGATGAAGTTCCCAGCCTCCGGCCTACTCCTGCTTTCGCTCCTGCTTGGCGGGAGCACCTTCGCGGCGACTCGCCCCAACGTGCTCCTGCTGTGCGTGGACGACCTGAAGCCGAACCTGGGCTTCTATGGTGACCGTTGGGCGCGGACGCCGCACCTCGACCGCCTCGCCAGCCGGGGAATGCGCTTCGACCTCGCGTACTGCAACCAGTCGGTCTGCTCGCCTTCGCGGAACAATCTCCTGCTGGGCTCCCGCTCCACCTCGCTGGGCATCTACGGGCTCGCGCAGAACTTCCGCCAGGCGGTCCCGGGCGCGGTCACGCTCACCCAGCATTTCATGCGGCACGGCTGGCGCGCCGAAGCGGTGGGTAAGATCCTGCACACCGGGCATGGCAACCGTGACGATGCCGCCTCCTGGAGCGTGCCCACGCTGGTGGAAAAGGTGGTCGAGTACCTGGACCCGGCGAATTCGGCGCAGGGACAACTCACCCGCGAGGAGGCGTACTTCACCAATCAGCGGCTCGGGGAAATTCGGTCGCTCCCCCGCGGCGCGGCCTGGGAGCGGCTCGAGGTCCCGGATTCCGCCTATGCCGATGGAAGGATTGCCGACGAGGGCATCCGCCGCCTCCAGGGCGCCGCGACCCGGCCGGAAACGCCCTTTTTCCTCGCCCTGGGCTTTGTGAAGCCGCACCTGCCCTTCACCGCGCCACGCCGCTATTGGGACCTGCATGATCCGGCGCGGCTGCCGCTGCCCGAATTCACCGCGGATCCGGCCGGCGCCCCCGCCTACGCCGGCAAGGTCGGCGGCGAGATCGTCAATTACAGCCCGCTCGAAGTGGACAACCTGAAGGGGGAGGCCCTGCAGCGGACCTTGATCCATGCCTATTATGCCTGCGTGAGCTACGTTGACGCGCAGATCGGCCGTGTCCTCGCGGAACTGGACCGTCTCGATCTCGCGCGCAACACGATCATCGTCCTCTGGGGTGACCACGGCTGGCACCTGGGCGACCACGGCTATTGGACGAAGCACACCAATTACGAGCAGGCGAACCGCATCCCGCTGGTGATCGTGGCCCCGGGGATCACGCGTCCGGGTACCTCGACGCGGCAGCCGGCGGAAACGGTGGATGTCTTCCCCACCCTTGCCGAGTTGGCTGGCCTGCCTCCGCCCGACGGCCCGCAGCCGCGGGACGGGGTGAGCCTCGTGCCCGTGTTGCGGGATCCGCTCGCGCGCGTCCGGGACCACGCCTACCATTGTTATCCGCGCGATGGGCGCATGGGGCGCGCGATCCGCACGGAGCAGCATCGCCTGGTGGAGTGGAAACGCCCCGGGGCGGCGGCCGAGGCGGCGGATCTGGAGCTGTACGATTACGCTGCGGATCCGGCGGAGCGGCGCAATCTGGTGGCGGAGCAACCGGAGGTGGTGGCTCGCCTGCGGGCGATCCTCGCGCGCCATCCCGAGGCCCGTCCCGCGCTCGCCGCTCCGGGCGGCAAGAAAGCGAAGTGACCGTCGCGCGGGCTCAGCCCCAGGCAAAGAGTTGCTGCAGCACAGCCTCGAGATCCTTGCCGGCCTTCCAGCCGCCGCGCCACGGCACGGCCAGAATACGGCTGCGTTGCTGGCGGCCCACGGCGGGATCGACTTCCAGAAACGCCGGCTGTTGGGCCGGAAGTCCGCTCGCTTCCGCGGCGGTCAAGGGGCTCCAGGCAAAGGGTAAACCGGTCCAATGGCACCGGATCTCCCAGCCGGCTACCGGTCCGAGTGGCAGGGGCTGGCGGACGAGCGCCGGGTACCGCTCGACGAAGTCGGGTCGGCGAAAGGATCCCACCCGGATGCGCACCGCGGTGGGCAAGCCCGCGAGGAAGTCCCGCGGCTCGGCCACGCGGCCCTCCCGCCACGCATCGAAGAAGCGCACCGGATCGATGCCGAGGAGGTTCATCCCGTTCCACATCCCGTGCTCATTGCGCCCTCCCAGGCGGCGGCGCTGATACCAGGCTTCAAAGTCCCGCGTCACCGCCAGACCGATTTCAAAGTGGAGGTGCGCCCGGGACGGGGGAATCCGGTACCCGCCCGAGCTGTGTCCCATCACCCCCAGGGTTTGCCCCGCCCGCAGCGTCGCCCCGGGCCGCACCTCGGGGGCGATCCGCGCCAAATGGGCATACAGGGTGTACACCGCCGGCTGCCGCGCCGGATGCTCCAGCACCACGTAGCGGCCGTAACCGCTGTTTCCGGCGCTCGCGCTGACGTGTCGGACGATGCCGTCCATCGCGACGAAGACCGGATCCGTGGCGTTTCCCTGCCGGTCGCGCCCGACCGGCCGGATGTCGATTCCTTCGTGAAACCGGCTGCCACCGCTCCGCACCCCGCCGAAGCCCCCGGTGGCGGGATCGCCGGATCCGGCGTGCTGCAACCATTCGGCCGGCGGCCGGCGCTCGCGCCAGCCCGGGTGGGGCGTGGGCCAGACCAGCTCGAACCCCGGCCGGGCGGGCGCGGGGGCGCCCCGCCCGCAAGCCCACGCCGCCAGCCCGCCCACAAAGGACCGACGTCTCATCCCTTCCTCCGCAGTTCGCGCTGCAGAAACTCGGTCGTGCGCCGCAGCCTTTCGACCAGTCCGGGCAGGTCGGCTTCGTCCACCTCCACAAAGCAGTACAGGACGCCATCCGCAATGGGTCCGTCGATCCGGCGCACACCGCTGGCGACGCCATCGAGAAAGAGGACGAGGCGCCGGCCCTGGTTTGAACCTGTCATCCGGTACAAGGCACGGGCGGCGGAGGGCGAGACCTGGAACATCAGGCATCGGCCCAGATCGACCTGGACGAGTTCAACGTTGATGAAGTCCCCCTCCGTGAGCACCGGCTGCGGATCAAGCCCCAGCGAAACCCCGCTGCGCGGCAGGGTTGCGGGCACCCCTTGGCCCTGCTGGTTCTCCAGGTGGAAGCGAGCGGTGAGCCGCGACTCGGGAGGCAGCGGCGGGGTTGAGGCGCAGCCCCCCAACGCAAGCGCCCACCCGGCCAGCAGGAACAGCCATACCGCTGGCATCAGGCGGGAACTCCGGCTTCGAGGGCGGCGATGATCCGCACGGCGAGGGCGTCCGCGAGGAGGCGCCCCCGGGACGTGAGGCGAAGCGTGTCGGCCGACCGCTGCAACATGCCCTCACCTTCCAAGGTCGCCAGCTCCGCGTCGAGCGCCAACCACGGCAACTCCGGGACCCGGAGACGCCAGGGAGCGAGGTCGACCCCGGCGTTCATCCGGAGCCCGAAGACCACGGCATCCTCCGCCAGCAGCGCCGGCGTGAGCCGCGTGCGCTCCCCGGTGAGTCGCTCCCCTTGGGCCAAGGCGCTGAGCCACGCCTCCAGATCCGCCACGTTGCTGCCCCGCCACTCGCCGTGTTGGGAGGCCGCCGAAGGTCCGAGACCGATCCACTGCCCCATCCGCCACGTCGCGACGTTGTGGGCGCAGGCGTGACCAGGCCGGGCGAAGTTCGAGACTTCGTACTGGGCATAGCCGGCCGCCGCCAACTGTGCCCACGTGTCCTCATAGAGGCGCGCCTCGAACTCCGGATCCAGCCGCACCCGGCCCTGCGAGAGCTTCAGCCAGAGCCGCGTGTCCTCCTCGAAGGTCAGGCAATAGGTAGACAGATGATCGGGTCCCAGTTCGACCGCCTGCCGGACGTCCGCCGCCCACTCCTCGGCGGTCTGGCCCGGCAGGGCGAACATCAGGTCCAGGTTCACGCTCGCGAAGCCGGCGCCGTGAATCAGCTCCCACGCCCGATCGATCTGCGCCCGCGAGTGCCGGCGCCCCAGCGCCTCCAGCAACGCCGGCTGAAAGCTCTGCACGCCGAGGGAGATCCGCGTGACCCCGCCCTCGCGGAGCACCGCCAGCCGCTCCGGGCTGACGGAACCCGGGGCGAGCTCGATGCTCCATTCGCGCGGCGCACCGGCGCACCGGGCGCGAATCACCGCCAGTAGCCGGGCGAGATCGCGGGGAGCGAGCAACCCGGGGGTGCCTCCCCCCAGAAAGACGGTCTCGATCCGAGCTGGATCCGGCACCAGGTCAGCCTCCCGCGCCACGCCCTCGAGGTAGCGCCGGATCTGCCCCGCCTCCGGCTGTTCCTGGTAAAAAGCGCAGAAGTCGCAGGTCGACGCGCAGAACGGGACGTGCACGTACAGCCCGGTGGATTGCTCCGGCGAGGGCCACCCGGCGGAGGGGAACCCGGACCGCTCCTGACCTGTCATCGACCCGTTCATGGCTTGCCATTCAAGCCACCTGTTCCCACCACTCATAGGAAAAAATGCACTCCTCCGTCCGCCCCGTCGCGACCAAGATCCTCGCCTGGCTGGCCTGCGCCGCCGGCCTCGCGCTCCTCAGCGGGTGCGACGCGGTGACGCTCACGGATCTCACGCCCAAGTCGATGGCGGAGAACCCGTCGCAGATCTACACGTTCAGCCTGCGCATCGCGCAGCGGACCAGCACCGTCGTCGGGCTGACGCCGAACATCGTGGTCGACGGCAAGAGCTTCGAGATGAAGCCCAGCCCGCTGGGGGGTGGACTGCACGAGTTCGAGTACCAGCTGCCGGCGGGCCGCGAACGGCTGGCCTATTATTTCCTTGTGACCTACAACGTCGAGGGCAACGGCGTGCTCACGCCGCGCGAAGCCTACACCCAGGTGGAGACGGTGCAGATTGTGCGCCGCTATGTGCTCTCACTGGAGGTCAACCGGGGACCGGTCGGGGCCCGGATCAGCGTAGTCGGCCGGGGCTTCACCCCGCAGGACGTGATCCAGTTTAACGGCTCCCCCGCGCGCACCGTCTTTGAGTCGCCCAACTCCATCAGTTTCTTCGTCCCGGGACTCGAGGCCAACCGCAACTACCAGGTGGCCGTTGCCAGCGCCGCCGGCACCTCCCCGGTGGGTGCGTTCCGGATTGATCCGAGCAGCATCACGGTTTCACCCGCCGCCCTGACGCTGCGGACCGGAGAACGGGCCAGCCTGAGCTTTGCCCTCCCCAATCCCGCCCCCGTCGGAGGCACCCTCCTGGATGTCGCCACCGACGTGCCCGAGAGCGTGATCATGCCGGAGGTAATCGTGCCCCAAGGCCAGACGCAGGTGACCGTTAACGTCGAGGGCGGCAAGCCCGGCACCGGCAAGCTGTACCTGAAGGGCTACGGCTCCGGCGAGGTGACGGTGCCCGTCACAGTCAGCGCCCGCTGACCGGCCGCAGGTTCAAGTCGAGGACGACCGGCCGGTGGTCACTCGCCTGCCGGACGTCGGGTCCGTCCAGGATTTGCCCCGGCTCCGCAAGCCACGGGGCGAGCGCGGGGGGGAGCAGGATGAGGTCCACCCGCGCGTAGGTCTCCCCGCGCCGGTAGTGGTGTGTCCACGTATCGCCCCGCTCGTCCGCCGCGGGCACCAGCCGGAGCAGCTCGGTGCGGCCGCGCCGGCGAAGGGTCTGGACCGCGGGGCCGCTCGGGACCTCATTGCAGTCGCCCAGCACCAAAAACGGGGTAAGCCGCGGATCGGGGAAACGCTCCCGCAATCGATCCCGCACCGCCCCGGCCTCCGCCCGCCGGAGCGCGTCCGCCCGCGGGTCTCGCGGATCGTCGGACAACGGACTCTTCAGATGGAGCACGATGAGCGTCACCGCCCCGCCCGAGGTGTCGAGCGTCGCCTCCAATAGTCCCCGCCGCAGGCGCGTCGCCTGGCCCAAATGGGGGAATTCCACCTCGTGGTGGGTGCGCACCGCGCGGAGTGGCCGGCGCGAGAGCAACGCGTTACGCCGGGGTTCGCCATCCTCGGCGATCGCCCGATGCGGGTAGACGAGGCCCTCCCGGGCGAGGTCGCGGGCCAGTTCCTCCAGGTAAGCGGGCGGACCCATCTCCTGCAGGGCCACCACCTCGGCGTCGAGGCGCCGGAGCACGGCACGGAGGGCCGCCTTTTCGGCTTCGGGCTTGGGGTAATCCGAGCGATAACCGGCCGCCGTCACGCGTCCCGTCGGCCCGTAATTGGCGACATTCCACGTCGCGATCCGCAGCGGCTCCCCGGCCACCGGCACGCTGATCCAACCCCACAGCAGCGCCGGCGCGAGCGCGCCGAAGCCGGACCGGAGGCGCCGCCGGAGGTTCACCCTTGCGCCGGCGCCGCGAGCAGCGCCCGCTCCCGCTCCACCAGCGTGGGATGCGAGTAATGAAACCCGCTGTACCAGGGGTGCGGGGTGAGATTGGTGAGATTCTTCTGCGCGAGCTTGCGGAGCGCGGCGATCATCGGCGCCGGACCGCCGACGGCCTCGCGGGCGAAGGCGTCCGCCTCATACTCGTGGCGGCGGGACAGCAGGTTGCTGAGCGGGGAGAACCAGAACGTGACCGCGCCGCTGAGCAGACCGAAGAGGAGGAACGAGGGCGCGAGCTGCGCCGGTGGGAAACCGAAGGCGGGATTGAACCAGGATTGGTTCGCCAACCAGGCGATGGCCGCGAACGTCGCGAGCATCATCAGGGCCGAGACGGCGATCAGCTTGGGGATGTGACCCCGGCGGTAGTGGCCGATCTCGTGGGCGAGGACGGCCTCCAGCTCCTCGGGAGTAAGCTGTGCCACCAGCGTGTCGAACAGGACGATCCGCCGGAAGCGGCCGAAACCCGTGAAGTAGGCATTGGAGTGCCCGGAGCGCTTGGAACCATCGATCACCTCGATCGCCCGCGCCCGGAAGCCCGTGCGGTCCCCGAGCGCGAGGAGGCGGTCCCGCAACGGCCCTTCCGGCAAGGGAGTGAGGCGATTGAACAGCGGAAGGATGAGCTTGGGATAGAGGATGAGCATCAGCAGTTGGAATCCGAAGAGCAGGGCGAAGCCCCACAGCCACCACGCGGACCCGACCCAGCGCACCAGCGAGAGCAGCGCCCACAGCAGCGGAAAGCCCAGCAGGAACATCAGCGCCGTGCCCTTCAACTTGTCGGTGACCCACAATTGCGGGGTCGACTGGTTGAAGCCGAACCGCTGCTCCACCCGGAACTGCTCCCACCATTCGAAGGGCAGCGAGGGGATGGCCAGGAGCACGCCGGCGAGCAGGACGAACAACGCCTGGTTCCAGGTGGACTCCGGACCGCCCCAGACGGCCGTTTCGTTGAACAGCACTGGCAGGATCCCGCTGAGCAGGACGAGGGCGAGGACGAGTGTGTCGAAGACTTCCGCCAGCACGCCGAAGCGCGAGCGGGCCAAGGTATAGTCCACCGCGCGGCGGTAGGTGGCCGCGTCCATCGTCGCCGCCACGGCCGGCGGGGCGCTCGCCGCGTGCCGGCGCACTTCCGCGCGATTGAGGGCCGAGAGCACGAGGGACGCGGCGAGGCGGAGGGCGAGGAGGCCGAGGGCGATCCAGAGGACGGGAACCATTCCGACCACGAGATGCGATCGCGCCGGCGCCGCGAGCCGAAAGATGGTTTGAAATGCCGCGCCCCGGCTCCATCGTGCGGCCGTGGAAAGCTCTTCCGTTCAACCTTCCTTTGAGGAGGCCCTCAACCGCCTCGAGGCCATCGTGGAGTCGATGGAGGCGGGCGATGTCCCGCTCGCCGACCTGATCGCCCGGTTCGAGCAGGGCACGCAGCTGCTCAAGGTGTGCGAGGGGCGCCTCCAGGAAGCGGAGCTCCGGATTGAGCAACTCCGCCGGCAGAAGGACGGGAGCCTTGCGACCGAGCGCTTTGAACCCGCCCGCGAGGCCTGAGCCGATGCCTCACCGCACTTCTGCCGTTCCCGCGCCCGCCGGCCCGCGCCTCCTCGAGACGATCCACGGTCCCGCTGACGTCAAGGCGCTCACGCCCGGCCAGCTGCCGCAGCTCGCCCAGGAGATCCGGGAAGAGCTGATCGCCGTGACCGCCCGCAACGGCGGCCACATCGGGCCCAATCTCGGCGTGGTTGAGCTCACCCTGGCGTTGCACCGCGTCTTCGACAGCCCGCGGGATGCCTTTGTGTTCGATGTGGCCCACCAGGGCTACGTGCACAAGCTGCTGACTGGCCGTGGCGGGGACTTCTTCCGGCGCCTGCGCCAAAGCGGCGGAGCGAGCGGCTTCCTCACCCGGAGCGAGAGTCCTCACGACTCGTTTGGGGCAGGTCATGCCGGGACCGCGCTCTCTGCTGCCCTCGGGATGGCCACCGCCCGCGACCTGCGCGGGAGTGCGGAGCACGTGGTGGCGGTGTGCGGCGACGCCGCCTTCACCTGCGGCGTCACGCTGGAGGCCCTCAACAACGTGGTCAGCGCCACCCAGCGGCTGATCGTGGTGCTCAATGACAACGAGTGGTCGATCGCGCGCAATGTCGGCGCGATTTCCCGCTACCTGAACCGGCTCAGCACGAATCCCACCTACAACCGCATCCATCACGACGTGGAGGCTTTCTTCAAGAGCTTCCCGGCCGGCGTGGAGATGAACCGGGTCTACACCAAGTGGAAAAGGGAGACGAAGGACTTCTTCGTGGAGTCGTCGCTGTTCGAGAAGTTTGGCCTGCGCTACCTTGGTCCGGTGGACGGCCATGATCTCGAGGCCTTGGCGAAGAACCTCGAGTTCGCCAAGCACTGTGACGTTCCGGTGCTGGTGCACGTCCTGACCAAGAAGGGTCGTGGCCTGCCCGCGGCGCTGGCGCATCCGGAGCGTTTTCACGGAGCCGCCCCCTTCGATCCCCTGACGGGGGAAGGCCGCAAGGGAGCGGCTGGCAGTCCGCCGAATTACCAGGACGTCCTCGGCCAAGCGCTGACCCGCTTCGCGCAGGCGGACCGGAATGTCGTCGGCATCACTGCCGCGATGCCCAGCGGCACCGGCCTGTCGCAGCTCGCCGCCACCGTCCCGGGGCAGTTCTTTGACGTGGGCATCGCCGAGGAGCACGCGGTTCTCTTCGCCGCGGGCCTCGCGACCAAGGGGATCCGCCCCGTCTGCGCCATCTACTCAACCTTCCTGCAACGGGCTTACGATCAGGTCATCCACGACGTCGCCCTGCAGAACCTGCCGGTCACGTTCTGCATGGATCGCGCCGGCCTCTCCCCGGCCGACGGTCCGACCCACCACGGGTTGTTCGACCTCTCTTATCTGCGGTGCGTTCCGAACCTCACGGTAATGCAGCCGAAGGATGAGGACGAGCTCGTCGACATGCTGCACACCGGGCTCCAGTTGCCGGGTCCTTCCTGCCTCCGCTACCCGCGCGGCGCGGGCACGGGCAAGCCGATCAAGCCGACGCCCGCCCTCCTCCCCATTGGGCAGGCCGAGGTCCTGCGCGAAGGCTCCAACATCATGATCTGGGCGTTGGGTTCGATGGTTCCGGATGCCTTGGCCCTGGCCGACCGCCTTGCGACGGAAGAAAACCTTTCCGTGGGCGTGGTGAACGCGCGCTTCGTGAAGCCGCTGGACCGCACCCTGCTCCTGAGCCACGCGGCCTGCATCCCGCTGCTGGTGACCCTCGAGGATCACGTGTTGGCCGGAGGATTCGGCAGCGCGGTGCTCGAGGTGGTCCAGGAGGGCGACTGTCCTTGCGCCGTGGAGCGGCTGGGCTGGCCGGACCGTTTCGTGGAACACGGTTCCAATGTCGAGGTGCTCCGCGCCGCGCACGGGCTGGCGCCGGAGGACCTGCACCGCCGCGTGCTGGCCCGCTGGGGAAACCTGCAGGCCGAGCGTATTCCCGCGGATCTCTGAGTGGGTTGCGCCCCGGGAACGGGGGCGCTTTCAGCCGATCCGCGCCTCCCCTGCCCCCCCGAGGGTCCCTCCGGGGAGGTTTCGCTCTGCCTCCAATGTGCCTTCAGTCTGCCTTCAAGGTGACATCAAGGAAACAGGCGGGGAGCCAGCTCCTTCCCGAGAGAGCCTCGGCCGCGAAGTCGGCGCACAAAAAAGCCGCCCTCGGGGAGGGCGGCTGGAAAGGAACCGAAAACGGGTCCGCTTACTTCTTGGCCTTGGCGATATCGCCGGCGCCACCGCACTTCGTGCAGTTCTTGCCATCCTTGGCGGCGTCGACGCAGCACTTGTGGGCGCAGGTCTTGCCGTCCTTGGCGGCGGCGGCGCAGCACTTGCCGGGCTTGCTCTCGGCCGCGCCGGCGAAGGCGAGACCGGTCGCGAAGGCGGAGACAACGAGGAGGGAGACGAGCTTCTTCATTTTTGGTGTTGGAACTAAGGTTTGAGTTGCAGGGGGAAGATGGTGCGGGCGGCGGGAGTCGAACCCGCCTCTCAGGCTTGGGAAGCCCACATAATAGCCGATATACTACGCCCGCGAGGGCTGGGGAAGCACTAGGCGGGAGGTGGCGGGGTGCAAGCGTAATTCCAAGGAACCGTAGGATTACCGATAGCCCTTCCGGCCCTCCAACGCACTCCGCAGGGTCACCGCATCCGCGTACAACACCCCTCCTCCGCTCGGCAGGCCGAAGCCGATCCGGGAGGTCCGCACCTCCCGATCGGTCGGCAGGTGCTCGGTCAGGTAATGGCAGGTCGCCTCACCCTCGACATCGTTCGGCAGTGCCAAAATGAGCTCCGAGACTTCCCCGGAGCGGACGCGCTCCAGCAAGGGAGCGAGATGCAAGTGCTCGGGGCCGACTCCCTGGATGGGCGAAAGCTTCCCGTGCAGGACATGATAACGGCCCCGAAACGCCCCGCTGCGCTCGATCGCCACCAGGTCGGGAACGTGTTCCACCACGCAAACCACCCCGGCGTCACGCCGCTCATCCGCACAAATCGCGCACGCAGGCGCTTCGGCCAAGTTGCCGCACCGCTCGCAACGGCGAACGGCCGTCGCGGCCGCCTCCAGCGCCGCCACCAACTCGGGCAGACGCGACGGCTTCTCGACCAGGAGATGCAGCGCAATCCGCTCCGCGGAACGATAACCGAGGCCTGGCAGCTGTTTGAGCTGCTGCTGGAGGCGCTCGAAGGCCGGACTCATCGCCGCGGACGACCGGAACGGATCGGGAAACCCTAGAAAAGGCCCGGCATCTGGAAGGCGCCGGTGACCTTCTGCATCTCCGCCTCGTGGTAGTCCTTCGCCTGTTTGGCGGCATCCTGCACCGCGGCCAAAATCGTGTCCGCGATCACCTTGGGGTCTTCCTTGAGGAACTCCGGGTCCAAGGTCAGCGCCACAAAACGGCCGCCGCCGGTCACCTTGACCTTCACCGCCCCGCCTCCGCTTGAGACGTCAAGCTCCTTGGCATCGAGCTGGGCCTGCAGCGCCTCGATGCCGCGCTTCATTTTCTCCGCCTGTTTCACGAGTTTTCCGAGTCCAGCCATAGGGAAGGTAAAGTTGCCCGCGAAGTGACCCGGGCGATGGGTTCAAGGCGACACAAAACCGGCATAGCCATCCCGGAAGTTCGGGTAACGCGGCTGCCAGCCCAAGCGTTCCCGGGCGCGGCGGTTGCTGATGATGCGGTCTGGGGCTGGACCCTCCCGCCGGGGCCCCTCCTCGCCGGTAAAAACCGGCTGGGGCACGCCCAGCCGGGAAGCCAGCCAGGTCGCGACGGCGCCCCGGGTCGCCGCACCGTCATCGGCCAGATTATAGATTCCACCCGGCATCGCCGACGGCGCCAGCAGCGCGGCCTCCACTCCCGCCGCGGCATCGTCGCGATGGATCAGATTCAAATGCACGTCCGGTCGCCCGGAAACCGCCCCGGCCCGGACCTGGCGCGCCAAGTGATCGCGACCGGGGCCGTATATCCCGGCCAATCGCAGGACAAACGCCCGGAAGGCGGCCGGCGCTCCCAGCAACAGCCCCTCCGCCTCCAGCAGCAGCCGGGCCCGCTCGCCGCCTCCCACGGGCGCGCTCTCGTCAATCAACGCGCCGCCGGAACCCGGGTAGACCGAGGTGCTCCCGGTGTACGCTACGGTGTGAAGGCTCGGTTGCGTGCGCGCCCAAGCCAGCAGCGACCGCATCCCCTCAACGTAGCTCCGGCGGTACCCTTCCAATCCGCCCCCCCCGGCGCTGACGCAATTGACCACCGCCGTGATCCCGCCCGGCACGCGGGCGTGCCACTCCGTTCCGGAAAGCTCCGCGACGAGGGTCTCCACGCCCGCCCCCTCTAGCGCGGCGGCGGTCTCCGGATTGCGGGTGAGGGCCGCGACCGGAATCCCGCGGGCCCGCAGACGCCGCGCCACCGCCTGGCCGAGGTAGCCACAGCCCACGATGAAAACGCCACCGCCGGAGCCTGCATCCATCCTTCCATCGCAGCGCCTGGCGCCGCGCGGGCGAGGTTAATCCGCCGCCGTTTCGCACTTGTCCCGCGAAGGCCCCCGCGAAACGTTCGCCGGATGTCCCCGGCCTCTCCCGCCCTCTCACCCCACGTGCTGGTTCCGCTGGCTCCGGGCTTCGAGGAACTGGAGGTGGTGGCGCCCGTGGACGTCCTGCGCCGGGCGGGCGTTCAAGTGACCCTCGTGGCCTTGGGCGCCCCCTTGGCGGTGCGCGGCCGGAACGGCCTGACCCTGCTGGCAGACCGTATTTGGGCTGACGGAGGCGAGTCGCCCCGCGACTGCCTGCTGCTGCCCGGGGGCCCCGCGGTGGCCGTTCTCCGGCGCCATGCGGCCTTGCTGGACCTGGTGCGCAGCCAATCGGACTCCGGGAGCTGGCTTGCGGCCATCTGCGCGGCGCCGACCGTGTTGCTCGAGGCCGGAGTCCTGGGCGGACGGCGCCATACGGCGCATCCGTCGGTGGCCGCGGAGTTGCCGCGGGCCGAGTTGGCCGAAGCGGTCGTGGTCGATGGGCGATTAATCACCTCGCGCGGGGCCGGCACGGCGGTTGATTTCGGGCTGGAGCTCGTTGCGCGTCTGGTCTCCCCGGCACAGGCCGCCGCGGTGCGCGCGGCGATTGCCGCCTGACTCCTTCTCCCCCTATGCGGACCTTCGATTTCGCGGTCATCGGCGGCGGCAGCGCCGGCTTCAACGCGGCTCGCGTCGCGGCGGCTTTGGGCCGCCGGACGGCCCTGATCGACGGCGCCCGGGAACTGGGCGGCCTTTGCATCCTGCGGGGCTGCATGCCTTCGAAAACCCTGCTGTACGCGGCGGAGGTGCTGCACCATGCCCGGCACGCGGAGCGGTTCGGCCTGCGGGTGCCGTCCGCTTCGGCCGATATGCCCAAGGTGGCGGCGCGGAAGCGGCGCATCATCGGGGAGTTCGCGACCTACCGGCAACAGGCGATCGCGCGGGCGGACTTCACCCTGATCCGCGCCCAAGCCCGCTTCGTGGATGCGCATACGCTCGCCCTGTCGAACGGCCAGCGCGTGCGGGCGAAGCAATTTCTGATCGCCACCGGCTCCCGCGTCGCCGTGCCGCCCATCCCCGGCTTGGCCGAGGCCAAGGCGTGGACCAGCGACGACGTCCTCGATCTCGATTTCCTCCCCCCGCGGGTGATCGTCCTGGGGGGCGGCGTCGTGGCCTGTGAACTGGCTCAGTTGCTCTCCCGCCTGGGCTCCCGCGTGACCGTGATCCAGCGCAGCGCCCAATTGCTCCGCGATCATTCGCCCGAGGCCGCCGAGGCGGTGACCGCGGCCCTGCGGGCCGAAGGGTTGGAAATCATCACGGACACCCGCTTGGACCGGGTGGCGCGGACCCGGAGCGGCTTCACCGTCGAATACTCCCGCCGCGGACGGCGCCACACCCTCCGCACCCCTCATCTGGTCAATGCCTTGGGCCGGGAGCCCAACACCGCGGGCCTCGACTTGGCCGCGGCGGGGATTCGGACCCTCAACGGCGGCCGGGTGGCGATTAATCGCTGGCAGCAAACCTCGCAGCCTCACGTCTACGCCGGAGGCGATTGCAGCGGGCCGGCGGAGATCGTGCACGTCGCGATCCAGCAGGGAGAACTGGCGGCCCGGCACGCCGCGGGGCTGAAGGGAGTGCGGCCCGTGGACTTCTCGCTGTTGCTGAACGTGGTCTTCACCGATCCGCAGGTCGCTACCCTCGGACGGCTCGAGCGCGAACTGCAGGCGGCCGGCCGGCCTTATCTGGCAGCCAGCTATCCCTTCAACGACCACGGCAAGTCCATCCTGATGGAGGCCCTCCACGGCCATGTGAAGGTTCTGGCGGAGCCGCGGCGGGGCCGCCTGCTGGGGGTGGAGATCGTGGGGCCTTCCGCGGGCGAACTGATCCACGCGTTCACCGGTCCCATGGCGATGCGCGCCACGGCGGGCGACTTGCTGCGGGCCCCTTGGTACCACCCCACCCTGGCGGAAATCGTGACTTATCCCCTGGAGGAGATCGTGGAAAAGCTCCGGGGCTGAGCCCCCGCCCAAGAGACGGGCTTAGGCGGCCAGCCGCAGCAGATCGGCGAGGTCAACCCGCCCCTCGTAGAGGGCCTTGCCGACGATGACCCCGTCGAGTCGGGGCTCGCGGCGGGCGAGATCCGAGAGGGCGATCACGTCTTCGCGGCGGCTCACGCCCCCACTGGCGATTACGGCCGCCTTGCCCGCCGCCAGCATCGCCTCTTGGGCGGGTAGATTTGGTCCAGTCAGCATCCCATCGGTACCGATGTCGGTATGGATGAGCGTGCGCACCCCGAGCGCGTCCATTCGCCGGGCCAGTTCGAGGGCGCTGAGGCCCGAGTCGGCCACCCACCCCTTGACCGCGACCTGGCCATTCTTGGCGTCGATGCCGACCGCGATCCGTTCCCCGAATGCCTGGACCAATTCGCCCACAAAGGCGGCGCTTTCCGCGGCCCGGGTGCCAATCACGACCCGGGCGACGCCGAGGTCGAGCGCCTGCTCCACCGCCGCCCGGGTGCGCAGGCCGCCACCGAGCTGCACCCGGAGCCCCTGGGCGACAATGGCGCGCACGGCGGCCCCGTTGCGCGGTTCACCGGCAAAGGCGCCATCGAGATCCACCACGTGGACCCACGCGCTGCCCGCTTGGCGAAAGCCGGCCGCCACCGCGGCGGGATCCTCGGCATAGACTGTTTCCTGGTCCGCTCGCCCCTGCAGCAGGCGCACGCACCGGCCACCCCGGATATCAATCGCTGGATAAATGGTCATTTTGGCTTTCCGAAGGATCACTTTCATTTTCAGGCTCCGCGGAACGCAACCGAACTTTAGCCCCATGTCGTCCTATCCCGTCCCGGCCTTCCTTTCCGCCCTGCTCGCCGCCCGTTCGCCCTCGGGCTACGAGGCCGAGGCGCAGGCGGTGTTTGATCAGCACGTGCAACCCGCGGCCGACACCTATGCCCGGGATCCCCTGGGCAACCGGCTCGCGACCCTCAATCCCGCGGGCGACCCGGTGGTGATGTTCGCCGGCCACCTGGACGAGCTCGGGCTCATCATCACCTACATCAACAAGGACGGTTACCTGTACTTCGATACCATCGGCGGACACGACCTCAGCGTCATCTCCGGGCGCCGGGTGCTCATCCAGACCGCCCAGGGGATCGTGCGGGGCGTGACCGGGAAGCGGGCCATCCACCTGTTGGAGGACGACGAGCGCAAGCGCGTGCCGAAGAAGCACGAGATCTGGATCGATATCGGGGTGCGATCGAAGGAGGAGGCCCTTGCGCGGGTGAACATCGGGGACGTCGCGACTTACGATCACGAACTGGAACTGTTCAATGGGAGCATCGGGGCGGCGCGGGCCTTCGACAACAAGGTCGGGGCGTACGTGGTCGGCGAGGCCCTCATCCGCCTGGCCCGGGAGAAGGCCCGCCTGAAGGCGCGCGTCGTCAGCGTCGCCACCACCCAGGAGGAGATCGGCGTCCGGGGCGCGACCACGTCCGCCTACGCGGTCAACCCGCACCTCGCCGTCGCGGTGGACGTCGGGCACGCGACCGACCACCCCGACTGCGACAACCGCCGGTTCGGGGAAACCAAGTTGGGCGGCGGTCCGATCCTGTGTCGGGGCGCGAACATCAATCCGCGCGTGTACGAGCGGCTGGTGCGGGCGGCCCGCCAGAACTCCATCCCGTTCCAGGTGGAGGCGGACCCGCGGCCGACCGGAACCGATGCCCGGGCGATCCAGATGGCGCGGGGGGGCGTCGCCACCGGTCTCGTGAGCATCCCCCTGCGCTACATGCACACCCCGAGTGAGGTGGTGGACCTGCAGGACGTGGAGCGCTGCGTCCAGTTGCTGGTCGCCTTCGCGCTGGACCTCGAGCCGGGGGAGAACGGGCACTGGTGAGGACCAGGCCGAAATCGGATTGAAGCGCCCCGCCCAACTGCCGCAGCCTGACCCTCATGGACCCCCACCAGCAGGAAATCCTCGAGATCTTCACCCGCACCAAGGCGCTCCAGCAGGGGCACTTCGTGCTGCGTTCCGGCCTGCATAGCGGCCATTACTTTCAGTGCGCGCAGGTCTGCCAGCGACTGGACGCGGTGGAGCGCCTGGCGGAACTCCTGCTGGCGAAGCTGAAGGCCCAGGGGATCCAGTTCACCACGGTGCTGGCCCCTGCAATGGGCGGGCTCGTCATCGGCCAGGAAATCGCCCGGCAGGCCCGCGCCCGCTTCATCTTCGCGGAAAAGGAGAACAATGCCTTGGTGTTGCGTCGGGGCTTCACCCTGACGCCGGGGGAGAAGGTCTTGGTCGCCGAGGACGTCGTGACCCGCGGAGGCCGCGTCTTGGAATGCCTGGAGATCATCCGCCAGGCGGGCGGAGCCGCGCAGGCCATCGCGATGCTGGTGGACCGCAGCGCGGGGGTGGCGCGCTTCGAGGTTCCGGCGGTGTCTCTGCTCGAACTCAGCTTCCCGACCTATCCGGCCGACGCCATCCCCGAGGCCCTGGCGAAGATTCCCGTCTCCAAGCCCGGCAGCTGAGCCGGGCGGCCGTCGTCAGCGGCTGGTCACTTCACGGTAATGGTGAGATAGCGGATCGCCCGTCCATCGAAGACCGCGAGCAGATTTCGGCCGCTGCGGATGCGTTCGCGGCCGGCCGGTAGGTCCGGTACCGGCGCCCGATTGATTTCGAGGATAACCATGCCCTCGGCCAAGCGGTCCCGATGGGGCGAGTCCTCACTCACCCGGGTGATCACGAGGCCGGCAATCCGGGAATCGTTCAACCGGAGGCGTCGCCGAGCCTCTGGCGTGAGCGAGGTCGCCTCGACGCCGGCGATCAACTCATCCGGATTATCGATCACCCGCCCCAGCTCGACCTCCACGGTCCGCGTTTGCCCATCGCGGAACACCTTCAGGCTGACCTTCGAATCCGGCAGGCTCTGCGCCACGAGGACGCGAAGCTCCTCCCACGTGAGCACGTTCTGGCCGTTCAAGGCGACAATCACATCGGCCCGGCGCAGGCCGGCGGCCTCGGCGGGGCTGGCGGCATCGATCTCGGTGATGATCACCCCGCGGGTCCCGCGCGCCAGTCCCAGCTGCTCGGCCAGCTCGGCGGTGAGGGTGTCGCTGGTCACCCCCAGGTAGCCCCGCGCGACCGTCCCCGTCTCCACCAGACTGTTCATGATGAAGCGGGCCAGGTTCACCGGGATCGCGAACCCGATGCCGATGTTGCCGCGGGACGGGGAGATGATGGCGCTGTTCACGCCAATCAGGCGGCCGCGGGCATCAATCAGCGCCCCGCCGGAATTGCCCATGTTGATCGCGGCGTCGGTCTGGATGAAATCCTCATAGCCGGACACGCGCTCCAGCAGGCCCAGCCGACTGCGGCCCTTGGCGGAAACGATGCCCATGGTGACCGTCTGGCCGACCCCCAGGGGATTGCCCACCGCGAAGGCAATGTCGCCGACGCGGACGCGGTCACTGTCCGCCAGGGGCAGCACCGGGAGCCCCTCGGCTTCGATCTTCAGGACGGCCACGTCCGTCTTCGGATCCGTGCCCACGAGGCGGGCGGGGAAATCGCGATCGTCGGCGAGCGTGACCTTCAATTCGTCCGCACCCTCGATCACGTGATTATTGGTGAGGATGTAGCCGTCGGGGGAGACGATCACCCCGGAGCCCAAGCCTTCCTGCCGGCTTTCCCGCTCGGGCAGGTCTCCGAAGTACTGCCGGAAGAGCGGATTGATGGCCATCCGCTCGCGGACGATGCGGGTGGAATAGACTGAAACCACGGCCTTTTGGGCGGGTTCGATCACGTCCGCATAGCTGCGCAGCCTCGCCGGCTCCTTCCCCGTCTCGAGCGGCGAAGTATCGAGGCGCACGGCGGGCGGGGCCGGGCGCGGGTCCGCGGCGGAGCGGGCCTTGGGTTGCGCGGCCAGGACGGGACCGGCCCACACTAACGCCACGGCCAGCGAACGAACGACGAAGGCGAACATTCCCCGAACCTGCACCAGTCGCGGCCGGAGACAACCCCGACTCAGAAGCCCTTCACGCGGAACAGGCCCGTGACGCTCTCGTTGCTGTTGATCCGTTGGATCGCCTTGCCGAGCAGGGTGGCGATGCTGAGCACGGTCACCGGGAGGCCGAGGGTGTTGATCGGGGTCGAATTGGTGGTGATCAACTCATCGATCACGCCAGTCTTGAGGCGGTCCACGGCCACCTCATTGAGAATGCAGTGACTGACGGCCGCCCGGATGCTGCGGGCACCGTGGGCCCGGAGGATCTTGGCGGCGGCGCAGAGGGTGCCGGCCGTTTCCGTGATGTCATCCACCAGCAGCACATCGCAGCCCTCGACGTCGCCGACCACGTTGATGGCCTCGACCGTGGTCGCGCTCTTGCGCTTCTTGGCCACGAGGGCGAGTCCGGCCCCCAGGGCATCCGCGTAGGCGGCCGCCATCTTCATCCCGCCCACATCAGGGGAACAAACGACGAAGCGTTCCGGCTTGGAGCTGGCCAGGTGCTCGAAGAAGACCGGCGACGCATAGAGGTGATCCACCGGAATGTCGAAGAACCCCTGGATCTGCTGACTGTGCAGGTCCATCGTCAGGATCCGGTTCGCCCCCGCGGCCACGATCAGGTTGGCCACGAGCTTTGCCGTGATGGGCACCCGGGGCTGATCCTTGCGGTCCTGCCGCGCATACCCGTAAAACGGCAGCACCGCGGTGATCCGCTGCGCGGACGCCCGCCGGGCGGCATCGATCATGATCAGCAGTTCGACCAGGTGATGGTTGGTCGGCGGGCAGGTCGACTGGATGATGAAGACGTCGTGGCCGCGGATGTTCTCGTTGATCTTAACGAACGTCTCCCCGTCGGGGAAACTGGTCACCGTGGCCTCGCCCAGCGGTTCCCCGATCGAGCGGCAGATCTCCTCGGCGAGGACGCGATTGGAATTGCCGGCGAAGATCTTGAGCCGTGAGTCGGTCATGCGCCGCGGATGTTGGCGGACGTCGTCGCGGGCGGAAGCTCTTTTTCGCGGGCTAACTGTTGTTCCAAGGTCTCGACCCGGCGGAACAAGTCGGGCAGCCGCTGCTTGAGGACCGCGATGCGGCGCTCGAGCATCAGGGGGATCGCCGGGCTGCCGTTCACAAACACCCCGGCCTCCAGGTCCGCGGTCACCGCGGCCCCGCCGCCGACCTTGGCGCCCCGCCCGAGGCGGAGGTGGCCCGCAACCCCGGCCTGGCCGCCGAGGACCACATAGTCCTCGATCACGGTGCTGCCGGAGACCCCGGTCTGGGCGCACAGGATGCAATGGCGCCCGATGCGGACGTTGTGGGCGATCTGGACGAGATTATCGATCTTGGTGCCTTCGCCGATGCTGGTGGCGCCAAAACGGGCGCGATCGAGCGTCGTATTCGCGCCGATCTCCACGTCATCCCCGACCTCCACCCGGCCGATCTGCGGGACCTTGTCGTGGCGGCCTTGGACGAATTCGTAGCCGAAGCCATCCGCCCCGACAACCACCCCGGGATGCAAGCGAACGCGCCGTCCGAGCGTGCATTCAGCAGTGACCACCACCCCGGGGGCCAGCCACGAGCCGTCGCCGACCCGAGCGGCGCGCCCCAGAAAGACCTGCGCCTGCAGGTGTACCCCCTCGCCCACCTCCACGCCCTCCTCCAGGACACAGAGCGGTCCGATCGTCGCCGTGGGGGCGACCCGGGCTCCCGGGGCGACCACGGCGGAGACGTGAATGCCGGGGACGGGACGCGGCCACAACGCCTGTTCGAGGCGGGCACAGACCAGCGCCAAGGCGGCCGACGGATTCGCGACCACCAAAAGTTCCTGATCCGGGCCGGGCTCGCCCGAATAGTCTGCCGGCACTAAAATGACGGAGGCCCGGGAGCGCGGAACATCACCCTTGTAGCGGGCGTTGCCGAGAAAGGACAGATCCCCGGGCGCCGCCTCGGTGAGGGCGGCGATGCCGTTGAGCGGACCCGGGCAGGAGCCGCGGCGGGCCTGGGCCTGGCAGAGGGAGGCGAGTTCGTCCGGGCTGAGGTTCAGGTTCATCGCGTCGGCGGGCGGAGGGGTGAGGCGGACACTGGCAGAGCGTGGCGGCACCGGGGCAAGAAAAAACCCCGCCGGCAAGGGCGGGGTCGTGACGCGGGAATGGTAAACGTTACTTCTTGGGGGAAAGGCCGGGGACGGAGACCGCCGGGGCGGCGCCGGCGGCGGGCGCGGCCGCCGGGGCGGCCGGAGCGCTTGGCGCCCCCACCGGCTTGTCCTTGTTGACCTCCTTGGAGACCTCGTCGGTGAGGTCGTAGGCGGCGTCGGCGTAAAGGATGTTGGAAATCCCGATGGCGGTCGGGCCAGCCTTGTCGAGCAGCAGCGTGGCGCCCCGTTTCTTGGCCAGCTCCGTGGCGACCTTGCCGATCTCCTCCAGCATCATGCCGCGGAACGTGTTCAGGCGCTGGCCGAGGGAGTTGCGGGTGTTCTGGATGAAGGTCTGGACCTCGCGCTGCTTGTTCTGGATCTGCTCCAGCTTCTTCTGGGCCTCGTTCTGGGCCTTGGATTTCGCCTCCGCGGAGAGCGCGGGGCTGTTGGCCTGTTCGGAGAGGTTCTTGTACTCCTCGACGAGGGCATTGCCCTCCTTGTTCATCCGCTCGACTTCCTCCTGGGCCTTCTGATCGTCCGCCTGGATCTTGGCGTTCTGTTCGACCGTCTTGTAGTGGGTATCGTACAGCTTCGCCATATCGACGACGGCGATCTTGAGCGCCGGCTGGGCGGAGGCCGGGAGAGCGGCCAGACCGAGGACCGCCAGCGCGGTGAGGGACTTAAGGGAATGCTTCATGGGTTAAGGTGGGAGCTAAAGGGGGGAAGCGAGCACAATCAGAACCGAGTGCCAAAGGAAAAATTGAACTGGTTGCCCTTCTTGCTCAGCTCGTCGCCGGTGATGGGGATGCCGAAGTCGAGGCTGAGCGGAGCGCCCGCCACGAAGAGGCGGAGGCCGAAGCCGAAGTTATCGTGGTAGCGGGCCACGTTGAAGTCGTAGGCGCCCCGGTTGACGAAGCCGGCATCATAGAAGAGCGCAAAACGGATCGGGCTGACGATATCGAGCGAGTACTCGGCGCTGAAGAATCCGTAGGTCTTCCCACCGATCGGCTCGTTGAACTGGTCGCGGGGGGAGACTTCGCGGAACTCGAAACCGCGGAGGGTCGTGGGCCCGCCGAGGTACCATTTGTTGTAGTACGGCACCTCGTTCGAATCCCCGAAGTTCTGGATGACGCCGCCGCGGGCGATCAAGCTGAGCACCTGCGTCTGGGTCTCGAAGACCGGGAAGAACTGGGAGCCGCGGAACTCGATGCTGTAGTTGTTGTTGATCTTGCTGCCGCCGAGTGGTCCGCCGGCGAAGCGGGCGTTGATCTCGACGCGATTACCCGCCGTCGTGTTGATGATCTTGTCGCGCGTGTCGCGCTCCAGCTGCAGGCCGATGCTGGAAGAGGCGTTGGCGCCCTCCAGCGCCCGGATGATGGCGGAGGCACTGGGGGAAATGTCCTGGATGTCGAAGATCTCGTAGGTGTAGGACAGGCGGCCGTTCCAGAGCTCAAACAGGTGCTTGCGCAGGTACACCTCGAAGCCGGTCTGAATCTGGCTGTAGAACGTGCTGTTGTACTCGGAGCTGGTTCGGAAGACGCTGAAACCGAGGCCCAGCTGACGCTGGAACAGCCACGGCTCCTCAAACGAGAGCACCACCTCGCTGGAGAGCGAACCCAGCTGCATCCGGAGCCGGAACTTCTGCCCGTCTCCCTGGAAGAAGGAGCGGCGATTGAAGAGGTCGAAGTTGGCCTGGGAAACCTCCGCGAAGAGCGTTGCTCGCTCCAGCGAGGAGAAGCCCGCCCCGAAGGTCAGGTTGCCCGTCCGGCCTTCCTGGAGGGCGATGCGCATGTTCCGGCGGCCGGGAATGTTGGTCTCCTGGTGGTTGACCGTAACGTTCTCGAAGAAACGGGTGTTCTCCAGCCGGAGCTGGCTGATCTTCATCAGCACGGTGCTGAAGACGTCGCCCGGACCGAGGACCAGCTCGCGCAGGATGACCGTGCTCTTGGTCTTCGTGTTGCCCTCGATGACGATCGATTCGACGCTGAACTTCTCGCCTTCGTTCACCACGTATTCCACGTCGATCGCCCCGGTCGCGACGTTGGGCTTGCGGTTCAACCGCACGCGCGTGTCGAGGTAGCCATCCTTGCCGTAGAAGTCGTCCAAACGCTCCACGTCCTTGTCCAGCTTGGAGGGGACAAAAACCACCCCGGTCCGCTGGCGCACCACGCGCTTGAGCAGGGCGGAGTTGAAGAGCTTGTTCCCGGTGAAGGTGACCTCGCCAACGCGGTACTGGCGACCCTCATTGATTTGAACCACGAGTTCCAAGCGCTCCCCGCCGGGGTAGTTGAACTTGACCTGATCCTGCGGGATTTCGACGTCGAGGAAGCCCAGTTCGCGGTAAAGGTCGCGGAGCTTGTCCAGATCGTCCTCAAACTGGTCATCCTTGAAGCGACCCGAACCGGTCAGCCAGGAGAAGATCCACCACTTCTTGGTTTCCATCGCCCCGCGCAACTTGCGGGTGGTCACGGATTTGTTCCCCACGAACTTGATGTCGGCAATCTTGACCTTCTCGCCCTCCTTGACCTTGAAAATGACGGTGCCGAAGCCGCCGACCCGGTCGCGCTCCACCGTGTAGTTGATCGAGACCTGATTGTAGCCGGCCTTTTGGTAGTATTCCCGGAGCTTCTCCGCGTCCTCCTTGATCTGGCGTTCGTCGAGGGCTTGGTTCGGCTTGACCTTCACTTCCTTCTCCAGGCGATTGGACTTCATCTTGACGTTCCCCTCGAACCGCACGGCCAGGACGCGGAACTTGGGGGTGACCTCGACCACCAGGTTGAAGGTCTGGGCATCGACCTGTTCCTGCTTCACCTCGATGAACTCGAACAGGCCGGTCCGGTAAAGGGAGCGAATGTCGCGGTCGAGGATCACCTCATCGAACTCGCCCCCCTCCCGGATCTGCATGTTGGCGCGCACGACCTGCTCGTTCACGTTGGCCGTGCCGACGAACTTGATCGCGAGGGTGCCCACCTTGAAGGCGGGGGCCTGCAGCTGGCGTTGGGTCGGCGGGGCTGCCAACTGGGCCGCGGCCGGAGAAAGTCCGCCCAAGACGCAGAGCAGCAAAGGGATAAAACCGCGAAGGAACCCGCTGAAGGGGTTACTGGTGAAAGTTTTCAAAGCGTGTGATGTCCCTCAGGAACGTAAGCTTCAATTCTCCTACCGGCCCGTTTCGTTGCTTTGCAACGATTAACTCGGCCGAATCGGCCGCCACTTGGAATTTCTCGTCCGCGTCCTTGGGGCGGGCGAGCATGAGCACGACGTCGGCGTCCTGTTCGATTGAGCCGGATTCACGGAGATCGGAGAGCTTGGGGGTGCGGTTGTCCTTCTCGGAGGCACGGTTGAGCTGGGATAGAACCAGCACCGGCACCTCAAGTTCCTTCGCGAGCGCCTTCAATCCGCGGGACGCCTCGGCGACCTGCTGTTCGCGGGGCACGCGGGCGTCGGTCGGGCTCAGGAGCTGCAGGTAGTCCACCACGATGAAGCCGAGGGGGGTGCGGGCGTGGAGCCGCCGCGCCTTGGCCCGCAACTGCATGATGGACAAGGCGCTGGAGTCATCGATGAAGATGGGGGCCTTCGAGAATTCGTCGGCCGCGGCCACCAGGCGATTCTGTTCATCGCCGTTCTTGGACAACAGCCCGTCCCGCAAGAGCTTCATATTCACCCGCGCGCGGGAACAGAGCATGCGCAGGGCGAGCTGGGAGGCGCCCATTTCCAGGGAGAAGACGAGGACCGGCGCAGCGGGCTGGCCGGCCTTGCGGGGCATCGCGGCGGCCTCGGCGAAGTTCAGCGCGAGGGATGTCTTGCCCATCGAAGGCCGGGCCGCGAGCACGATCATGTCGTTGCGCTGGAAGCCCCACAGCAGCGCATCAAGGTCCTTGAAGCCGGAGGAGACCCCGGTCAGCTCCCCCTTCTTCATCATCATCCGGGTGATGACGTTCATCGCCTCCCGCGTCGGCTCGCGCATCTGCTTCGCGCTTTCGCT
>JBMTAG010000015.1:0-54127 GCA_049428505.1 Opitutaceae bacterium | reverse complement strand
CCGAGGAGCACGCCCGCGCGGCGAGGGCCGCGCTGGGGGGGGCCGGCGCGGGCAGCGGCCACGGCGCGCTCCGGATGCTCGAGGCCGGGATCGCGCTCCGCAAGCGGGCCCTTCGGCGGGCCCTGGCGCGCGTCCGCGCCGCGGCCGCCCCGTTGCCCGGAGTCGAGGACCGGGGGGCCATCGATTCCCCGCTGCGGGGCGCGGACGGCAACCGCGAGTTCTTGCTGTGCCTGCGCCGCCGGACATCCTGAGGCCGCCCGATGAAACCCATCCGCCATCTCGCGTTCGTGGTGAACCGCAACAAGGCCGGCGCCCCGGGCCTGACCCGCGAATTGGCCGCCGTCGCGCGCGCCGCCGGGGTGCGGTTCAAGCAGACCGGCCGCTTTCCCCTGCCCTCCGGTTACCTCAAGGGAATGGATGCCTGCTGCGTGATCGGCGGGGATGGCACCCTGCTCGGCGCCGCCCGGGAGTCAGCGCGCCACCAGGTCCCCCTCATCGGCGTCAACCGCGGCAGCCTCGGCTTCCTCACCACCCTCTCCGCCGAGGAGGCCCGCGGACGCTTCCCCGACTTCCTCGCCGGCCGCTTCCAGGTTGACCAGCGCACGATGCTCGACTGCGCCACCGGACCGGGCAGCAGCGACTTGGCCCTCAATGACGTCCTCATCAAGGACGAGGTGAACTCCCGCCTCGTGCGGCTCGAGGTCTTCGCGAACGACGAATTGGTCACGGATTACCTCTGCGACGGTCTCATCTTCTCCACCCCGACCGGCTCCACCGCCTACAACCTTTCCGCCGGCGGCCCGATCCTCCATCCCCGCTCCGGGGTGATCGTGATGACGCCGATCTGCCCGCACACGCTGAGCAACCGCGCCATCATCTTTCGGGACGACGTCCGCCTCCGCGTCTACAACCGCTCGCCGGGCTCCCGGCTGCTCGTGGCCTTGGACGGCCAGCGCAAGCTCCGGGTGGTCGGGCCGTCCCCCGTGACGATCGGGCTGGCCCGAAAACGCCTGCCGCTCGCGCAGGCGTCTGACTATTCGCACTTTAACGTCGTCCGCCAGAAGCTTCAGTGGAGCGGGGGCTTCTCCGCCAAGCGCTGATCCCGAAGGCCGCAAAAACGAGAGTAACCTTGACAAATCAAACGCGTCTTTTGCTCCTGAACCTTGGAAATACTCCAAAACCTACCATGAACCATCGTAATCTCACCGTCGCGGTCCTCGCCGCCGTGCTCAGCCTCCCGGTCGCTCTCGTTGGCGCCGAAGAGAAGAAGAAGGGTGGCGGCTTCGCCGCTATGGACACCGACAAGGACGGCAAGGTCTCCAAGAAGGAGTTCGTTGCCGCCCAGAAGGACGCCTCCAAGGCCGAGTCCCGCTTCGCCCAGCTGGACGCCAACAAGGATGGCTTCCTGACCCAGGAGGAAATGGCCGCGGGCCAGAAGAAGAAGTCCAAGTAAGCCTTTCCCTCGACAAAGCTTGAGGCGATCCGCAAGGGTCGCCTCTTTTTTTTGCCCGAAAGCCACGCCGCAGGGCCCGCACCGGACAAGCCGGCCGATCAGGCGGGCACAGGACGCACCACCAACTGCAGGGAATGTTCCGGCCGGAGCCGCTCCCGCGCAAAGGCGGCCAGCATCGCGACGCTCACCCCTTCAACCTTGGAGTCGTACTGGCGCCAGTCGTTAAGGTCGAGGCCCTGCAAGGCATTAAGGCCGGCCTGCAGGGCGCGCGCCGAGGGCGTTTGCAGGCTCTGGCGTCGGGCAGCCTTCAGGCGGGTCTGACAGCGGGCGAGCTCAGCGGGCTCGATCCCGCCGGCCGCGATGCGTGCTATCTCGGCGTCTATCTCCCCCAGGACTTCGTCCTCTTTCCCCGGCTGGGTGCCCGCGAGGAAGGAGAACATCCCGGATCGCAGCCCGGTCACCCGCGCGGAACGCACGAAATAGGCCAGGCCCTTGTCCTCCCGCACCCGCTCGAATAAGCGCGAGGCCATCCCGCTGAGGCACTCATCCAAGACCTCGCCAGTATAGAAATCCGCCGCGTGCAGCGCCGGACCAGGATACGCCCGGAGGACAACCGCCTGCTCGCGAGGCTGAAACTCCACGAAGGCCCCGCGTTCCGCCGGCAGGGAAACCGATGGCACCGCCGGTCCCGCACCACCGCCGCTGGGCAGCCGGGACAGCAGCCGCTCAAGGGGACGCCGCAGTGCCACGGGATCAAAGTCACCCGCGACGGCCAGCACTGCGTTGCCCGCCACCGCCAGGCGGCGATGCAACGCCGCCAGGTCGGCGGGGGTGAGTGCCTGGACGCCGGCAATATCCCCGGAAGCGTCCAATCCGAGTGGATCCGCACCGAAGAAACGACGGCGCAGCCGCTTGCGGGCCCAAGTGACGACATCGTCGTCATCCTGACGGAGCGCCGCCACCTGGGCGTCGCGTTCGAGCCGAAACGTGCCCTCGCGAAAGGCCGGTTCGAGGATCGCCTCGGCCAGCAGGGCGACCGCCAGCGCCGCCTCGCTGGGCAGCACCTCGACGGCAATCCCCAAACTGTTGTTGCCGCAAAAGGGATAGAGGGCACCACCGACGGATTCGATCGCCCCCGCCACCTCGGCGGCAGTCCGGCGGCGGGTGTCCTTGGTCAGCAGCGTGGAAAGCAGCGCCGAGGCGCCGCGCCGATCCGGGGCTTCGGAGAGGGGGCCGCCGGGGAGCAACAGGCGCAGGTGAAGGTTCGGCAGGCGAGGGTCCGGCTGCAGCAGCAGGCGAGCACCGTTCGCCAGCCTGGTCTCCGTGAATTCAGTCGGCGCTGCGCAGCGTACGGCCACTCCGGATCCCGCCGCCGCCGCGGCCGGCCCGGTCGAGACTGTGATGAGACTGGACGCGGTCAGGTGCCGCACCGCCACCGCCTGCAGCGACCGGCCGGTGACGCGCGCCAACTCCCCGAAATAGGTACGCCCGTGGTCGAGATCGCCCACCACGACCTCGGCCGCACCCAGTCGCGAAGCCTGGCCGCTCATCGTCTTGCGGGAATTGATTTCGCCCACCACGAGCTGACGACGCGCCTTGCGAAGGTCGGATGCTGGAACCGGACGGTCCAGATAACGGCGGAGCGCCCGCTGGATGGCCGCCTCCGCCCCGGCCCGTTTGTCCGGATCACAGGTGTAGGAGATGCAAAAGAGTCCGGTCGAACCGGGGTTCCAGGCGCCCGCGTCAATCTGGTGGACCAAGCCGGCCCGGTCCCGCACCTGCCGCCAAAGCAGGGAACTTTCGCCCTGTCCAAGCAGGGCGGCCAGCAGGTCCAGCGCCGGGGCGTCGGCATGGGCGAGGCCTGGGATGGGCCAGGCGAGCACCGCCCGACAGAGCTCAACGTCCTCGACCCGATGCTCGCGACGCGGGGCAAGCTGCCGTGGTTCGGCGGGAATCAGCACCGGAATCGACCGGCGCCGGGGCACCGCGCCGAAGTGGCGCCCGATTTCCGCAAGCATCGCGGAGGCATCCACATCGCCGACCACCACGACCACCAGATTCTCGGGGGTGTAGCGTTCGCGGTAGTAGGTCAAAAGCTCCTGCCGCGAGACCGCGGCGAACACGTCCCGGTGGCCGATGATCGGATGCCGGTAAGGGTGCTCGCGGAACGCGGTCGCGAACAAAGCATCCCAGAGCCGATTGTCGGGATCGTCGCGGGTCATCGCGATCTCCCGCAGGATCACGTCGCGCTCCTTTGCCACCTCCTCCTCCGGAAGCGTGGAGTGCAGGACCGCGTCGGCGAGGACATCAACCGCCACGGCCGCGTGCTCGCTGGGCAGGTCAACGTAGTAAACCGTCCGGTCGTACGTGGTGTAGGCGTTGAGGTAGCCGCCGTGAGCCTGGATCGTGGCGCTGATCGCGCGTCCGTCGCGCCGCGCGGTACCCTTGAACAGCATGTGCTCCAGGAAGTGCGAAAGGCCCGCGCCGAGCTGCGTTCCCTCATGGACGCTGCCGGAGCGCACCCAGACCTGGACGGAAGCCAGCGCCGCGGAAGCATCCGGCTTGAGCACGACGACCACGCCGTTCGGCAGCACGGTCCGCTGCACCGGTTCGCGCCAAAAGGCCTCGAGCAAGGCGGTGTCCCCGAGGCCGGCGCCCGGCTTGGCGAGCTTGGGCCGACGCAGCCTCATAACGCACCCCGGGCGCGGGGACCGGAGGCCCCGCGGGGGCGACGGGAGGGCAGGAAAGGTTTCACGAAGGCTTCCTCGAACTCAAAGACCTCCTCGAAGTCCTCGCGGCGATCCTGGTCGGTCTTCGAGAACATATTGTATTCAATGAGGTTGAACACGATCTCGCCGAAGTCCGCACACCGGTGGATGCCCCAGGCGTTGAGAACCGTCTTGGTCAACGGCCCGAACTGGTCGAGGGCGTAGACGCGGAGCCCGTGCAACAGCTCCGGACCGGAGACGTGCCGGGAGCGGCCGACGCGCGAGGCGTCCCGCTTCTGCAGCTCCTTGACCGTGTGATCCAGCCCGAGCCGCACGAATTCGTAAGCCTTGCGGTCGAAGCGCGCATCCTCCTTGCAGATGAGCGCCACCACCTCGCTGAAGTCCGGAGTTTCCATGCTTCCCGCCCGGATTGGCACACGGGAGGGAGCGGTGCAATCCCGCACCACGTGAATTTCCAAGGCGAAACTCCCGTGGTTTTGAACCGTCTAGCGGGTAGCGTCTGCCCATGATCACTTCCCTGCCCTCCGTCGATACCCCGCGGCCTGAACCCACCCCGTCCGCGGCAGAAGCCGATCCACTCCTGATACTCGCCACGGCGCGCCTCAAGTCAGCTGGGTTGCGGGTCACCCAGCCCCGGATGGCGATCCTGGATGCCCTCTGCCGGCAGACCAGCCCGGTCTCGATCGAGAACCTCCACGCGGGGCTTCCGGCGGGAGCCTGCGACCTGGTGACGGTCTACCGCTGCATGACGGCCTTTGAACGCAGCGGGCTGGTCCGCCGCGCGGTGATCCACCAGGGCACTTCCCTTTATCAAGCGGCCTTCGGCCAAGCCGAGACCTACCACGTGGTTTGCCGCTCCTCCGGCAGCCTCACCGCGCTCTCTCCGGAGGTGTCCCGGGAACTCCAGCGGGCGGTCGCCAAGGCGCGCGAGGAATTGCGCGAAAAGGGCTACCGGGAGGTTGCCCACATGCTGGAGTTTTCCGGCGTCGCCCCGCTTCCGGCGCCGCGGTAACCCCGCCCGCCCCTCCGGCCGAGCCTCAACGGGCGGCGGCGTAGCGGGCCGCAACGCGATCCCAAGCGACGACGTTCCAGAAGGCGGCGACAAAGTCCGCCCGGCGGTTCTGGTACTGCAGGTAATAGGCGTGCTCCCAGACATCCAGCCCGAGGAGCGGAACGGCGCCCTCCATCAAGGGTGAGTCTTGGTTGGCGGTGGACGAGACCTCGAGCCGGCCGCCCTTCAGCGTTAGCCACGCCCAGCCGCTGCCGAAGCGCTTCATCGCGGCGTCGGCGAACTGGGCGCGGAAGGCGTCGAGGGAGCCGAACCGCTCCTGCAGCGCGGCCGCCAACGCGCCCGACGGAGCTCCCCCGGCCCGCGGGGCGATCACGTCCCAGAAGAGGGAGTGATTGAGGTGCCCACCCACGTGGTTGCGCACCGCGGTGCGGATCGCCTCAGGAACGGCCGCAAGGTCCCGCACCAACGCCTCGGCGCTCTTGGCACGGAGCGTCGGGTGGGACGCCAGCGCCGCGTTGGCGCTCGTGATGTAGGCCTGATGGTGCTTGGAATGATGAATCTCCATCGTCCGGGCATCGAAGTGCGGCTCGAGCGCCGCGTAGGCGTAGGCCAAGGTCGGCAAGGTAAAGGGCTGGGCGGTACCGGCGCTGGCCGCCGCGCCCAACCGGGAGGCGCAGGGCAAGGCGGCGAGGCCCGCGCCGAGCGTCTTGACTACCGTGCGACGGGAGAGGGTAACCGGGGAGTCCATTGCGCGACCCTAGGCAAAGCCGCCCCCGGCGCAAGTGCGCGCGGCGTCCGCTGCGCCGCCGGCGCGCGACGCGGACCGGTCAATCCGCTCGACCCAGGGCCCGCGCGAGCAGGTTGCGCGTCATTTGTTGCACCCGTTCGTCCGGGCCGTGGGGCCGGCTCCAATGCGACCAGGGCAGGACGTGTCCCGGCGGCGAAGCCAGGGCCTGCGCCCACCAGATGGTGGCGGCGTTGAAGACGAAGTTTCCCTTTGGTCCCGGATAGAGGGTGGCTGCCCATTGCTGGGGTCGCACGCCGCTCACCCACGCGGTGCCGCCCGCCACCACCTCCAGCCCGGGGATCTCGGTCGCCGGCTGCCCGTGGTACTCCCAGCCGATGAGGCCGGGGATGCTCTCCCCGGCCTGCATCCCGGTCCCGGCGAAGAGCCAGTGCCCCGGCAGGAGGCAAGTCCAGTCGCCCCCGCCGTTGATCGGCTCGACGTTGCGGCCCCCCATCAGCAGGCCTTCGTCGGGACCGCGGTGGGGAAAGGGCCCGTGGCGCTCGTGGCGCTCGCGGGCGTAGGGTTGTTCCCCGCCGTAAGGTCCGCCGCGGAAAAGGATACGGTTCGGCCGGCCGTCGTGGGCGGGACGGAAGGGCGAAACCCAGCAGACGGAGTTGCCGCACAGGAAGAGCAGGCTCACGCCGGAATCGCGCAGACGCTCGACGCTCCGGTACTGGCGGAGGTCCCAGTACTCATCGTGGCCCACGCTGAGGAAGGTGCGGCACCGGAGCGCGCGGTCCGGGGTCAGCAGGTCGCTGTTGGAGCAGTAGGTGACGTCGTAGCCGTGCTGTTCCAGCCAGTAGGCCAGCGGGAACTCGAAGCAGAGCCATTCGCCGGAGCCGACGGTGCGCGGATCGTTGACGACCCCGCTCCACTGCGCCTCGCGGCCGTAGGGGCGGTCGAAGCTCACGTCGGCCCACGGTCCTTGGTTGCCCTTCGGGTGGGTGTAGACGGAAAAGCGGTTCGGCCACCGGTTGTACGCCTGCCAGGTGTTGTCCGAACATTGGAACAGGATGTCCGCGGGCCGCTCATCCCGCACGATGAAGACCACGTGACTCTGCCAGTAGGGCTCGTCCGGCGCAGCCGGGATCGTGGTGAGGCGGCCGAGGTAGACGCCGCTGACCCAGTCGGCGGGGATCGTGAGCGCGGCGGAGGGTTCCCACTGGCACTCGTGGAGGTTCTTCTCGCCCGGCGCCGGCGTCGGCTGCGTGCGGGTTTCGAGCGGCCCCAACTCGGCCACCTTGCGGGCCCCGCGGCCGCCGTAGTATCCCGTCCGGAAGAGTTCCAGCCGCACCGGGCGCGGCGGGTTGGTCGAGATCATCACCTCGATGCGGTCGCCCGCCTGGACGCTCTGGCGGGAACAGTACCCCTCGACGGCCGGCGACCGGAAGCCGTCCTGGTCGACGCGTACCCGGGTGAGCTGCCAGTCGCGGGCCCCTTCCCGCGCATTTTCCGCGGCGATGATGCCCGCGCGCCGGGAGGATGCTGCTGCCGCGGCGGCGGCGGCGGGGGCGCCCGCAAGGAGGGCGGCGGCCCCGGTCTGCAGGAACTCGAGGCGGGAAAGCGGGGTGGCGGCGGGGCGGGGCATTGCGCCCAGCGAGGCAGGTTTGGGCGGGGGGCGTAAAGCGGTTTCCCGCCTCGCGCCCCCCCCGCGGGGGGAATCGCCCAGCCCTGCCACGGGGCGCGCTTTCGCCCTTGCGGGAAGGTGCGTTCGGGGCTTTGTCTCCGCCCTTCACCCTCCGCGGTTCCCGGCAAACCCTCGCGCCGGACCGGCCGCGACCCTGATCCCACTATGAACCTGCCCCCGTCCCGCCGGATCCTCTCCGGTCTCGTCCTCGGCCTCGCCGCCGCGCTGCCGTCCGCCTCCGCCCTTCAGCTCTCCGAAGGCGAACTCAAGGTGAGCTTCGACTCCACGCTCTCCTTCGGCGGCCTCTACCGGCTGCAGAACCCGGACCGCAACCTGTACGGTGTCACGAGCGCCTTCCAAGGGGTTCTGGGCACGCAGAACTCAGTCAACGCCGACGACGGCAACCTGAACTACCGCAAGGGCTGGGCCTCCCAGTTGCTCAAGGGCAACCACGACCTTGAGGTTCGCTACGGCAACTTCGGCGCGCTGGCCCGGGGCTACTGGTACAACGACCTCAAGGCCGATGAGACGGCACGCACGCCGCTTTCCGAGCAGGCGCTGGATCGCACGGTCAAGGGGGCGCAGCTGCTCGATCTCTATGGCCGGGTGAAGACGGACGTCGCGGGCGGATTGCCCTTCGACCTGCGCATCGGCCGGCAGGTGCTGAGTCTGGGCGAGAGCACCTTCATCCCCAACGGCGTCAACGTCGTGAACGCAGCCGATCTCTCCAAGCTGCGGGTGCCCGGGTCCGAGCTGAAGGAGGCGCTGCTGCCGGTCAACATGGTGAAGGCTTCCATCGGCCTCACGCCGGAGATCACCGTGGAGCCCTTCTGGCTGCTGGAGTTCCGCCGGAACGAGCTCGAGCCGGCCGGCACCTACTTCTCGACCAATGACTTCGCGACCCGCGGGGGCCGCACGGTCTGGCTCGGTTTCGGCAGCATCGCCGACCAGGGCAGCACCATCGGCGGCATCGCCCGCGCGGAGGACCGGGACGCCGGCAACTTCAACCAGTTCGGCGTCTCCACCCGCATCCTCGCCCCGGGGCTGAACAACACCGAGTTCGGCCTCTACTATGCCCGCTACAACAGCCGCTCGCCGGTCATCAGCGCCCGCACCCCGACCACGCCGATCGACACCAACCTGACCGGTCCGCTGACCGCCGCGTTTCTCCGCGGGGGGTTGCCCGCCGCGCAGGCCTCCGCCCAGGCGGCCGCGATCTTCCAGCTGATCGTGAAGTCCTCCCTCGCACCGGCCACCCTGACGCCCGTTGAAATCGCCACCCTGCAGAGCGCCCAGGTGCAGGCCGCCATCGCCGGCGCCCGCCAGATCGCCCTCCTGACCGCGGCGGCGTCGGGCCGGTACTTCACTGAATACGCTGAGGACCTGAGCCTCTTGGGGCTGAGCTTCAACACCTCCCTCGGAGGTTCCGGCATTTCCTGGCAAGGCGAGGTCTCGCTCAAGCACGACGTCCCGCTGCAGGTGGACGACGTCGAGTTGCTCTTCGCCACCCTCTCCTCCCTCGCGCCGCAGTTCGCCTCCGCAAACCAGATCGGCAACTACCTGGGCCAGTATGGCCGCGAGATCAGCGGCTACCGCCGCCACCGCGTCTGGACCGCGCAGTCGACGCTGACGAAGGTCTTCGGACCCACCCTCGGCGCGCAGCAACTCATCGTGCTCGGGGAAGTCGGCGGCGTCTGGGCGAACCTGCCGTCGAAGGACGTGCTCCGTTACGATGGGCCCGCGACCTTCACCGGCGGATCCCAGGCCTTCATGAACACGGCGGGCTTCCCGCAGGTGCCCGCCACCGCGCGGGATGGCTTCGCCGACCGCTTCTCCTGGGGTTACCAGCTCCTCGCACGGCTCGACTACAACAACGTGTTCCCGAACGTGAACCTGCAGCCCACGCTGGCCTTCACCCACGACGTCCGGGGCGTCACCCCGCTCCCGCTGGGCAATTTCATCGCCGGCCGGAAGAGCGTGAACCTCGCGGTCGAATTCACCTACCGCAACGCCTGGTCCTTCGAGGCGCGGTACGTGAACTTCACCGGGGCCGGCCGGTTCAACCTGCTGTCGGACCGCGACTACGTCGCGACCACCCTCAAGTACTCCTTCTAAACCCCAACGGACCCGTCCCATGAACGTTCTCTCCTCCGTCCTCCTTCTGGCCGCCACCGCCGGCGCCGCCGGCGCGGCCGTCTCCGCCGCCGAAGCCGCCCGCCTGGGCCAGGATCTCACCCCGCTCGGCGCGGAAGCCAAGGGCAACGCCGACGGCACGATCCCGGCCTGGTCCGGCGGCATCACCACCCCGCCCGCCGGCTACCAACCCGGGATGCACCATCCCGACCCCTTCGCGGCGGACCAGCCCCGCTTCAGCGTGACGGCGGCCAACGCCGCCCAGTACCAGGCCCAGCTCACCCCCGGCCAGCGGGCGCTGCTGCAGGCTTACCCGACCTACAAGCTGACCGTCTACCCCACTCGCCGCAGCGCCTCCAATCCGCAGCGGGTGTATGACGCCACCCGGGAGAACGCCACCCGCGCCACCCTCGTCGGGGGCGGCAACGGCATCGCCGGAGCGACCGTCGGCGTCCCCTTCCCCCTCCCGCAGAACGGGCTCGAGGTGCTCTGGAACTCGCTCACCCGGTTCCGCGGCGTCGCCGCGACCCGCTACATCGACCAGGCGGCGGTCGAGCGCGGCGGTGGTTTCCAACTGGTGAAATTCGAGGACGAGTTCCTCTTCAACTACACGCGCCCCGACATCACCGCCAAGGAACTCGAGTCCTCCAACACCCTGATCTACTTTAAACAGGCCGTCACCGCCCCGGCGCGCCTTGCCGGCACCATCCTCCTCGCGCAGGAGACGATGGATCAGGTCAAGGAGCCCCGGCGCGCCTGGGTCTACAACGCCGGCCGCCGGCGCGTGACCCGCGCGCCCAACGTGGCCTATGACAATCCCGGCACCGCCGCCGACGGCCAGCGTACGAGCGATCAGTTCGACATGTTCAACGGCGCGCCCGACCGCTACGAATGGACCCTCGTCGGGAAGCGGGAAATTCTCGTTCCCTACAACTCCTACAAGCTGCACGCCAAGGGCGTGAAGGTCGGCGAGATCCTCAAGCCGCTCCACATCAATCCCGATCTGACCCGGCATGAGTTGCACCGGGTGTGGGTGGTCGACGCCAAGCTCAAGCCCGGCACCTCCCATCTCTACAGCCGGCGCACCTTCTACATCGACGAGGACTCCTGGCAGATCCTCGCCGCCGACCAGTACGACGGCCGCGGCCAGCTCTGGCGCGTCTCGGAGGCCCACTGCATCAATTACTACGACGTCCAATCCTTCTGGAGCACCCTGGAGGTCCACCACGACCTGCAGAACGGACGCTACCTCGCCGTCGGACTCGATAACGAGAACCGGATGTACGATTTCGGGATCAAGCGCACCCCGGCCGATTTCAACCCCGAGGCCCTGCGGCGCGACGGCGTCCGCTGACGCCGGGATGCTTCTCCGCGCTCCCCTCGCGGCCCAACTCGCCGCCTGCCTGCTCCCGGTGGCCGGTGCCGCCGGGGAGGCCGTCGTGCCCCGAGGCCTCCTGCTCGACGGCGCTGTAAGTGGCTCCCGCGCCATCCTGGTCGGGGAACGCGGGAGCATCTGGCTCTCATCCGCCCCCGGCACCGGGTGGCGTCGAGCGGAGTCCCCCACCCGAACGACCCTCACCGGGGTTGCCCTCGCCCCCCCGACGGGCGACGGAGCGCCTGGCATCGGATGGGCCGTGGGGCACGATGCCCTCGTGCTCGGCACGCGCGACGGCGGCGTCACTTGGAGCCGCCAGTACCAAGGGGAAGACCTCCAGGACTCATTCCTCGACGTGCTCGCGCTCGACGCCCGTCGCGCCATCGCGGTCGGGGCCTACGGGATCTACCTTTCCACGGCGGATGGGGGCGCCACGTGGGAGCGGCGGCAGGTGCGGGAGGGCGACGCCCACTTCAACCGGATCACCCGCAGCGCCGCCGGCACGCTGTTTCTGGCGGGGGAGTCGGGCACGCTCCTGCGTTCGCGGGATGAAGGCCTGAACTGGACCCCGCTCCGGGCCCCCTACGAGGGCTCCTTCCACGGGGTGCTCCCGCTCGACCGGAGAACCCTCATCGCCCACGGCCTGCGCGGCCACTTGTACCGTTCCGTCGACGAGGGCGACACGTGGCAGGAGATCACGCCTCCCGTGGTCGGACTCCTCGCGACAGGCCTCCGGTTGCGCTCCAACCTGATCCTGATCGGCGGCCCCCCCCGGGCACTCGCCCTCAGCCGCGACTACGGCCGGACCTTCAGCCTTATTCCCGGGGCGCCAGCGACCGCCGTCGCGGAACTTCTCGAACTTCCCGACGGTGGCATCCTCGCGCTCGGGGAGGCCGGCGCGACCCCCGTGATCCTCCCATGACCCCGGGCCCCTCGCGCCTCGATCGCTTCACGGTCTGGATGTTCCGGCATCGCACCGTGCTGATGGCGCTCTTCGCGGCGCTCACCGCCGCGATGCTCTGGCTGGCGCTCGGCGTCCGGGTCGACGCCAGCTTCGACAAGTCGCTGCCCCGCGGCCACCCGTACATCCAGACCTTCGTCAAACACCAGGCCGCGTTCGGCGGGGCGAACCGGATCCTCGTCGCCCTCGTGGCCCGCGAGGGCGACATCTTTACTCCGGAATTCTTCAGCCAGCTCCGGAAGGTGACCGACGAGGTCACCTTCCTCCCCGCGGTCGACCGGCCGCAGGTGCAGTCCCTCTTCACGCCGAACGTCCGCTTCATCGAGGTGGTCGAGGATGGCTTCGCGGGCGGAAACGTGATTCCCGCGGATTTCCAGCCGACGCCCGCCGCCTTCGCCCGCGTGCGCGAGAACATCGTCAAATCGGGTCGGCTCGGGCAACTGGTGGCCCACGATTTCACCGCCGCGGTCGTCAGCGCCCAGCTGCTCGAGACGAACCCGGCCAACGGGCGTCGCGTCGACTATGCCACGGTGGCCGCCGGGCTGGAGCGCATCCGGGAAGGCGTGGCCACCGCCACCGCCGGGCGGGTGACCGTGCACGTGATCGGCTTCGCGCAAATCGTCGGGGATGTGACCGCCGCGGCGGACAACATCCGGCTGATGTTCGCCGCCGCGCTGGTCGTGACCACGCTGCTGGTCTGGAATTACGCGGGGCGCTGGAAACTGGCCGCGGCCCCCATCGGGTGCTCGCTGGTGGCCGTCATCTGGCAGCTGGGGATCGTGTCCGCCCTGGGGATGGGGGTGGACCTGTTCTCGATCCTCGTCCCGTTCCTGGTCTTCGCGATCGGGGTGAGCCACGGCGTGCAGAAGATCTGCACCTTTCGCAATGAGGTGTTCAAAGGCCAGGACGGACCCACGGCCGCGCGCGCGGCCTTCAGCCAACTGATCGGACCGGGCATCATCGCCTTGGTCACCGATACCGTCGGGTTCTTCACCATCATGGTGATCCCGATCCCCACCATCCAGGAGTTGGCGCTCATCGCGAGCCTTGGCGTCAGCGTGATCACGCTGACGAACTTCTTCCTGCTGCCGCTGCTGCTTTCGTACCTGCGTCTTCCCCCCGCCTACGCCGCCTGGGGGGCCGCCCGGCGCCGGCGCGGCGAGGCCACTTGGGGCCGGCTCGCGCGCGCCCTGACCCCGGGCCGGGCGGCCGCCGTTGCGCTGGCCAGCCTCGCGCTCGGCGCCTGGGCGGTGCACTTCTCGCGCGAAGTCCGCATCGGGGACACCCAGGCCGGCGTCCCCGAGCTCTGGCCGGACTCGCGCTACAATCGCGACAGCCAGCTGATCGCGGGCAAGTTCTCCATCGGGGTCGACCTGCTCAGCGTGATCGTTGAGACCGTGCCCGATGCCGGCGTCGACCACGGGGTGATGACGCTGCTCGACGAATTCGAGGGACAGCTGCGGGAACTGCCGGGCGTGCAATCCGTCCTGGCGCTCGCCGGCGTGGCGCGGGGCGTGAACGCGGGGTTTTGCGAGGGCTCCCTCAAGTGGCGGATTCTGCCCCGCAATCGCGATGCCCTCGCGCAGGCCGTCGCGCCGGTCGAGACCTCCACGGGACTGCTGAACGCGAATTCCTCGGTGCTGCCCGTCCTGATCTTCCTGCGCGACCACCGCGCGGAGACGCTCACGGCGGTGACCGCGGCGGTGCGGGAATTCGCCGCGCGGCACGATTCGCCGCAGGCGGTTTTCCGGCTCGCCAGCGGCAACGCCGGGGTGATGGCCGCCACCAACGAAGTCGTCGCCGCCGCGGAGAAGCCGATCCTGTACTGGGTGTTCGGCGCGGTCATCGCGCTCTGCCTCATCGCCTTCCGCTCGATCCGCGCCGCCCTCTGCATCGTCACCCCGCTCGCGATCGTGAGCTACCTCGGCTACGGGGTGATGGTCGCCCTCGATATCGGCCTGAAGCCCTCCACGCTCCCGGTCGTGGCGCTGGGAGCCGGGATCGGCGTCGACTACGGCATCTACATCTTCGCCCGCCTGCACGCCGAGCTGAAAGCCGGAGCCCCGTTCGAGGACGCCCTGTTCTGCGGATTGAAGGACGCGGGCGCCGCCGTGGTGTTCACCGGGTTGACGCTCGCCATCGGGGTCAGCACCTGGGTTTTCTCGGATCTCAAGTTCCAGGCGGACATGGGCCTGCTGCTGACCTTCATGTTCACCGTCAACATGGTCGGCGCCATCTTCGTGATGCCCGCGCTGGCGCGGTGGCTGTGGCGAGGCCACCGCGGTTCCGCCCACCTGAACATCCCGCGCTGAGCGCGGGCCGGCGTCCCGGCGGCTCAGCCGCCGAGCAGCTCCTCGGCGTGCCGCTGGGCGCTCCGGGCCTGACGGTCGCCCAGCATCCGGGCCAGCTCGGTGACCCGGGCCTTCCGGCTCTCCTGGATCGATTCGATCCGGACCACCGCGCGCTCGCCGCTCTGGTCCTTGGTCACCACCAGATGCGCCGCCGCCTGGGCCGCCACCTGCGGCAGATGGGTGACGCAGAGCACCTGGTGCCCGCGGGCGATGCCCGCCATGTTTTCGCCCACCACCTTGCCGATCTCGCCGCCGACGTTCGCGTCCACCTCGTCGAAGACCAGCAGCGGAACCCCGTCCAGATCGGCGAGGACGGTCTTCAGGGCGAGCATCACCCGGGCCAGTTCGCCGCTCGAGGCGATGCGACTGAGCGGGCGCGGCGCCTCGCCGACATTCGGGGAGAAAAGGAATTCGGCGCCCGAGTCGCCCGCCGGACCGAGCTCCGGCAGGGAGGTGACGCGCACTTGGAAATCCGCCTTGGCGAAACCCAGCCGCGCGATCGCCCGGCCCGCCATCCGGGCGAGTTCCCGGGCCGCCTTCTCCCGCCGCACCCGCAACGCCTGCGCGCGCCGCCGGGCGTCCCGCAATGCGTCCGCGGCCTCGCGCTCGAGGCGGGCCAGTACGCCCTCGACATCCCCCTGAACCTCGAGGCGCCGCCGCATCTCCTCGCGTGCGGCGAGCACCGCCGCGAGGTCCCCCCCGTGGCGCCGCCGCACCTCCAGCCAAGTCGCCATCCGCTGTTCAATCTCCTGGGCCTGTTCGGCATCCAGATTCAGGGCCTGGCCCAGCCCCGCAAACTCCTCGGCCAAATCCGCCAGCTCCACCGCCGCAGAGGCCAGCCGGCCGGCGAGCGGCGCGCTCGCCGGATCCAAATCCTCGAGTTGCCGCGTCATGCGCAGGAGGGGTGCGAGTCGGGTCTGGATCCCGTCCTCTCCCGCCAACCCCTCTCCGAGTGCCTCGGTCAAGCCGGTCAACTCCTGGGCCCGGCTCAGCCGCTGGTGGTCGCGTTCCAACTGTTCGATCGCCTCCGGGGAAAGCTCCAGCTGATCGATCCGCCCCAACTGGGCCCGCAGGAAATCGATCTGGTCGGGTGCGAGCCGGGCCTCCGCCGCCACCCGGCGCTGCTCGGCTGCCCGCTCGCGCCACCGCGCGAAGGCGCTCCCGTAGGCCGCCAACTCCTCCCCGTGGCGGCCAAACAGGTCCAACAGTTCGCGCTGGCAGTCATCCCGCAGGAGCCGCCGCGGCTCGCTGGGACCGTGGAAGTCGATCCACACTTCACCCAGCCGCTGCAGCGCCGCCAAGGTGGCCAGGCTGCCGTTCACGGTGATCCGGGGCGCCTTGTCGCGCGGGAGCGTGCGCCGCAGCAGCAGTGCGCCCTCCTCGCACGGCGGCAGCTGGAGTTCCTCCAGGACCGCATTGAGGCGCTCCGGCGCCGCGAAGTGCAGGACCGCCTCCACCTCCGCCGCGGGGGCGCCCTGGCGGATCACGGTCTTGTCCGCCCGCTCCCCCGCAAGGAGGCTGAGCGCGCCCAGCAAAATGCTCTTGCCGGCGCCGGTCTCGCCCGTAACGGCGGTGAAGCCCGGGGCGAACTCCAGTTCCACCGCCTCGAGCAGGGCCAGATTCCGGATGCGGAGCGACTGCAGCATGGTGGCGGGAACGGATGAGGCCGTGGCCGCGCGTGTCAAAGCCGCTTCTCACCCGCCGCCTCGGCCAGGGCCCGCTCCAGCCTTTCCGCGACGGTGCCCGCCGTCACCAAGGGTTCCAGCCACGCATCGACGGCGGGGCGCCATTCCGCGTCGCGGGGCAGCAACACCGCCTTGCCCGACCGCGTCAACGGCTCGGCCAGGGTGCCGCCCAAGCGGGGATCCCGCCGCGCCTGCAGCCGGACCTCGATGCCGTCGGTGAACATGACGTCCGCCTGTCCCTCGGCCAGGGCGGCGAAGATGGTCCGATTGTCCGGGTGGAGCACAATCTCCGCCTGCCGCACCCGCTCGCGGACGAAACGCTCGTTGGTCCCGCCCGGATTCACGATCACCCGCACCCCCGGCTGATCGATGGCGCCCAGGGAGGCGAACCGTGGCGCGTCCGCCCGGCGGGCGATGGCCATCTTACCATCCTCCAGGTAGGCGCGGGAGAAGGATGCCTCGAGGGCGCGTTCGGCCGTCACGGTAATGCCCGAGAGCGCCAGGTCGAAGCGGTGGGCGCGCAGGTCCGCCATCAGTCTGGGCCACGAGGTGGGCACAAAGACCGGCTTCAGCCCGAGGGCGCCCGCCAGCTCCCGCGCGAGGTCAATGTCGAGCCCCCGGAGAACGCCACCCGCATCCGAGCTGAAAGGCGCATAATCGCCCGTGGTGCCCACCCGGAGCACCCCCACGCGCCGCAGTCCCGCCCACGTCGCGGCCCCCGTCCGGCGCAGGGCAACTCGCGCGGCCTGCAGGTCACGGAGGTCCGCCGGCTCAAGCCCGGCGACACCCGCGAGTCGGTTCCCGGGCTCGGCAGACGGTGGGGGCGCCTCCCCGGCCGCCAGACACGCCGCCGCCAACAGTTACCGGCCCACCGCATCCAGGCGTGGCCGCAGGACGGTGGTCAGGTCCGGAGGCTCGTCCGGCTGAACCCCCGCCGCCCGCCACTCAGCGACCAGCGCCTCCTGGCGTCGCCGCGCCCACGCGATCTGCAGCCGGAGAAAGCCTTCCATCGGATCCGGAGCCAGGCCCAGTGCCTCCGCCTCGGCGCGCCAGCCGCGCAGCACCTCGGCCTCCCGCACCGGGTCCAGCACGGGCTGGCCCCGGCGCTGTTTCCAGGCGGCCACCGGCGGCATCAGATCGATGCGCGCCACCATCGCCGCAACCAGCCTCGCCTCGCGATCGGCCGCGGACAGGAACCCCGCTCCCGCTTGCTCCGCCTCACCGCTCGGAACGGCCGCCGCAAGACCCAGCCGCAACGCGGCGCAGATCAGGAACGCGGCCAGCAGGCGCTGGAATCGGCTCATCCGCTCATCCTCACGCCTTCCCGGCCCGGGCGCATCCCGCTCGTGCCGTCAAAATCCGGGGGTCCAGACGCTCGCCTGGAACGCGGCCGAGTCCGGCGTGCCCAGGCGCGTGCTCGCACCAGTTTCGGTGTCGAGCACGCACAGGACGCTCGAGACCCGGTCACGCGCCGTGTAGACCAGATGGCGACCATCGGCGAGCCACGTGGGCTCCACGCCGTCGAAGCTGGCCTTCGAGGCCACCTTGCCCGCGCCCTTCGCCAGATCGAAGACCCCGATCTGGTACTGGCGCCCGACGCGGACGGTGCAGGCGATCTTGTTGCGGTCCGTGCGGCTCCAGTCGGGCTCGGCGGCGTAGGTCCCGAGGTTGAGCGCTAGGCGGCGGGGTAAACCGCCGGAGGCCGGCAGCTGGTACAGCTGGGGACCCGGCTCCATCGCGAACAGCAACTGGCTCCCATCCGGGGACCAGCAGGGAGAGGACTTCACGGCGTCCGAGCGCGTCTTCCGCGCGGGGGCGCGGCCCTGGGCATTCGTCACGTAGATCTCGGACGAGCCCTCTCCCGTCATCACCACGGCGATTTGCTGCCCGGACGGGCTGAAGCGGGCGCCGCTGTTGGTGCCGCGGAAGCTGATCAGGGTCTCGCGCGCGCCGGTGGAGACATTCGAGACGAAGACGTCGGGGGCGTTCGAACGGAAGTAGCTGGTGTAGATCACGCGCGTGCCGTCGGGCGACCAGCGCGGGCTGAGCACGTGCGCATTGTCGCGGGTGATCTGCCGGGCTTCGCCGAGAAACAGATCCGAGGTGTAGACCTCGCCGCGACCCGCCCGCCGTGAGACGAAAGCCAGGCGCGCGGTGAAGAAACCGCGCAGGCCGAGTCCGTTGGTCTTCACCACCGCGACGTCCGCGGCCTTGAGCAGGGCCTGGCGGGCAGTGGCGCCGGCGACCGTTTCCGCGTGCACGGGCGTGCCCGCGGCGCCACGGGTGATCTCCACCCGCACCTGATTGGCGCCCGCCGCGGAGAACCTGAGGTCGAAGGCCTGACCACTCGCGACGAGGCGGTAGCGGCCGTGCGCGCGGAAGGCCGTCAACGCCAGCGACTGCAGCTCGGCGCCGCTCGCGGAGACGCGCACCGGCACCGTGGCGGTGTCGACGTCGATCCGGACCTCGCCAATGTTGCGGGAGGGCTGCGCCCCGAAGGTGGGGGCCGCGGCAGCGGCGATTCCGGAAGCGAGGAAGTGGCGGCGGGAAAGGGCCATGGCGGGTTGGTATTTCTATTTGCGCCCCCCTCCCCGATAACAACCCTTAACTGCTCCTCCTCCGCACCGTGACTCCCGCCGAACTCCAGGACCGTCTCAAGCTCGTCAAATACCCCGGTTTCAGCCGGGACATCGTCTCCTTCGGGCTGGTGCGCTCGGCCGGGATCCTGGACGGCACGGTCAAGGTCTCCCTCGCGCTGACCACCACCGACCCGCAGATCCCGCTGCAATTGAAGGCGGGCGTGGAACAGGCACTGCGGGGGCAACCGGGCGTGAAGGATATTTTGGTGGAGGTCGCCGTGTCCGCCACGGCCAGGGACACCCCCGTGGCGAGTCCCGGCGCGGCCGGGAACCTGCCCGGCAATGCCCCGGCGGCCCGCGGCATCCGCCACGCGGTGGCCATCGCGTCCGGCAAGGGCGGGGTCGGCAAGAGCACCTTCGCGGTGAACCTCGCCTGCGCCATCGCCCGGGCGCTGGCCGCGGAGGGCCGGCCGGGCCGCGTGGGCCTGATGGACTGCGACATCTACGGGCCCAGCGTGCCCCTGATGATGGGGCTGAGCGGTCGCCCCGACGTCGAGGGCGAGGGCGCCGACGCCCAGCTGATCCCGATGGAGGCCCATGGGGTGAAGGTGATGAGCATGGGATTCCTTGTGGACGACAACACGCCCGTCATCTGGCGCGGTCCGATGATCATGAAGACCATCCAGCAGTTCGTGCAGAACGTGCGCTGGGGGGAACTGGACCTGCTCCTGATCGATCTGCCGCCCGGCACCGGGGATGCCCAGCTCTCCCTCGTCCAGACCCTGCCGCGCGACGGGGCGGGGCTGGTCACCACGCCGCAGGCGGCGGCCACGAACGTGGCCCGCAAGGGCGGGCTGATGTTCCGCAAGGTCAATGTGCCGCTGCTCGGCGTGGCGGAAAACATGAGCCACTTCACCGATCCTTCCGGGCAACGGCACGCGCTGTTCGGGACGGGGGGAGGCATCGCGACGGCGGAGCGCCTCGACACCACGCTGCTCGGCCAAGTCCCGCTGTTTCCGGAAATCCGCGCCGGGGGCGACTCCGGCGCGCCCGTCGTGGTGGCCAACCCGGACGGCGAGGCGGCCCGCGTGTTCGCGGCGATCGGTCGCGAGCTGCTCCAACGGCTGCCCGCGAAACCAAAGGTCAGTTAGGCGATTCTTGCCGATTGCCGCGCGGGAATTGACAGGCCTCCATCCCTAAGCCTCAATCGCCCCGTCCATGTCGCAGCGACCTCCCGAGTCCCAGACTTCCCGCGAGTTCGTGAAGCAGTCGAGCCTCTACCAGGAATTTTTGGCCGAGCGGGAGGAAATCCTGAAGCACAAGTGGATCGAATCGGAGCGCTTGGGCTACGACATCGGCTTTGAACGCGCGCTCCTCGATTGGATCCGCAAGCACCGGGAGGGCTGGCGGGCCGCCCGGCGACAGCACCACGGCATCCCCGGCGGTTCGGCCGGTCCCTTCGCGCCCCCCGCGATCGAGAAACCCGGGGCGCAGGCCTGAGTGGGCAAGCAAAAAGCCGGGCCTCAGCCCGGCTTTTTTGTGCTTGGATCCCGCGGGGGACGGGAACGCTCGCGGCGCTTACTTGATTTCCTTGTGGAGAGTGTGGCGCTTGAGGTGCGGATTATACTTCTTCTTCTCAATGCGCTCGGTGACGGTCTTCTTGTTCCGGAAGGTCAGGTAGCGGGAGGCCGGCTTGCCCTCCTTCTTCGCCTCGGTGCATTCCAGGGTGACTTGTTCTTGCATGGTTTAAAGGATTGAAGGGAGAGCGAAGCCCCCGGCCACGGACGGCGCAATCCCAAACTTCCCCCGTCAGCGGGTCTCGGTCGGTGGCCGCGGCCGGGTAAACAGCCCGGGTTCCAAGTCCGGATTTGCTTCCATCCGCGTGATCACCGTGGTCTGGCGAACCACCCCATTGACCAACTGCACCACCCGGTGCGGCAACAGCACCCCGGCCACCGGGCGGGGATCCTCGTAACGCGTGAGGATGCGCACCTTGCGGCCTCCGGGGCCCTCCCGTTCCTCCAGGCGGAGCGCCAGCCAGGCCGTTTCGGGATCGAGCAAGAGGAAACTCGTCTCCACCAGGCGCCGCGTCGCAAGGATCCGCCGCCAGCGCCGGCCCTCGGCCTGCACCTCGCCGCCGTCCTCGAGGACATACCCGCGGTCCGGCGCCGCCAGCAGCGGATTGTCGAATTCCGCGTCCGCCGCGAACACGCGGGCCGCCGTCGGCGCCATGGCTTGGTACCGCGGGGGCCATTGGCCCGTGTCAAATTCCCACGGAGGCTCGGTTCCATCCGTGGCCTGGACCAAGGTGCGGCCGGCCCGCTCGGTCTCGACCCGCGCCGCCGCCGGGCGCGCCGCAAAGAATTGGAACCTCACCACGGCCCCACCGGCCTGCACGGTCCCCTCGGCCCGCAGGGAACGCAGTGCCGCCAGATGGGCGGCGCCCCCGATCGCCTCCCGGTGCCGCGCGACCCAGTCGGCCACCTCCCCTCCTTGAACGGAGGCCAGCCCCAGCCCGGCAAACAGCAGCGCACAACGTGCCATTCGCGGGAGCAGATCGGCTCGCGGCACGGCTCGCAAGCCCCGCGGCCGCCGGCCTTTCCCATTGAGCACCCGTGTTCGCCCGCCAAGGTCGCCGCATGGCCCCGGGGCTGACCCGCATCCTTTCCGACCTGCATTACGGCGACCACGCCGGCCGGCTCCGCCGACTGGAGGAGCTGGACCCTCTGCTCGAGGGCGTGGAGCACCTCGTGCTGAACGGCGACTCCGTGGACACCCGCCCGGCGGCGCAACCTGGTCATGCCCAACGCTGCCGCGCGGAACTCCTCGCCTACTGCGCGAAATGCGTCCCCCGCTTCACCCTGATCACGGGCAACCACGACCCGGATCTTTCCCCCTGCCATCACCTCGACCTGGCCGGCGGCGAGGTCTTCGTGGTGCACGGGGACATTCTCTACCCGAGCCTGGTGCCCTGGAGCCGTGATGCCCCCGTGGTGCGCCGCCGGCTGCGGGAGGCGCTTCGCCACGCCGAACCCGGGTCCCGGGGCAGTCTGGCCGGCCGGGTCGCCGCCTTTCGCCGCGTCGCCGCCTCCCTGCCGCAACGTCATCCCGCCGGCCTCCCCGCGTGGCGGGCCCTGCTCAGTTTCCTCGCGGACACCGTCTGGCCCCCGCACCGGGCGGCGCTCATCCTGCACGCGTGGCTGGTCATGCCCGCCCGGGCCGCTCGGCTGGCCCGCCGGCACCGGCCGGCCGCCCGCTGCATCGTGACCGGCCACACGCATTATCCGGGCTGCTGGCGCCCCGGATCCGGCCCGGCGGTGATCAACACCGGCTCCTTCACCCGACCGCTCGGAGCGCTGACGGTCGACTTGCGGGACGGCGCCTTGCAGGTGCGCCGGATCGACCGCCGGAACGCGCACTACCATCCTGGGCGCCTGCGCGCGGAGATTGCGCTCGCCGGCCCGGCCCGTTTGCCGGAGAGGTGAGGGATGGGTATGGAGTTCGGCTGGTGGAACCGGGATCCCGCAACGGGCAAGTACGAGGTCAAGGCCCTCGTGCACGGGGGCAACATTGAGTGGCGCCGTCATCAAGGGCACCACACGCCTTGGGAGCCCCATGAACCCAGCGACGACGATCGCGCGCGCCTCGTGGCGGAGGCGGAGCGCCGGCTCCCGCGGCGCCTGATCACCCAGCGCCAATTCGAGGAAATCCGGCAGCTCAGCAGCCAGTCCGGCTCCGGACGGATCACCGGCCGCCGCCACCGGCCCTCGCCAGAGCTCTGAATTGCCCCGCGAAGCGGGGCCAAGCCGCCCTTGGTCTCCCCGCCGGACGGCAGCGTGCTGGTGGCACGATGCTTGCCACCCTGCTTTCCGCCGCCCTCCAAGGCATTTCGGCCGAGACCGTGACGGTCGAGGTCAACAGCAACGAGGTGGGCGATCCCAAGCTCATTCTGGTCGGTTTGCCCGACGCCGCCGTCAAGGAGTCCGACGACCGGGTGCTCTCGGCCCTGAGCAACAGCGGGTTCCGCATCCCCCGGACCCGCACCACCATCAACCTCGCCCCCGGCAACCTGCGCAAGGAGGGTCCCTGTTACGACTTGCCCATCGCGCTCGGCATTTTGCTCGCGACCCAGCAGCTGCACGCCACCGCGATCGATCCTTGGCTGATCGCGGGGGAATTGAGCCTGTCCGGGGCCACGCGCCCGGTCCGCGGAGCGCTCGCGATGGCTCAACTGGCCCGTCGACTGGGCAAACGGGGCCTGTTGCTGCCGGGCACGTCCGCGGAGGAGGCCGCCCTGGTGGAAGGGCTCGAAGTCTACCGGCTGGACTCGCTCGATGCCGCCGCCCGCTTCCTCGCGGGTAGCCTGCACCTCGCTCCCTTGCCCCGGCGGACCACGCCCGACCCACCGGTGATGAGCGCCGGCCTGGACTTCGCCGAGGTGAAGGGGCAGCCCGCCCTCCGCCGCGCGGTGGAGGTGGCCGTGGCCGGAGGGCATAACCTGCTGATCATGGGGCCTCCGGGTTCCGGCAAATCGATGGTGGCGAAGCGCATCCCCTCGCTGATGCCCGCGCCCACGACCGAGGAGGCGCTGGAGATCCTGAGCATCCACTCCGCCGCCGGGCGCACCCTCCAGGGAGAAGCCGCGAGCCGCGCCCGTCCGTTTCGCTCGCCGCACCATACGGTCTCCGACGTCGCCCTGCTCGGCGGGGGCACCATTCCAGGGCCCGGCGAAATCTCCCTCGCCCATCTGGGGGTGCTCTTTCTGGACGAGCTCCCCGAGTTCAAGCGCTCCGCCCTGGAGGTGTTGCGCCAACCGCTTGAGGACGGTGAGGTGACCATTTCGCGCAGCGCCGGCAAGGTCACCCTCCCCTGCTCGTTCATGCTCGTCGCCGCCATGAACCCCTGCCCGTGCGGGCACCTCGGGGACCGGCATCGGGAGTGCCGCTGCTCCCCGGCGCAGATCCAGCGTTACCGCGCGCGAATTTCCGGCCCGCTGCTGGACCGGATTGACCTGCACGTGGAGGCGCCCGCCCTGAGCGTGGCCGAATTGCGCGCGGATCGTCCGGCCGAGTCCTCCGCCACCATCCGCACCCGGATCCACGCCGCGCGGGCGCGCCAACGCGCCCGGTTGGCCGGAACGGCGACCGCCGGAGTCAACGCCCGCATGTCCCCCGCCCAGATCCGCCGCGACTGCGCCTTGCCGGCCGCGCTCGGTGACCTGCTGCAGCAGGCGATGGAACGCCTCGCCCTCTCCGCCCGCGCCTACGAGCGAATCCTGAAGGTCGCGCGTACGATCGCCGACCTCGACGCCAGCGCGGCCATCGGCGAACGGCACCTGCTGGAGGCGATCCATTACCGGAACCTCGACCGCTGCCCGGCCTCCTGAGTCCGCGCCGCAAACCGCCCTTCGTCCTCGGAATGTAACCAGCCCAAGCTTGTCCGAGGGCGACCAGCCCCCACGCTCGGGGCCTCCGCTCCTCCCCGATGAAAGTTTCCGCCCCGCTCCCCGTCGCCCTGTTGCTGCTGTCCCTCACCACCCCCGGCCTCGCCCGGCCCGAAGCGTTCGAAATCGGTCCCGCTGACACCGCCCAACTCCCCGCCGGCAAGGAGGCCGACGGCATCATCGGCGACTTCGTCCTGCGCAACGACCGCGTCGAGGCCGTGATTTCCCACCGCTCCGAATTGCGGCGGGCCAACATGAGCACCTTCTACGGACCGCTGGGCATCACCCCCGGATGCCTCTACGACCTGAGCCTCCGCGGTGCCGGAAATGACCAACTGGTCGTCTTCACCCCGAGCGGGCAGCAGGGCCCGGTCTCCTGGGTCCGCGTGGCCCGCGATGGTTCCGACGGCGAAGCCGCCATCGAGACCGTCGTCACGGCCCCCAACAACCAGGGTCTCTACAAGCGCCACACCTATCGCCTCCGCGACGGCCAGCAGGGGCTCCTCATCACGACCACGCTGCGCAACGAGGGGGCGGCCGCCCGGAAGGTCGCCGTCGCCGACCGCTGGACCCGGTTCAGCGTGTCCGGAGAGACGATGGGCGTGACCTGGGGCGACGCCGAGGATCCGGCCGACAAGGCGGGCTATGCGTACGCCTGGGTCACCGCGAACGGCACCCCCGCGCCCGCGCGCGAGGTCAGCCTGGAACCCGGCCAGGAGCTTACCTTCTCGCGCTTTCTCGCGGTCGGACGCTCCCCGGCGGAGGCGGTCGGTGAAGTCCTCGCGCAGCGCGGGGAGACCGCCCGGGTGCGCGGCCGCGTCGTGGATGCGGCCGGCCGGGCCATCGCATCGGGCCGCGTCGCGTTCACCTTGGGCGGGAAACCGGTGGCCGCCTATCCGGACGCGGAGGGCGTCTTTGAACTGCGCCTCCCGGCCGGAGACTACGCGGCGACCGCGGCGGACATCGGTCGTGACAGCCAGTCCGGCACGGTTCGCGTCGACCCTCGCCAGCGCACCGCGTTCATCCCCGCCGACTTCCAGCTGGGCCCGGCCGCGGCGGTGGATTTCAAGGTCACGGACGACGCGGGCCGCAGCATCCCGTGCAAGGTCCAGTTCCACGGCGTCGAGGGCACGCCGCAACCCGATCTCGGCCCACGGCTCCGCGCGCACGGCTGCGTGGATCAGTATCACTCCGCCCGAGGGGACTTCCGCGTCCAAGTGCCGCCCGGAACCTACGACATCATCGTCACGCGGGGCATCGAGTACAGCCATCTCCGGCAGCGCGTCCAGGTGCCGGCGGGCCAGAGCGTGACGGTCGCCGCCCAGCTCCGGCGCCTCGTCGACACGGCCGGCTGGGTGAGCGCCGATTTCCACAACCATTCGACCTTGAGCGGCGACAACACCACCGGGACCGCGGACCGGCTGATCAACCTCGCCGCCGAGCACATCGAGTTCGCCCCCACCACGGAGCACAACCGCCTCTTCGACTGGCGCCCGCTGATCGATCGGCTGGGACTCGCGGCGGACCTCCAGACCGTCCCGGGCCTCGAGCTGACCGGCAGCGGGGCCCACTTCAACGCGTTTCCCTTCAAGCCGGAACCGTTCACCCAGGACAACGGCGCTCCGGTCTGGAGCAAGGATCCGCGGCTCAATGCCATCAACCTCCGCAACCATCAGGGCGGGGATCCGAACCGCTGGATCCAGATCAACCACCCTGACCTGGTCGAAAACTTCATCGATCGCAACGGCGACGGCCGCGCCGACGGCGGATACCTGGGGCTCGGTCCGTTGATCGACGGCTACGAGGTGCAGAACTTCCGTTCCTCCGAGATCCTGGGCCGCGTCCCGTTCACCATCACCCGCGGCCGCGATGGCCGGATGAGCGTCAATCCCATCCGGGAGTTCGTCTGGCTCCAGCTGCTGAACCAGGGCGCGCGTCACCTCGCAATCGCCGTGAATGACGCCCACCAGATCTATGGCAACGGCGCGGGCGGCTGGCGGATGTACTTCCCAAGCCGCAGCGATGAGCCGGCCCGGATCGACTGGCGGGAAATTTCCCGCCACGCTCAGGCCGGCCGCAGTTACCTGACCACCGGACCGTTCCTGCAGGTTGGGACCGAGGACGGCCAGGGACCTGGCGCGGAGGTCCGGTCCAGCGGTCCGCTCCGGCTCCGCGTGCGCGCCCAATGCACGGACTGGATCGACATCGATCGCGTCCAGGTGCTGGTGAACGGCCGGCCGGAGCCGAAGCTGAACTTCACCCGGGCCACGCATCCGCAGCTGTTCGGCACGGGCGTCGTCAAATTCGACCAGGCGCTGGAAATCCCGCTCAGCCAGGATGCCCACCTGATCGTCGTCGCCATCGGCGAGAACTTCAATCTTCGCACCGGCTACGGCACCAGCGACCAGGCCGCGATCAAACCGTGCGCCTACCACAACCCGATCTACGTCGACGTCGACGGCGGTGGCTTCAAGGCCAACGGCGACACGCTGGGCTGGCCGATTTTGGGCAAGTTGAACGTGGCTGAGGCGCAGGCCCTCCTCGCCGCCTTCGAACGCAGCCCGAAGGCGCCGTAAGGAGCGCAGTCGGCATGCCCCCCGCGAACCGCGGGCACCCCCGGATCACGGATCGGCGCCCCGTCTCCCCTGCCTCAGGGGTCTTGCGCGGTGATCGGGAAGTTACGGACGGTGCGGGCTTGGACAGGCGGCACCGGGTTCGGATAGTGGCGGCGCCGCCACGCCTCGTGGAGTGCCGTCAATTCCGCAACCTTCTCCGGATGGCGGACTGCCACCTCCTCGTCCTCCCCGACGTCCGTGACCGGGCGGTATAGCCGCGCCCGGGACTCCCAGGCCCGCTTCACCAGCTTCCACTCTCCGTCGAACACGGCGTAATTCTGTTGGTTTTCCCAGTGCAGGGGCCCGGTCCGCCTGAACGGCTCACCCCGCAACAGGGGCAACAACGACTGTCCGTGAATCTCATGCCCGGAGGCGGGCTCTATCCCGGCGGCCTCCAGCAGGGTCGGCAGGATATCCATCGTCACCGCGTTACCGGACCGGACGGCACCGGCCGGCAGCTTGCCCGGCCAGCGGGCGAGGAACGGCACGCGCAATCCACCCTCCGTCAGGCCGAACTTGTAGCCCCGCAGCGGACCATTGGAAAAGTCCGCCCCCTCGGGGCCATAGTGGCTCAACTCGGCGGACGGGCCATTATCGGAAGTGAAGAGCACCAGCGTGTCCTGCGCGAGCTGGAGCTCGTCCAGCGCCGCGAGCACGCGGCCGATCCCGGTGTCGAGCTGTTCGACCATCGCGGCGTAAAGGGCGAAGAGCCCGCGGTCGGGAAAGAGGCCACGGTACTTGGTGACCAGCTCGAACGGGGCCTCGAGCGGGTAATGCGGGGCATTGAACGCCAAGTAGAGGAAGAAGGGTCGAGGCTCCTGCGCCGCGCGGCGGATCACCTCGACCGCCCGGCCCGCCAGCTGGTCCGTGTAGTAGCCCTTCCCGGAGACGTCGATCGGGGTCTCGTTCTCGTAGGTCTCCTTCACCTCCCAGTAGCGGGGGGTGCCGATCAGGGAGCCCCAGAACTCGTCGAACCCGTGGGTCCGCGGCCAGTGCTCCCGCGCGTACCCGAGGTGCCATTTGCCGACGAGCGCGCTGTGGTAGCCCGCGGGGCGGAGCACTTCCGGCAAGGTGATCGCCGCCGGCGCCAAGGCGAACACCGGCACGTTGCCCCGGGCAGTCGGGCTGGCGAGCTCAGGCACCCCCACGCTGTGCGGATAACGACCGGTGAGAAGCGCGGCGCGGGTGGGCGAACACATCGGCGCCGAGGAGCGGTAATGGGTCAGCTTGACGCCCTCCTGCGCCAGGCGATCGAGGTGCGGGGTGGCGATCCGCGATCCGTCGTGACCCAGGTCGGCCCAGCCGAGGTCATCGGCCAGGATCACGAGGAAGTTGGGCTTCCGCTCGACGGCGGACGCGGGGAGGAGCAGCAGGGGCAACAGAGGCAGCAGGAGGGCTGGGGAAAGCCGCGGAGGGGAGGAAAGCTTCACGTCCCTCTCCTTGCGCAACCCGCGTCGCAAGGCCAGCCCGCAGGCACCGCACCTCGCCCGAGCACCTCGCGACACTTGCGGCACGGATTCCCCTCCGCCAGCTTGGCGCGATGCCGCCGCCCGCCAGTCCGCCGGTCCTCTTCGCGATCCTCGCCTTCAATCCGGGCAACCAGCTCGCCGTGCGCCAGCTCGGCTCCAAGCAGGGCCTCGCGTTCACCGGCAGCGACCTGACGATGGCGACCCAACGGCTGGAATCCTCCTTCCCCGCACACACACCGGCGGCGGAAGTCCTCTCCGTTACCGCCGGGGGACGCACCCACCGCGTCCTCTTCACCCAGGTTGCCGCCCCCTCCCAGGATCCGGAGGTGGTCTTCCGCCCGATCGCGAGCCTCGAAGCCACCCCGGCGGACCTCGCGCCCTCCCTCGCCGCGGTGGTCGCTGCCCTCGAACCGCACCTCGCGGAAATCCCCTACCTGCACCTCGGGGAGAACGATTTCATCTACCAGTTTCGGCCCGCCACTGAACGCAACCCGGGCATCTACGCTCAGGACGCCGCCGCGGTTGCCCTTTACCAATCGCGCCTCTGCACCGCCATCAAGGCACTGGCCCGCCGCCACGAGCGCACCGCCGCCAATCCGGTGCCGCTCGACTTCGGTCGTGTCACCTACCTGATTCCCAGCCACTTCGGTTTCTGCCTCGGCGTGCGCAACGCCATCGAGCGCGCCTACGAGACCCTCGCCGCCAACCCCGGCCGGCGGGTCTTCATGCTCTCGGAACTCATCCACAACCCGTTCGTCAACGAGGACCTGCTCCGCCGCGGCCTGCGTTACCTGCAGACGGAACGCGGCGTGCCCTGTCGCGCGGAGGACCGTCCCGACGCCCCCCTGCTGTGGGATACGCTGACGCCGGAGGACATCGTGATCATCCCGGCCTTCGGGGCCACCGACGAGGACAAGCGCCGGCTGGTTCGCAAAGGCATCGCCGTGTGCGCCTTCGACGCCACCTGCATGCTGGTGGAAAAGGTATGGAAGGCCGCCCGCACCTACGGCCGGGAAGGCTATACGGTCATCATCCACGGAAAGCACGAGCATGAGGAGACGAAGGCGACCTTCTCCTACACGCGGCGCCACGCTCCCGCGGTCATCGTCCGCGACCTCGCCGAAGCCCGCGACCTCGCCGCCCTCATCGCGTCGCCTGATCCGGTGCGCCGGGCGACGTTTCACGAGCGCTTCGCCGGCCGTTTCACCCCGGGGTTCGACGTCGACCGCCACCTGCAACGCGTCGCCGTGGTCAACCAGACCACGCTCCTGATGAACGAGACCCTCGCGATCATCGAACTTCTCCGGAACACCTTCCGCCAACTCCTCGGGGACGATACCCGCGTGGGTGGAGGCGGTCGACGGGATACGCTCTGTTACGCCACGCAGGTCAATCAGGATGCCTTGGCGCGGGCGCTCGCCGAACCGTTGGATGCCGCATTTGTGATCGGCGGGCGCAACTCCTCGAACACCTACCAACTCTACCGGCTCTGCGCCGAGAAGCTCGGCGAACGCGCCTTCTTCATTCAATCCGAAGCCAACCTCTCCTCCCTCGCCAGGATCGACCACTACATCTACGATCGGGACGGCCGGGGCCGGCTGGAAGGGCGCCCGCTTTGGCCGGATGGTCCGCCGCCCAAGCCGCGGATCTTGATCACCGGCGGCGCCAGCTGCCCGGATGGCATCATCCAGCAGGTGATCCACCGGCTCAACGGATTCTTCCCCACCGGCTCCCTCCGCGGGATCGAGGCGGTCCTGGCCGAATTGCAGTCAACGCCGGCCGTCGAGGCCGCCGGGTAAAGACGGCCCGCCGGTCGCGATCCGGCTTAGAACCGGATGGACATGCCCGCGCGCACGCCGCTCTGGTTACTTAGGTCAACCTTGCTGGCGTAATTCGCGGTCTCGGACTCCAGCCGGTGAGTGTAGCTGCCCGCGGACTGGAACACGGCCCCCGCGTAAAAGCCCGCCCGTTCGGTCAGATCCAGATGCAGGGAGGCGTCCGCGAAATAGCCCGGCAGGAGCTTGTAGGCCTCGCTGGAACTGGTGTTGCTGATCTCCTCACCGATCTCCGGCTGCAGCGTCTGCGTCACCGTGTAACTCGACCCCGCGAACACCATCGCGGCCCCGGCACTGATGCTCGCGCGGAAACGCGGGGAAAAGGTGTAGGAGAGGGTCGGCCCCGCCCGGAAGGTGTAGTAGGCCCCTTTCAGCTTCCAGCGATTCTGGACGTGCGTTTCGTCCTCGGAGTCGCCGGTCAGGCGACCCGCGGGCTCGTTGGCCAGCAGCACGGAGGTGTCCACACTCAGGGTCTGCGCGAGTCCGTCGGCGCCGAGGATCGTGTTGCCCACCGCATCAACCACCTCCTCGGTCGAGGTACTGGGCGAGGAATAGGGAGCATCCGGCGGCACCGCCCCGAAGAGCGAGAAGTAGTCGCTGAGGGTGCTGATGCGAGCGCGGACGAAGTCGTTGCGCGATGAAGCGAGGTCGTTGATCGAGATCCCAGCGACGAGGTTCCAAGCCACGGCGGAACCGAAGAGCTTCCCCATATCCCGGGAAACAGCCAGGTCCATCCCGGCGGTGGAGCCGCTCTTGGTCTCGCGGGCGCGCGTGTCCGTGATCTCCGCCGAATAGGTGCTGAATCGGACGAAGCCGGGCAGGGACAGCTGGCTCGCGTCCGTGTAATTCCACGTGTTCGTCCGCCCGTCGGGCGCAATCGGGTCAAACGCGGCCGTGCTGGTCTGCGGATCGATCAACGGATTACCGCTGGAGTCCAGGCGGGCGACGGTCCGCTGGTCGGGTTGCACCGCGCCATCGTGGTACACCCGGGAAAGGTTGGCCCCGGTGACGGCGCCCGGGTCATTCGGCCGCGGGATGCTGCCCTGGCCCGAGAAGAGGGTCTTGGCGCCCGACAGGTACCGGAAACCCATCGTGACGACGCTCCTGGGCTCATAAATGTACTCGTCGAGGTTGCTGAAGTCCGGGATCTCGATCGGGGGCGCGCGCCGCTCCTCGTCCTGGGCGAAGGCCACCCCAAGGGTGGACGCGAGGGCGAGAACGAAGGAACGGAGGCGTTTCATGCGGGAGGGAAGCCGGCTTGGACCGCTGCAGCCGGCCGGAGTGCCCGAAAACCTCGCGGGGCCGCCCGGGCGCGTCAACGCGAGATTTGCCTCCGCGCTCCGGAACTGTTTAATCCTGACCCTGCCCGCCGCGTGAACCCCTCTCCCCTGCTCTCCCCCGTCCAGCGCCGGATCGCGGCCGCCGCCCTCACCCTGTTGGCCGGGCTGGGCATCGTCGCCCTGCTCGCCCTGGGGGTGATCGCGCTGGGCCGACTCCTGGCCCATTTCGGTTCCGTGCTCTGGCCCTTGGCCACCGCGGGGGTGCTCGCGCTGATGTTGCGCCCGTGGGTGGGATGGCTGGAGGCCCGGCTGCGCCTCGGCCGACTGGGTGCGGTCATTGTCCTGTATGCGCTCTTCACCGGGGTCGTGACGGGGGCGCTCCTGCTGGCCGCCCCGGCGGTCATCGGGCAAATCGTCGATCTGGTGACCTACCTGCCCAAGCTGGCGGAAAAGCTGAGCGGCTACGTCCAGGCCAGCTACCCGGAATGGAAGGCGCTGGCGGACCGCGAGGTCGGCCTGCCGCTCTGGACCCAGCTGGTGGAAAGGGCGGTCGAGGAGGCGAAGGGCCTTCTGGCGCACGCCTGGCCCTCGCTCCGCACCGCCTTCGGCGGCGTCTCCGCGGCCGCGACTTTCCTGACCGGCGCTGCCGTGGTTCCCGTCTACCTGTTCTTTTTCCTGCTGGCGGCCGGATTCTCCACCCGGGGGCTCGGCGAACACTTGCCCTTCCTCTCGCCGGCGATGCGCGATGACGTGGTGTTTCTGGTGGGAGAGTTCGTTTCGATCGTCGAAGCCTTCTTTCGCGGTCAACTGCTGATCGCACTGGCCATGGGCGTGCTCCTCGCGCTGGGCTTCAGCTTGATCGGCCTGAAGTTCGGCCTCGCCCTCGGACTCGTGCTCGGAGCCCTCAACGTGATCCCCTATCTGGGCTCCATTCTGGGGCTGGCCGTTGCCCTCCCGCTGGCCTTCTTCCAGGCACCGGACGGGGGCTGGCTGATGGTCGGCCTCGTGCTGCTGGTGAAGGTCGCCGTCCAGACGATCGAGGGTTGGGTGCTCACGCCACGCATCATGGGCCGCCAGACCGGGCTGCACCCGGTCACGATCATCTTCGCGGTGTTCTTCTGGGGCACGGCGCTGGGCGGCCTGCTGGGGATGCTGCTCGCGATCCCGTTGACCGCCTTCGTCGTCACCGCCTGGCGGCTGGTCCGCCGCAAGTACTTCGCCGCCCTCCATGCCGCCTGAACCGCGCGCGCCCGCCGCCTGCGCCCAGTGCGGCACGGAACTCGCCCCCGCGGCGCGCGCCTGCCCGGAATGCGGCGCCGACGAACGCACCGGCTGGCGCGAGGCCTCCGTCCACGACGGCCTCGACCTGCCCGACCACGCGTGGGCGGACGAGGCGGCCCCGCCCCGGCGACCCACCCCGCGGGTCAACGGGCTCGCGTGGTACTGGTGGCTCTGCGGCGTCGGCCTGTTGGCGCTGCTGGGGCTCGGCCTGATCGGCGGGCGGCTCTGAGCCCGCCGCTTGTGCTTCGCGGGCCAAGCCGCACGCTCCGCGCATGTCCTGGCAGGTGGAATACGCGGAGGGGGTCTGGTTGCCCCAGGTGGGGTGGTGGCTCGACGCCCGGTATGCGCGTGAGCGCTCCTTCGTGTCCCACGCCCATTTCGACCATTTGGCGCTGCACCGGGAGATCCTATGCTCGCCGGGGACGGCGCGGCTGATGCGCGCCCGTTTGCCCGGGGAACGCCGCGAACATGTCCTGCCCTTCGGTCAGACCGAGCCGCTGACATCCGACGTGGCGGTCAGCCTCCATCCTGCCGGACATATCCACGGCTCCGCCCAATGCCTGCTGGAACACCCGGACCGGGGGCGGTTGCTCTACACCGGTGATTTCAAGCTTCGTCCGGGACGCGCCGCTGAGCCTTGCGCCACGCCACCCGCTGAAGTGCTCGTGATGGAGACCACCTTCGGGCGGCCGCAGTACCGCTTTCCTCCCACCAGCGAGGTGGTCTCCGCGCTCGCCGGCTTCTGCCACGCCGCCCTCGACGACGGGGAGACGCCGGTGCTGTACGCCTACAGCCTCGGCAAGAGCCAGGAACTGCTCTGGGCCCTCGCCGATCACGGCCTGCCCGCGATGCTGCACCCGCAGACGCTGCGGATGACGCAGGTCTACGCCGAACTCGGGCTGGAAGTGCCCCCCTACCGCGAATACGCCCCCGGTGAAGTCCGCGGCCACGTCGTCCTCTGCCCGCCCCAATCCCGGACCTCTCCCTTCCTCCGGCGCCTCGGCCCCTGCCGCACGGCGGTCGTCACCGGCTGGGCGCTGGATCCGGGCGCGATCCACCGTCACCAATGCGACGCCGCCTTCCCCCTCTCGGACCACGCGGACTTCAACGATCTGCTGCGGTTTGTGGAGCAGGTGAACCCGCGGCGCGTATACACGCTGCACGGATTCGCACGGGACTTCGCCGCAACCCTCCGGGAACGGGGCATCGAGGCGTGGGCGCTGAGCGAGGAAAACCAACTCGACCTCGGCCTCGGCGCCGTCGCATCCCCCCCCTCCACCCGCGTCGCGCTTGGTTCCACCGCCGCCCCGCCCGCGGCGGAATCCGCCCCCTCCGCGGCCGCCGGCGACCCGCTGGCCTTCGCCCGTTTCGCGGCAGTGGCGGATGAAATCGCTGCCCAGCCCCGCCGCCACGCGAAAGTCGCGCTCCTCGCGGACTACTTCGCGACGCTGCCGCCGGACGCGGCCGGAATCGCCACGCGTTGCGCCTGCGCGCGGCCGGGAGTCGCGGGGAGCGAAAGCCAGATCGGGGTCGGCTGGGCGTTGCTGCGCCGGGCCCTGTTGGAACGAACCGGGCTGACGGAAGCGCAGTACCGTTCCGGCTTCCAACGTTTCCCGGACGCCGGTGACGCGGCGGAGGCGGCCGTGCGCACGCGGGATCCGGACCGGCAGGACCAGGGGCTGACCCTGCCGGCGCTCGCCGCCGGGCTCCAGGCGCTCGCGGACGCGCGCGGGCCCGCGGCGAAGCTGGAGCGGACACACGCCCTGCTCACGCTCCTTGGGCCACGGGAGACCAAGTACCTCATCAAGCTGCTCCTGGGGGATCTGCGGATCGGCCTCCGGGAGGGACTGGTCGAGGACGCGATCGCCCAGGCTTGGGCGCAGCCGTCTTCCGCCGTGCGCGAGGCCCACCTGCTCGCCGGGGATCTGGGCGAGGTCGCGGCCCACGCCGCCGCCGGCACGCTCGGGGCCATCAGCCTGCGCCCGTTTCAACCGCTCCGCTTCATGCTGGCCACGCCCGCCGCCGATCCGGCCGAAATCCTCGCCCGCCTCGGCGCGCCGGTCTGGCTCGAGGAAAAGTACGACGGCATCCGCTGCCAGGTACATCGCCGCGGCAGCCGGGTGGAGCTGTATTCCCGCGATCTGAAGCCCCTCACGGCCCAGTTCCCGGAGCTGGCGCGGGCCGCGGCAACCCTGCCGGAGGATTTCATCGGCGACGCGGAGCTGTTGGCGTGGCGGGACGGGCGCGCCCTCCCGTTCGCCGAGTTGCAACGACGCCTCGGCCGCCGCGGCGATGACCTGTTCCTCGGCGCGGAAATCCCGGTTTCGCTCTCGTTCTACGACCTGCTCTGGCACGCGGGTCAGCCGCTCATCGCGGAACCGCTGCGCGAGCGCCGCCGCCGCCTCGAGGGCCTCCTCGCCGCCGCCCGCGCCCCCGCCCTGCGGCTCGCCCCGGTGCGCTCCGCCGCCACCGCCGCCGAAATTGAAGCCGCCTTCCTCGCCGCCCGCCGGCGCGGCAACGAGGGCCTGATGGCCAAGGACCCCGCCAGCCCCTACGCCCCCGGCCGCCGCGGGCTGGCCTGGCTCAAGCTCAAGCGGGCCGGCGCCACGCTCGACGTGGTCGTCGTCGCCGTGGAACAGGGCCACGGAAAGCGCCGGGACGTGCTCAGCGATTACACGTTCGCCATCCGGGAGGAGTCCACCGGGCGCCTGCTGGTCCTGGGCAAGGCGTACACCGGCCTGACCGACGCCGAGATCGCCCGCCTCACCGACCACTTCATCGCGACGACCACCGCGGTCCGCGGCCGCCGCCGCGAGGTCCTGCCGCAGGTGGTGCTCGAGATCGCGTTCGACGCCATTCAGGCCAGCCCGCGCCACGACTCGGGGCTCGCGTTACGCTTCCCGCGGATCGTGCGGCTGCGGCCCGACAAGACGCCCGCCGAGGTCGACACCCTCGCCCATTGCCGCCGCCTCGCCGAAGTCCGCTTCGACCCCGAGGCGACAAACGCGGTTGAACCCTCCGGTGCGACCGCGCAGCCTGCCCCGATGAACGCCGCCCCCGCCGCGTCTCCCGGACCATGCGAGGCCTGATCGCCGCCACCCTCCTCGCGGTCACCCTGCTCCCTCACGCCTTCGCCCTGCCCGTGCTGCCCGGAGAAGAACTTCAGTACCGCGTCGCCTGGGCCCTGCTGCCGGGGGCCGGGGAGATCCGGCTCCGCGCCGAACGGCAGGAAGATCCCGCCGGGGCGCGCCTCCGCGTGGTCACCGAGACCCGGACCCTCGGCCTCGCCCGGATGCTGTTGCCCTTCGAGGCTCGCGCGACCGCGGACTTCACCCTCGCCGACGGCCGGCTCCGCTGGTTGCGCGAGGAAACCCGCCAACGCGGGGAACGCCGCGCCCATCAGGTCGCCTTCGATTACGCCGCCGGCCACGCCCTCTGGAGCGCCGACGACGCGACCGCCGCGACCCGCGCGCTCCCGCTCCCGCCAGGCGAACCCGCGGACATGATCCTCGGGCTGCTGCGGACCCGCGACTGGAACCTCGAGCCCGGCGGCCAACGGGACACCCTCGTGCTGTTCAACGACGAGTTCTACGAGCTCACGATCCACTGTACCGGACGGGAGGAAGTCGTGACGCCGCTCGGCACCTTCGCCACCCGCGTGCTGGAGCCGCGGATGGAAAAAACTGCCCCCAAGGGGATGTTCCGCCGCGGCGGCACGGTCCGCGTCTGGATCGCCGAGGACCGCTGGCGCCTGCCGGTGCGTTTCACCGTGGAATTCAAGGTCGGCCGCGGCGTCGCCACGCTGACCGGACACCGCCCGCCCCCGAGCGATGCGCCGCCTGCTCATCCTTAGGGGCGGCGCCCTCGGCGACTTCCTCGTCACCCTGCCCGCCCTCGCGCTGCTCCGGCAGCGCTGGCCCGACGCGGAGATCGAGCTGATTGGCAATCCCGCCGCGGCGGCGCTCGCTCAGGCGCGCGGCCTGCTCAACCGGGTGCACGCCCAATCCTCCGCTCGCTGGCTGCCATTGTACGGACCGGCTCCTCTGCCGCCCGACCTCGAAGCCTGGCTCCGCGGCTTCGATCTCATCCTCAGCTTCCAGCCGGACCCGTCCGGCGAACTCGCCGCCCGCTTCCCCTTGCGCCCCGGTCAACGTTTCCTCGCGGGCGCGCCGCACCCGGCCGCGGGTCCCGCCGCCGCCCACTTCTGCGCTCCGCTGCGGCCACTCGGGCTCGTGCCCGAGGCGCTGGTCTCCCCGCTCGTGCCCCTCGTCCCGCCGGACCCGGGCCCGCGGCCGGTGCTGATTCATCCGGGCAGCGGTTCTCCGCGGAAGAACTGGCCCGTCGAACGCTGGCTGGAGTTGGCCGGCCACCTTCCCGGCCCCGTGACGCTGCTGCTGGGCGAGGCCGAAATCGCGCGGCCGCTGCCGGAGCCGCTCGCGACCGCCTGCCGGTCGAGAGCTGAACTCATGGGCCGCGGAGACCGGGAACTGGGGCTCCTCTGGGAACCGCCGCTGGAGGAACTGCTCCGCCGGTTGGCGGGCGCCCGCGCGTTCCTCGGGCACGATTCCGGCGTCAGCCATCTGGCCGCCTGCGCGGGCACGCCAAGTCTCCTCCTCTTCGGGCCGACGGATCCCGCGATCTGGAAGCCGCCGGTCGCAAACGTGCAGGCGCTGCGCCCCGCCGGTGGACTGGAGGCGCTGACCGTCCCGGAGGCCCTCGCGAGCATCCGCGGCCTTCCCGAGGGCTTATCCGCCTGAAATAAGCCTTGCCTTAACTTTTCCCGGAGCGCTTAACTGCGCGTTTCCTTCCATGAAAGCGACGATCAAGACCCAAGGCCAGCAGTTCACTGTTTCCGAGGGCGACATCCTCACCGTCAACCGCTATCCCGGCACCGAGAAGGGCGCCACCGTGGAGATCAAGGATGTGCTCGCGGCTGGTGAGGGCGAAGCCTTCAAGGTCGGCACTCCGACCCTGCCCGGCGCGGTCGTCTCGGCGACGATCCTGGAGAACAAGCGCGGCACCAAGGTGATCGTCTTCAAGAAGAAGAAGCGCAAGGGGATGGAGCGTAAGCGCGGCCATCGTCAGGAGCTTTCCGTCATCAAGATCAACTCGATCAAAGCCTAAGGAGACACGACGCCATGGCGCACAAGAAAGGTCAGGGAACATCCACCAACGGCCGCGAGAGCCACTCGAAGCGTCTCGGGGTGAAGCGGTTTGGCGGCGAGTCCGTCCTCGCCGGTAACATTCTGGTCCGCCAGCGGGGCACCAAGCTGCATCCGGGCAAGAACGTCGGCCTCGGCCGCGACTTCACCCTGTTCGCCCTCGCCACCGGCACCGTCCAGTACGACAAGGTGCACCGCAAGGTGTCCGTCGTGACCGCCTGAGCGCGGCTCCACTCCCCCTCTCGGCCGGTTCCGCCTCGCGGGACCGGCCTTTTTCTTGCCCCCCTCCCCGCCCGGGGCACCCTGCCTTCACCCCGCCCCCGATGCGCCCGTTTCTCCGCTGGTTCCCGCTTTGGCTGGCCCTGCTCGCGCCCGCCCTCGCCGGCTCCCCGCCCCCCAAGGTCCTTCACGTCGGGGTCGGCGTGGACCCGCAGGACCTCGACCCGCAGATCATCACCGGCATCCCCGAAGCCCGCATCCTCCGCGCCCTCTGCGAGGGCCTCGTCATCATCGGGCCCGACGGTAACCTCGCGCCCGGCGTCGCCCGGTCCTGGGAAACTTCAGCCGATGGCCGGCAACTGACGTTCCACCTGCGTCCGGACGCCCGCTGGTCGGACGGCCGGCCGCTCACCGCCCACGACTTCGTCGCCTCGTACCAACGCATCCTGACCGCCTCGCTCGGGGCCCGGAACGCGGAGCGCCTCTACCCGGTGGTCGGCGCCGAGGATTACCACCGGGGCCGGTTGCAGGACTTCCGCCGCACGGGATTCGCCGCGCCGGAAGACCATCTCCTGCGCTTCACCCTGCACCAGCCCGCCACGTTTCTGCTCCAGCTGCTCACGATGCCCGAGTGGCTACCGGTACCGCTGCACGTCATCACGCGGGTGGGACGGCCGGATCAGCCGGGCAACCGCTGGACCCGCCCGGAACACTTCGTGGGCAACGGCGCCTTCGCCCTGCGCGCCTGGCGGCCCGGCCAGCCCCTGGTGGTGGCGCGCTCGCCCACCTACTGGGGCCGCGAGTCGGTGCGGCTCGACGAAATCCATTTCCATCCCATCGAGGACGCCGCGGTGGAGGAACGCCTGTTCCGCCAAGGCCGGCTCCACCTGACGCAGACCATTCCCGCCGCGAAGATCGCCACCTACCGCCGGGACCAGCCGGAAAGCCTGCGGATCGACCCGTTCGGCGGCCTCTATTATTATGTGTGCAACACCCGTCGCCCGCCCTTCGATGACGCCCGAGTGCGGCGGGCGCTGGCCTTGGCGCTGGATCGCGAGGCGCTCACCCGCCACGTGAGCCAAGGCGGCGAGGAACCCGCCTATAGCGCGGTGCGGCCCGGGCTGGCCGGCTACCCCGGTGCCCCCGCCTTTCGCGCCGATCCCGCGGAGGCCCGGCGCCTGCTCGCCGCCGCGGGTTTTCCCGGCGGCCGCGGGTTTCCCCAGGTCGAACTGCTCTACAACACGGCCGAGCAGCACCGGGCACTGGCCGAGGCGGTGCAACAGCGCTGGCGCCGGGAACTGGGCATCGAGATCACGCTGTTGAATCAGGAATGGACCGTCTACCTCGACACGATCAATCGCTCCCATGCGTTCCAATTGGCCCGGGGCGGCTGGGTCGTCGCCGAGCCGCACATCCATCTGGAGCGCTGGCAGACCGGCCACGCGACCAATCAGGCCGGCTGGAGCCACCCCGGCTACGATCGCCTGCTGGCCGCCGCCCTCGCCGCCCCGACGACGGCGGAGCGCTACGCCTGCTACCGCGAGATGGAAGCGATCCTCGGGGAGGAGATGCCGTTCATCCCGGTCTACTTCCACACCCTGCCGCGCCTGGTGAGCCCCAAAGTGATCGGCTACCGCACCACGCTGGAGGACGCCTTTCCGTGGGCGGCGGTCGACCTCCGCCCCTGAAGATCCGCAGCCCCGCGCCCGGTCGGCCGCTCAGAGCCCCAATATCGCCCGCAACACCGCGGCTAGGAGGTCGATGGGACTGCCCGAGGAAGGCTGGCTCGGCTGCCCGGGTTGGCCGGGCTGACCCGGTTGCCCGGGCTGACCGCCCTGACTCGAACTGGAGGCGGAGGAACTCGACTGGCTGGAGGAACTGGGACTGCCGGGCTGACCCGGTTGCCCCGGTTGGCCGGACGGCGGTCTTCCCGGCTGGCCCGGCAACTGCCCCGGCTGACCCAGGCCCGCCAGCGGGGTCGGCGTGCCCAGATCCCGGCCCTGCCCCTCCTGCCCGCCCCGGCTAGGCGTGCCCTGCTGCTCCGCGCCGCTCGCGGACCCGGCTGGCCGGCCGCTGCCCGAGTTGCCGTCCGGACCATCATCCCGCCCATACGGGTATTTGTCCTGGGCATTGGGGATCCCATCGCCGTCGATGTCCGGATCCTGCGCGTTGGGAATGCCATCCCCGTCCATGTCGCCATCCGCCGCATTCGCGGTGCCATCCCCGTCCAGATCCCCGCCGGGGCCATCGCGGCCATTGCCGGCGCCGCCCGGACCGGAGGGGTCTGGGTTCGTGCCGTAACGATACCCATCCTGGGCGTCGGGCACGCCATCCCCATCACTGTCCTCGTCGCGATCATTGGGAATGCCGTCCCCGTCCATATCGGGATCCTCCCGATTGGGGATGCCATCCCCGTCGAGGTCGCCATCGGGCCCGCTGCGGCCGTCGGCGGAGATCCGCGCGAGGGCTCCGGCACCCCGGCCGCCGCCTTCGCCTTCCCCGCCGCGCCCGAACACCCCGGAAAACGTGAAGCGCACGTGGTCGACCTGACTGGTGCTCAGGGAGGCCCGGTGCTTCAGCGCGGCATCGCGGACCGCCTCCATCTCACCGCGGCGGCGACGGGCCTCCTCCGCGTCCGCCATCGGGCCGAAGAGGCAGGTCAGGTTCTCGTGCCGGTAGCGCACGTACCACCCCTCGTCGCTGGGCCCGAGTCCGGTGATGTTGATGCCGCCGTGGCGCTGGCGGAATTCCTCCGCGGGCAGCGTCCACAGGTCCTCGATCGCGGAGACCGGATAGATCAGCGTCGTGGCCCGTGCGACGCCGGACAGCGCCACGCAGGCCAGCCAAATCCAGAAGGGGCGGAAGGTCGGCATCGCCGGAAGGGTCACAAGCCCGAGGGGATCACGCGGCCCTTTTCGGTGCGATTGGGCCCGCCCTTGTTCACCGGCCCCTTCCCACCCGTGCCGGTCCCCTTCTCGTAGTCCTGCGTGTTCACATTCGCGACCTGCTGGGTGCCCACGACGCCGGCGTTGCGCGGCTGCTGGGGAATGCGCATGGCCTGATCTCCAATCGCCATCGCGGTGGGCCGGGCGGGCGCCTTGCCGTCCGGAGCCGACGCGGCCGCTTCGCCCTTCAGTTCCGCGACCCGGATGCCCTGCGCCTGGTCTCCCGACCCGCCCGGAGGCTTCTCGGCCTCCTGACCACCCGCCCCGCCCGGCTGGTTCGCCTCGGGCTTGCCCTGGCCGCCTGGCCGCCCCGCCGCCACTCCAGGAGCCCCCGCGGGCGGGTCGTTACCCTCGGTACCCGGAGGCTGGCTGGAGCCACCCACCTTGTCCGTTCGCGCCGATTCGTCGCCCGGCAATTCGAAGTCCCCGATCATCCCGATCGCGGAACGCTTCTCCGGCGCATGGGCGGAACCGTCGAGCAGCGCCGGATCCGGCAACACGGCCCGACCGGCGGCGGAGGCCCGTGCCGAACCCGGACGCGCCGACCCACCCGCTTCGGCCGCCGCCAGCGGCAGCCAAGCGGCGCACCCCAGACTCACCCACCCCAGAACCCGGGAGCGTGCGGCGGTCATTTCTGGTCCGAGGGTACGTTGCAGATCACGGTCACGACCGGCGGCGGCGTGCCCGCCCGGACCTGCAGCAGCAGGTTGAGGTCCCGGTAACCCTTGCGCCGGCCGATCACCTCATAATCACCGGGCAGGATGCGCATCACCTCGGAATCGAACTTCTGGGGCGCGCGGAAATTGGTGATCTGGACCCAAGTGCTGCCGTCGGACTTGAAGGTCACCTCGACCGGCTTGTTCTGCTCCATCAGTTGCGCGTGCAGTTGCTGCACCCGGTCACTGTTCACGAGGTAGGCCGGCTTCACCGCCATCGCCTCGTTGAAGCGGCGGATGGCTCCTTGGAAGTCCGACCGATTGGCGAGCTGCTCCGCCGCCTCGATGTACTTCTGGTACTGCAGCAGCGCGCGGATGACCGTCCCGACCCGCGTGTAGCCCTCCTTGGCTTCGGCATGGTCGGCATCCAGCTTCAGCGTTTCGTTGTAGGCCTCGCGGGCCTCCGACCACTGGTAGGCCTTCTCGTAGTCGAAGGCCTTGGCCAGGGCCTTTTGCACCGCCTCCTGATGCGCGTTGGCGCGGGCCGTCTTCAGCTGCGCCTGCACCTCCGCCTGCTGGGGATTCACCTTGAGGGCGTTCTGCAGCTCGGCGATCGCCCGGTTCCAATCGCGCGCCTGAATCGCCTCGTCCGCGGCCGCCTTGGCCATGGCGAAGCGCGTCTCCTTCTCCAAGCGAGCCGCCCGGGACTGCCCCTCCTGCGCCGCGGCGGAAAGCCCGTCGAGCGCGAACGCCTGCTTGTAGGCCTCCGCCGCCTCCTTGAATTGCTTCTGCTGCTCCAACCGCGCCCCCTGCTGCAGCAGGGCATGGACGCGGTCGATGGTCTCGGCGCGCTTCAGCCCCTGCACGGCGGCCTCGAGGCCCGGGGACTTGGCGAGGGCCTGTTCGAAGGCCTGCCGCGCGGCGGACTGCTCGCCCGCCGCCAGCGCCCGCTGCCCGTCGAACAGCCGGGCCTTCACGAAGGCCCCCAAGGCGTCCTCGGCGCGCTTGAGCTGGCCAAACCCCGCATCGAACTGCTTCTTCGCCCCGGCAAAGTTGCCGTCCGCGAGGAGCTTGCTGCCGGCTCCCGCGGCCTCGAAGGCGGACTCCAGCGCGCCCGGCGCAAGGCTGCGGGCCAGCTCCAGCTCCTTGATGCGCAGCAGAATCGCATCATACCCCTGCCGCGCCTCGCCCTTGACCTTCACATTCCGGGTGAACGACTCGATCTCGGGATGCAACGCGTCGAACACCGCGACCGCCCGGCCGAAGTCCCGATCCCGCAACAATGCCTCCCCCTGGGAGAAGAGCCGCTCCATCGTGATCAATTGTTCGATCTGGGAGGGGTGATCGGCCGGCACGCGACGCAGCTCCTTGAGCGCCTTGCCCGCCAGCTCAAACGCCTGTTCCGCCTTCGCTTGGCTGATGAACGCGGAACTGGCTTCCGCGACCGAAGGCACGCCCACCGCGGGAGCGGCCACCGGGGAGAAGACCTCCGGTCCCAGAACGAGCTTCAGTCCGCGAATCACCAATCCCGCCGCCAACAGGAGCGCGAACGCGCCGCCCATGCTCCAGGCGAGCCAACGGGGCCAAGCGGGGCCACGACGGGCCTGCTCCTTGCCCGCTTCCGGATTCCAATGAATGATGCGGCGCCGTTTGGGGCCGCCGGGGGATTCCTGGGCCATGGGTGAAGGTGGGTTCAGACGTGGGGGACGCGTGAAGGTTAGCGCTGACGAAGCCAAGTCCCCGCGGGGCGTCGGGAACGGGAAGGACTGTGCGAGGAACCCGCCAAAATGCAAAGGGCTTTGCGCCCCCCCCGAGCTCCGCGCCGGAAACTTGCGTCTGCCGGCCTCGTCCCTTCCGTCACGGACTAACGCCATGAATGCCCGGCTCGCCCTGACCCTGCTCGCCCCCCTCCTCCTCCTTGCCGGCTGCTATCAGGTGCCCGTCACCGGCCGGCGCGCCATGAACCTCGTCGACGACAAGGAGGTCACGAAGATGAGCGTGGGCATGTTCGACGACCTGAAGAAGCGCTACCGGCCTTCCCGCAACCAGGCCCACCAGGCCCAGCTCCAGCGGGTCGGCTCCCGGCTGGCGAAGGTGGTGTTCTGGGACATGCCGGACGCGGATTGGGAGTTCGTGGTGTTCGACAATCCGCAGATCAACGCCTTCGCGATGGCCGGGGGCAAGGTGGGCGTGTTCACCGGGATCTTCCGCATCGCGAAGACCGACGACCAACTGGCCTCGGTGATCGCCCACGAAATCGCCCACGTCACCGCAAAGCACGTCCACGAAAAGCTCTCCCGCGAACTGGCAGTCTCCACCGTGGGCACGGTGGGCGTGATCGGCGGCCTCGCGGGCGGCGCCTCCGGCCTCGCCGTGGACGCCCTCGCCCAGGTCTACGGCCTCACGACGGGCATCGGCGGCTTCGCCTTCGACCGGGAAAAGGAGCGGGAGGCCGACTATGTCGGCCTGATGTACATGGCGCGGGCGGGCTATGATCCGCAGGCCGCAGTCCAGGTGATGGAAGCCCTGGAGGCGGAAACGGGCAAGGATCCGATGCCGCCCGCCCTCCTCTCGACGCACCCCTCGCATCCGGAACGCATCCTTAAGCTGATGGACGCGATGCCCAAGGCGCTCGAGGAACGGGCCCGGAGCGGTCAGGTGGCCAATCCGATCATCGTCCGCTGACCCGGCGCGACTCCGCGCCGCGCCGGGTAGGCGGCCTTCAAGGCTGCTTGGCCTGCTTCTTCCTGGGTGCCTTCGTGGTACCGCCCCCGGTGCGGCCGAGCCATTCCGGCGGAATCTCGGCCGGGACCTTCAGCTCCCGCCGCAACTGCGCGAGCTGGGCTTCCAACTGCTTGCGTGCCGCCGCGTAGGCGGGATCGCCGAGCACGTTGCGCAGCTCCCGCGGATCCTTTTCGGTGTCGTACAGTTCCCAATAGTCGTCGGCGGTCCCGAAGAAGTGCACCAGCTTGTAGCGGTCGGTGACGACGCCGTAGTGCGGCCGCACCCGGTGGGGGGCGGGCCACTCAAAATACTGGTAGTAGAACGCGGTGCGCCAGTCCGCGGGCCGGTTGCCCGCCAGGATCGGCCGGAGGCTCCGACCCTGCATCTCCGCCGGCGCCGGCAAGCCGGCCGCATCGAGGAACGTCTGCGCGAAATCGAGGGTCGAGACCAGGTCCTTGCTCACCGCGCCGGAGCGACTCACCCCCGGCCAACGCACCAACAGCGGCGTCCGCAGGGACTCCTCAAAGATCCACCGCTTGTCGAACCAGCCGTGCTCGCCCAGAAAGAAGCCCTGGTCGCTGGAGTAGACCACGATCGTGTTCTCCGCGAGACCCTCCTGCTCGAGGTAATCGAGCAAACGGCCGACGCTGTCGTCGACCGCCCGGACCGTCCCGGTATAGTCGTGCATGTAGCGCTGGTAACGCCAGCGAACCAAGTCCTTGCCCTGCAGGTTTGCCGCCCGGAAACGGGCATTGCGGGGCTCGTAGTATGCATCCCAGACCTTCCGCTGCTCCGGAGTCAGGTTGGGCGGCGGGTCGAACTTCGCGTCCCGATCGGTGAAGGTCTTCTCCAGCGACATGTCCTGATCCCGCACGGCGATGCCGCGGTTCGCGTAGTCATCGAACAGGGTGTCGGGCTCCGGATACACGCGGTCGCCGTCGGCTCCCAAGTGCCGCAGCGCGGGCGCCCACTCGCGGTGCGGGGCCTTGTGCTGGGCCATCAGCAGAAACGGGCGGCTCTTGTCCCGCTGACGCAGCCAGTCGAGGGAGAGGTCCGTGATGATGTCGGTGGTGTAGCCTTCCGTCTTCACCTGCTGCCCCATCCGGATCATCGGCGGGTTGTAGTAGATCCCCTGCCCCGGCAGCACCTGCCAGAAGTCGAAGCCCGTGGGGTCGGAGACGAGGTGCCACTTGCCGATGACGGCCGTCTGGTAGCCCGCCGCGCGCAGGATCTTGGGGAAGGTCACCTGCGAGCCGTCGAAACGGGAGTTCGAATTGTTCACGAACCCGTTCAGGTGATTGTACTTTCCCGTGAGGACCACGGCGCGGGACGGGCCGCAGATCGAGTTCGGCACCAAGGCGCGGTCGAAGCGCACCCCGGACCGCGCCAGCCGGTCGAGGTGCGGCGTCTCGAGGAGTCGACGCCCCTCGCCGTAGGCGCTGATGGCCTGATAGGCGTGATCGTCGGAGAAGATGAACAGGATGTTGGGTGCGCGCGGCGCGGCGGCCGGGGCGGCCGCCACCCCCGCGAGAGCCACGGTCAGCAGTCCTAGGGCGAAACGATTCATGGGAACGGGGAGCTTAGCGTTGGGCACTCTGGGCGGCAAAGAAGGCCTTGGCCTCGGTCACCAGCCGGTTCGGATCCTCGGCGAAGGCCTTGCTGTCGGTCTCGATCGCCATCACCCCCGACCAGCCGGAGCGGCGGATCTCGGCGAACAGCCCGGCGTAGTTCGACTGGCCGCGCCCGATCTCGGTGTCGACGGGCGTCTTTTTCCCATCCGCCCCCGTCTGCACGACCTTGTCCTTGAAATGGATGTCATAGACCCGGTCGCCGTAGCTCCGGAATACCTCCGCCGCATCGAACCCGGCGGCAGTGACCCAGCCCACGTCCAGACACACGCCGATCCGACGGTCCCGCTTGGCCAAAATGGCACGGACCGTCGCGGGATCGCCGTACACGCTGCCCGTGCCGTGATTGTGGATGGCCAGGCGGATATCGTACTCCTTCACCAGCTCCTCGAGGTTGTCCCATTCCGCCTGATTGCGCGGCTCGACGATGATGACCTTGATCCCCATCAGCTTCGCGAACTCGAAGAGCTTGCGGTTCTCCTCCTTGTTCAGGGAGGTGCCGTTCACGCCGAAGGTGTAGATCTGCAGGCCCTTGGCCTCCAGAATCGCCTTCTTGCGCAACGACTCGGCGGCCGGCCCCTTCGGATCAATGTGCTTCCCGATCATCTGCAAGTGGGTGATGCCGTGCTTGGACGCGAAGGCGACGACCTGGTCGAAGGTCATATTCCGGCAGGTCCACGTCTGGAGGCCGAGGCTCGGCGCGGCGCGCAGGCCGGCGGCGGCGAGAAACAAAGCGGCGGCCAGGGCGGCCTGCCGCAGGAGGGGGGAAACGGTGATCATGGGGAGGCCGGGACCGTTAGGATCGGTCGCCCCCGAGGCAAGCCCGCGCGCCCGCGGAGACCGGCCTTGCCTCGCCCGGCTTCGCCCGGTCTCCTCCGAACCACCCCGTATCCGATGCCCTCCCGCTCCCCCGCCCTGCCCCGCCGCTCCTTCCTGCGCACCCTGGGTGCCGCCGGCCTCGCCGCCCCGTTTTTCGCGCGGAACGCCCACGCCGCAGCCCCCAGCCGCGTACTCCGGCACGCCAGCTTCGGCGCCGCCGGCATGGCCTGGGCCGACATCCAGGCGATCACGAGCAATCCCTTCGTGAAGCTGGTCGCCGTGGCCGACGTCGATCTCGCGCGGGTCAAGCAGGTCAAGGAGACCTTCCCCGAAGTCCGGGTTTACCAGGACTGGCGCCAGTTGCTCGAAAAGGAGCAGGGCAACCTCGACTCGGTCAACGTCTCCACCCCGGACCATATGCACGCGCCCATCGCCCACGCGGCGATGCAGCTGGGCAAGCATTGCTACTGCCAGAAGCCCCTCGCCCACGGCATCCACGAGACCCGCGTCCTCACCCGCCTCGCCCGGGAAAAGAACCTCGTCACCCAGATGGGGATCCAAATCCATTCGTATAAGGTTTACCGCCAGGCAGTCGCGATCGTGCAGTCAGGCGTGATCGGCAAGGTCCGCGAGGTGCACACCTGGAGCAGCAAGAAGTGGGGCGACACCGGCCGCCCGCCCGAACGCCGCGATCCGGTGCCCGCCACCCTCGACTGGAACCTGTGGCAGGGCGTGGCGGCGGAACGCCCGTTTGTCGCGGGCCACTATCATCCCGGACAATGGCGCAAGCGGCTCGATTTCGGCACCGGCACCTTCGGGGACATGGGCTGCCACATCTTTGACCCGGTCTTCGAGGCGCTCGCGCTGACGTCGCCGCTTTCCCTCCGCTCGGAAGGCCCCGCCCCCGACGCCTGGAATTGGTCCGTCAACGCCCGCATCCGCTACGTGTTCCCGGGCACGGCCTACACCGAGGGCAAGACCGTGCCGGTGACCTGGTACGACGGCGACGAGCGGCCGCCGGCGGAGATCCGCGCGCTGGTCGCGGACCCGCGCGACGCCGCCAAGGCGAAGGGTGGGCGCAAGGCGGATCCGGACAGCCAAGGCTCGATCATCATCGGGACTAAGGGGGTGCTGCACGTGCCCCACATCGCCGCGCCGCGGCTGTTCCCGCTGGCGGATTTCCGCGACTACGTGCTGCCTGAGCGGACGCAGGGCCATCATTGGACCGAATGGGCCGAAGCGTGCCTCAACGGCAGCCGCCCGGGTGCGAACTTCGATTATTCGGGTCCGCTCACCGAGGCCGTCCTGCTCGGCAGCGTGGCGGTGCGCTTCCCCGGTCAGGAGCTGGCGTGGGACGGACCGAAGCTTGCCTTCACGAATGTTCCGGCCGCGAACGCCCACCTCCGCCGCACCTACCGGCGCGGCTGGGAAGTCGCCGGGCTCTGACGATCAAGGGCAACCGCCCGGCGGGGGCTAATCCTGCAAGGCGGCGAGCGCCGTCAGATGGGCGTCGCCGTGCTCCAGTTCCACCCCGTGCTCGCGGGCGCAGGCGGCGATCAGAAGATCCGTCGCCGGCGCAGTGAGGCCCTTAGCCCGGGCCCGCTGGGCCAAGGCGCGGGCCCGCGCCCAAACTTCCTCCGTCGTCGGCAGCAGGATCACATCCGCCTCCAATTCCTGCATGAGCTTCCGTTCCGCCGCGCCGCGCAGGCCATTCCACAGCTCCAGCCGGACCATATCGCACCACGCCGCCTCGCCCTCCCGCAGCAGGGCGGCCACCCGCGACCGGACCACGGGATTCCCGTCGATGCGCAAGGCCTCGATCCAGCTGGAGGAATCGATCAGCTTCATCTCAACTGCTCGCGCGCATCCGGACCAGTTCGTCCTGGCTCATCACCTGACTGCAGGTGCCGAGCCGGTCCGCCAGCCGGCCCAAGCGTTGTCGCCGATTGAAGTCCGCCACGGCGCGGCTGACCGCCTCCGTCTTGGTCTTGGCGCCGGTATGGCGCATCGCTTCCGCCAGCTCCTTTTCCGGAAGATCGACCGTTGTTTTCATGCTTCCATCAGTGCCCAAATCAGCTTCTCCCGCAACTGAATCCAGCCTCCTTCCTCCCCGCTTGGCGGGTCGCCCGGCCCAGAACCGCCTTGGCTTCACCTTCAGGGCGAACCAACGTCCCCTGACTTCCTCCATGGTGTTTCCTTTTTCCGCAACTCTCGCCGCCCGCCGACTGCGGTCCGGGCGCTGACGCCAGCATGGCCACGTTCCGGGAAGTCTGCCGGGCCGGTCCGGTCGTGCTGCTCGACGCCGCGGCGACGCAGGTGCAGGCCGGTCTGATCACCCCCACCGGTGAAGCCCGTTGGGCCGCGCCCCCCGGGGAATCCGGGGTGGCCGTCTTCCAGGCCCTCACGGAGCTGGGCGTGGACCCCGCCGCGGTCCGCGGTTGGATCTTTTGCGAGGGCCCGGGATCGATCCTCGGCATCCGGACAGTGGCGATGGCGCTGCGCACCTGGACGCTCCTCCATCCGGCGCCCGTCCACCGCTACGCCAGCCTGGCGGTGGTGGCCCACGCGCTCGGTGATCCCGCCGCCGGGATCATCGCGGATGCCCGCCGGGAAACCTGGCACCACCTGCGGGCAGGCGAGCCCCTGCGCCGGCGGCCGACCCAGGAACTGCAGCCCCCCCTCTTTCTCCCTGCCACGTTCCGCACCTGGTCCACGCCGCCGGCCGGCGTCCAGCTTACGCCCTACGAGTGGCCGCAGCTGCTGCCGCGGGTCTGGGACGCGGACCTGCTGCGCCCGGCACCGGAGCCGGACGCCTTCCTGCACGAGGATCCGAGCTACGTCACGTGGACGCCCCGGATCCATCAGGCGCCCGCCGCGGGTGCCTGAAAATCGCGCTTACTTGCCGATGCCGTGGGCGCGGAAGCCCAGGGAACGGAGGCGGGGGAGATCGAGGATGTTGCGGCCGTCGAAGAGGAATGCCGGATGTTTCATCTCCGCCTGAATGCGGGCGAAATCGAGGGTCTTGAACTCATCCCATTCGGTGACCACCGCGATCGCGTGCGCCCCCGCGGCTGCCTCATAGGCGCTCGCCGCCACGGTCAGCCGCGGCTCCGGCTTCCCCTTGCCGACGACCTCCTCGTGGATCTCGTGGGCCGGCACCTTGGGATCATAGACCACCACGCGCGCCTGCTCCGCGAGCAGGTCGCGGCACACGGCGATCGCCGGCGACTCGCGGGTGTCGTTGGTGTCCTTCTTGAAGGCGAAGCCCAGCACGGCGATGCGCTTGTCAGCCACCGTGTTGTAGAGCGAACTGACGATGCGGCGGGAGAACCGGTGCTTCTGCCAGTCGTTCATCCGCACCACGCTTTCCCAGTACGCCGCGACTTCCGGCAGCCCGAAGTGTTCGCAGAGGTAGGTCAGGTTGAGGATGTCCTTCTGGAAGCAGGACCCGCCAAAGCCGACGGACGCCTTGAGGAACTTCGGGCCAATGCGGGAATCGCGGCCGATCGCGTGGGCCACCTCGTCAACGTCCGCGCCGGTGGCCTCGCAGAGCGCGGAGATGGAATTGATCGAGGAAATGCGCTGCGCCAGAAAGGCATTGGCCACCAGCTTGGCCATTTCCGAGGACCACAGGTTGGTCGTGATGATCCGTTCGCGCGGCACCCAGTGCGCATAAACGTCCACCAGGGTCTGGATCGCGGCCTCCCCCCCCGGGGTGCGCTCGCCGCCGATCAGCACGCGGTCCGGCGCCGTCAGGTCGGCGACCGCCGTGCCCTCCGCGAGGAACTCGGGATTGGAGAGCACCTGGAACGTGTGGCCGCGGGAATTGGCGGCCAGGATGTCCTTGATCGTCTCCGCGGTCTTTACCGGAATGGTCGACTTCTCGACGATGATCTTCGGGCCGTTGGCATGCTCGGCGATCGAACGGGCGACCGACTCGATGTACCGCAGATCCGCCGCGCGGCCCGCGCCGACGCCGTAGGTCTTCGTGGGGGTGTTGACCGAGACGAAAATGATGTCCGCGTCGCGGATGCCGTCCGCCACCGCAGTCGAAAAGTGCAGGTTGCGGCCGCGCACCTGGCGGACGACCTCGTCGAGCCCGGGCTCGTAGATCGGCAGGTCACCCGAGTTCCACGCCGCGATCCGGGCCGCGTTCAGGTCGACCACCGTGACCTGGATGCCCGGAGCCTTGAGGGCGATCATCGCCATCGTGGGACCGCCGACGTAGCCGGCGCCAATGCAACAAATTTTCAATGCCATGCCCGGAAACAAAACAGGCCCCCTTGCGGGGGCCATCCAGAAAACCGGAGGCAACTACGCCCGGGCCGGGCGAAAACCCCTTACGTCACGCCGGATGCGGCGCGGCGGCCGGAGCGACCGGTTCGACGGCGGCCGGCTTCTCCGGCTGCTTCTTCGCCGCGGGCGGCTCGGCCTTCGGCGGCTGGCTGGAGATCACGGGCGAACGCAGTTCCCCGAACTGGAGGATTTCCAGGACGTGTTTGCCGTCGATCGTCTCGTACTCGAGGAGCGCCTCCGCCACCTTGTCCAAGGCGTCGCGATGCTGCGCCAGGATGTCGGTGGCCCGCTGGTACTGCTCCTCGATGATCCGGTGAATCTCGGAATCAATCTTGCGCGCGGTGTCCTCGGACACGTTTTCGTTCCGGGTAATCTCGCGGCCGAGGAAGACGGTGTCGTGCGAATCGCCATAGGCCACCGGCCCCAGGGGACTCATCCCCCAATCGCAGACCATATGGCGGGCAATCTTGGTCACCTGCTTGATGTCGCCCGCCGCGCCGCTGGATACATCGCCCAGAACGAGCTCCTCGGCGATCCGGCCGCCCAACCCCATCGCAATCTGGCTCAGCATCCGCTTCTTGGCATGGGTCAGGATGTCCTTCTTCGGGATGAACATCGTGCTGCCCAAGCTCCGGCCGCGCGGAATGATGGTGACCTTGTGGACCGGCATATGGCCGTCATCCAGGACCGCCTGCACCAGGGCATGACCGGCCTCGTGGTAGGCCGTCAGCTTCTTCTCCTCATCATCCATCAGCCGGCGACGCTCGCGGCCGAACTGCACCTTCTCGCGGGCATCATCGACGTCGATCATCTCGATCTTCTTCTTGCCGCGGCGAGCCGCCAGCAACGCGGCCTCGTTGAGCAGGTTGGCCAGCTCGGCCCCGGACAGCCCCGGGGTACCGCGGGCAATGACCTGCAGGTCGACGTTCTCGGCCAAGCTCACCTTCTTGGCGTGCACACGGAGGATCTGCTCACGACCCACCAAATCCGGCAGGTCCACGTAGATCTGGCGATCGAAACGACCCGGCCGCAGCAAGGCGCTGTCGAGCACGTCCGGCCGATTGGTGGCCGCGATGATGATCACGCCTTCGGTGGTGTCGAAACCGTCCATCTCGACCAGGAGGGAATTGAGCGTCTGCTCCCGCTCATCATTGCCACCGCCGAGGCCGGCGCCGCGCTGGCGGCCCACGGCATCGATTTCATCGATGAAGATCAGACACGGAGCGCTCTTGCGCCCCTGCTCGAACATGTCGCGGACGCGGCTGGCCCCGACGCCCACGAACATCTCCACGAAATCCGAGCCCGAGATGCTGAAGAACGGCACGTCCGCCTCCCCCGCCACCGCCTTGGCCAGGAGCGTCTTGCCGGTGCCCGGAGGACCCACCATCAGGATGCCCTTCGGAATCCGGCCGCCCATCTTGGTGAACTTCTTCGGATCCCGCAGGAACTCGACCACCTCGGAGACCTCCTCCTTCGCCTCATCGCACCCGGCGACGTCCGCAAAGGTGATCCGGTCGCGGTCCCGCGTGAGCAGCTTGGCCCGGCTCTTCCCGAAGCTCAACGCCCCCCGCCCCGCCTGCCGCAACTGCCGCACGAAGAGGAAATACAGCAGTCCGATGATGATGACGAAGGGAATGACCTGCGCCGCGATCGAAGTCAGGAGCGTCTGCGTGGGCTGCTCGGCGAACACCTTGCTCTTGCTCAACCGCTCGTGGGTCGCCTCCGTGACGCGGCCCGCCGCGCGGAAGTCTCGCCACGGCGCGTTCGCGTCCTTGCGACTCTGCCCGACAATGACCATCCAGTCCCGACCGCCGCTCGGATCGGAACGAATGACCGCCGCCTTCCCCGGCTCCCGATTGATCAGATTATTTTCCGCCCGCTCAACAACCTCCTGCACGGTAAGCGCTTCCGGCGCCGATCCCGTCTGGTTCGGGAGCATCAGCAACGCGACCACGGCCGCGGCGAGGAGCAGCCAGAAGAACAGCATCTTCGGCTGGAACCGTTCCGGCGGCAGGTTCTTCAGGGGGCGGCGCGGCTTCTTGGAGTCGGAGTCAGACATCACAGGGTGGACTTTCCCCGGAACGTGAGTGTTCCCCCGGGCTAAGTCAACGGGCCCGCCTTCGTTTTTTACCCCCCTCCGGCTCGGGGATTGCGTAGCGCAGGAAGCGACCATCGGATCGCGCGAATCCCGCCGGTCCCAGGCTGTGACGGCACGGCCCGCCCCGCTGGAGGTCGGCCAGGAGCGCCGCGAAAGCCTGGCGCGAAGGCTCCCCCGCCGCCGGGTGACGCGCCAGCCAGCGGTGCAGGGCCCGGCGCCACAGGGCGGTCGGCCGGCCCGCGAGGCGCGCCAGATCGAGGCGACCATCGCGGCAGAGCGGCCGGACCTCGTCCAGCCATGTGAGCAGGGCCGCATCGTCCTCCTCCAGCAATTGGCGGGAAAGCGTCGCGCCGGCCACGGCATCCCGGCCCGCCGCCTTCTCCCAGCGCGGCAGCACCTGCTGGCGCACGCGGTTGCGAAAGTAGCGCCCGGTGGCGTTGGAGGCGTCCTCGCGCCAGCTTAGACCGGCGGTGCGCAGTAACCGGCGGACTTCGGCCGACCGCAGGCCGAGCAACGGCCGCAGGTAACAGCGTCCGTCGCGGAAGGTCTGCACGGGCCGCGGCGCCGCGAGGCCGGCCGTGCCACTGCCCCGGGCGAGACGCATCAGCATCCCCTCCGCCACATCATCCGCCTGCTGGCCCAACCAGACCGTCCGGGCGTGCCGGGCGAAAAAGGCCAAGCGGGCCCCGCGCGCCGCCGCCTCGCTCACGCCCCCACCCGGGGGCGTCCACCGCTCGCTGCGGAACCGGATGCCCAAGGCCCGGCACCACCGCCGGCAGGCGTCGGCATCGGCGCGCGCGGCGGCGCCCCGGAGACCGTGGTTGAAATGCAGCGCCAGCAACTGCCGACGCCGTTCGGGCCAATGCGCCCGTAGGACCAGGAGCAGGGCAAGGGAATCGGCCCCCCCGGAAAAGCCCACCCCCCACGTCTCGTCGCGGCGGCGCCCCCGCCCCCCCCCCCCCCCC
>JBMTAG010000014.1:0-56319 GCA_049428505.1 Opitutaceae bacterium | reverse complement strand
CCCCCCCCCCCGGCCCTCATGCTGGCCGCGGGCGATGGCCGCGCCGTGCCGCATCAGAGCAGGCGACGGGTGCGGCGCTTCACCACCCAGCAACCCGCGAGCACGCTCCCCGAAAGCCCCAGCAGATCCATCACGGAAACCGTTTCCGAGACCGACGAGGAGGTGGAGTTGAGCGTCACCAGGGAGCTGGCGCTGAGGCCGGTGGTGGTTTCCCAGCGGAACGTGAGGCTGCGGACCTGGTTCAGGTAGCGGGTCGAGAGCACATCCAGCTCATAGACGCCCAGCGTGCGCTCATACCCGGCGGCTTCGATGTAGCCCTCCCCGAAGAGGCGCAGCCACGGCGCATCGACGTCGATGGTCACGGAGGTCAGGTGGAAGTTGAAGCCGCCGACGGCCGTGACCGCATAGGCCGCCCCGGGCGGGGGGGCGAAGTTGAAGTCGCGGAAGAGGGACGCCGCGTTCAGCAGCCCGGCGAAGTCTCCCGAGGCCTCGGACACCACGGCGTTGGAGGAGACCGCCGGCGTGTCGTTAGCGTCGCCATCGTTGAAGTCGAGGCCGGTGGCGGTGTGGATGCTGATCGGCACGGGGCCGACCAGGTTGACGGCCTGGTTGCTGGTGAAGAGCAGTTCGCCCTCCAAGGAAGGGAAGACCGGGGTGGCGAGGGCGGAGCCGGCCAGCAGGGTGGCGGCGGTGAGGCGGAGGAGCGGGGAGTTCATCGTGGTTGGATTTTAGCGAAACTATCTTGCGGTACTGCCTCCCTTTAGCGTCCGCCGTGCCAAGGAATTCGAAAGGCTTTTGCAGTAGCATAAGATGCTGTTCACCAGGTCTTAAAATAGACGTCCGTGCTTTTGCTTACGTGGGATTACGGAGCCTTTTTGTGTAAGGCGGACAGACAGCGTTTATTGCAAAGCTTACACTTTTGGCGCTTGCCGCGCGCGCCACGCCGCGGGGGCCGGGCCGGCGCGGAGGCCGCGCCGGGCTTGCCGGGACGACAGGAACGCGGTGCGCTCGCGGCATGCGCCACCCCTCGCTGCTCGCCCTCCTGAGCCTCTCGCTGCTCGCTCCCGCCTTCGCCGCGATGCCCGCGGCCCCGGCGGGTTCGCTGGTATTCGTCGGCACCTACACCGGCCCGAAGAGTCGCGGGATCCACGCCTTCCGGCTGGTGGAGCGGGCCGGCGAGCCGGCCTTGGAGCCGCTTGGTCTTGCCGCCGAAATGGCGCAACCCTCGTTCCTCGCCCTCGATCCCACGCGCGGCCTCCTGTTCGCGATCAGCGAGTCCGCCACCTTCGGGGACCGCGCCACCGGCTGGGTCGCCTCCTTCCGCATCGACCGCACCACCGGTCGACTCGAGCGGCTGAGCACGGCATCCTCGGGCGCCGCCGGACCCTGCCACCTGCTCCTCGACCGCACCGGACGCACGCTGCTGGTGGCGAACTACAGCGGCGCGGCCGTCGCCTCGCTGCCGGTGGATGCCGCCGGCCGCCTCGGCGAACCCGTCTCCGTGCTCCGGCACGAAGGCAGCAGCGTCCACCCGACGCGGCAAAAGGCCCCGCACCCGCATGCCGTCACCCTCGATCCCACGGAGCGCTTCCTCTACGTGTGCGATCTCGGCATCGACCAGGTGCGCACCTATCGCCTCGACGCCACCACGCACCGCCTGACGCCGCACCCGCCCGCGTCGGTGCGCCTCCGCCCCGGTGCCGGACCGCGCCACCTCGCGTTCCGACCCGACGGTCGCTTCGCCTACGTGGTCAACGAACTCGACTCGACCGTCACCGTGTTCCGCCACGACGCGGCCACCGGCCGCTTGGAGACCGTGGAATCCGTGCCCACGCTCCCCGCGGGTTTCACGGGCCGGAGCACGACCGCGGAAATCCAGGCGCACCCGAACGGCCGGTGGCTGTACGCCTCCAACCGCGGCCACGACAGCCTCGCGGTCTTCGCCATCGACGCCGCCCGCGGCACCCTCACCGCGCAAGGGCACGTGCCGACCGGGGGCCGCACGCCCCGGCACTTCGGCTGGGACCCCACGGGGACGATCGTCGCGATGGGAAATCAGGATTCCGATACCATCGTGCTCGGACGGCTCGATCCCGCGACGGGCGTCATCCGCCCGTCCCCGCACGTGGCGGCGGTGCCGTCGCCCGTGTGCATGGTCTTCTTGCCGCCGGCGCCCTGAGCCGGTGGGGCGGCGCGGCGGCGGGCGGTAATCGGTCGACGGTGATCCCGTGCGCGGGCGGCCCCGTTGCGGGTTTCGTCCTGACCCCTTCCCGGAAGCTCAGCGGGCCGCGGCGGCCTGCTGGAAGGCGAGGCGGACCCCGCTGGCGTCGCTGTTCGGGAAATTGGACCGCTGGACCATCAGGACGTAGGCGACGCCCTTGACCGGATCGATCCACGCCTGCGTGCCCCAGGCGCCGCCGTGACCGAAGGTGCCCGGGGAGAGCATCGCCGCGAGGCCCGGGTGGGGCTCCTTCAGGATGCAGGTGCCGGGGCCCCAGGCATAATGCCGGCCGTACTGACCATGCGCCTCGCTCTGGAAAAAGCCGGTCGGCAAGTCCCCGGTGAGCGGCGTCCGCAGGGCGCGCACGGCCGCGGCACTCAGGATGCGCCGGCCCTCGAAAACCCCGTCCCCGAGCAACAACTGGCAAAAGCGCGCGTAATCGCGCCCGGTCGAGTAGAGGCCGCCATTCGGGAGGGGAGGCCGATTGCGCCCCCCTTCGTAGCCCGCACGCGGCGGCACCGGCCGCAATTCGCCCGTTGGCCGGTGCTTCTCGTAAGCGGTCACAAGGCGCGCGCGGGTCTCGCCTTCGGGGTAGAAGGTGGTGTCCTTCATCCCGAGCGGCTCGAAGAGCCGGCGGGCGAGGAACGCGTCGAAGGGCAACCCGCTGATCCGCTCCACGATGCGGCCGGCGGCGTTGATGCCGGACTGGGTGTACTTCCAGCGGCTGCCCGGCTCGTACTGCATCGGGGCCGCCAGCCACGCCGGCACGAGGTCGGCCAGGGTGCGGGCGGCCGCGGCGGCGGGACCGGCGGCCTCCCCCAGCCCGGAGGTGTGCGTGAGCACCTGCGCGATCGTGAGGTTCGCGGGCTGACCCGCCGGGGTGCGCAACGCGGCAAACTCCGGCAGGTACTTCGCCACCGGATCATCGAGGCGCAGCTTACCCTCGTCCTGCAGCAGCAAAATCGCGGCGCCCGTGATCGGCTTGGTCATCGACGCGATCCAGAAGACCGTGTCCTCGCGCATCGGACGCCCCGCGGCGCGATCCGCCAGCCCGGTGGTTCCGTGATGCCACACGGCATCGCGGGTGACGACGAGCGTCACGGCACCGGCGATCTCACCGGCTTCCACCTGGGCGGTGAGGGCCGCCTGGACGGCGGGCAAAACGGGCGCGGGCGCCGCGCCCACGAGGGCGGACGCGAACGGGAACAGCGGGGCGAGGCAGCGGAGGGGCAGGCGCATCGGGGAAACGGGACCCCCGCACCCTGCGACGAAAGCCCTCCCGCCGGCAATCGGCAAACAACTCCGGCCACGCGGCGGCGCGCAGCCCTGGCCACCCACTGCTCTCCCGCTCCCTGGCGGCGCGGGCGGCGCGCGCTCAGACCTGAGCGACGGGGGCGGTCGCGGTCGCCAGCCGGTTGTTGCCCGCCGGGGCGGCCTGGTCGGTCTTGACGGCGAAGAATTCCAGCAGGTGTGTCACCTTGGCGTAGCCGCGGGCGCGGAGCGCCTCCTCGAGGGCCAGAATCGCCCCGCGGACGGGACCCGAGAGATCCTCGTTCAGCTCCGCGAACTGGTGGCTCTCCTTGCAAAAAACGCGGTAGCGCGGCGTGGCATCCTTCATCCGCTCAAAGACCGTCGTGCCGTTGTAGCGGAAACTCCGTTGCACCAAGCCATGCTCCTCGAAGACGAGCATCGAACGGTAGATCGTGACCAGATCGCACCCCTCCTCGCCGACCAGCGAGTGCAGCTCCTCGACGGACAGCGGCTCCGTGCCGCGCGCCAGGGTCGACAGCAACTGCACGCGCGACTTGGTGATGCGCAACCCGCTGTCGCGCAGCTTGTTGATCGCATCCTCGAGGTAGGTCTGGGCCGAATTGTCCGCGGCGCCGGAAGCGGCAAAGGGCTGGTTGGAATGGATCGAGGAAATCATGGTGGGAAAGGTTGGCTCCGGGGTGGTGCGGGATGGTGTTCGCTCAGTGCCACCCTTAAAGCAAAGGTCATACCAAGTTTCCTGAAGTGACCTAACCCCATCCTTTCCAATATTTTAAAAATTTACCGCCGGTTTTGGCGCCCGCCCAAACTGTAAATCGGTCCGACGAGGTGTCCGTAAATCTTACAGGCCGGGCCTCTTGGGCGGCAAAAATGGCTCCGCGGTACGCGCGCCTCCCTCGGCGGGGATGCGCGCCCATTTTCCGGGGTGTCCCGCCGGCTGCTCGCTGCGGCGATCGGGCAGGGCGCCTCGGGCCTGAGCGCGGGGTTGGGCTGCCCTAGGGTGGCCGGGGTCTCATCCCACCGGCGAGCGGCCAGGCGGAATTCGCCAGGCTCGTCCCGCCCGCGCGGAAGGCATGGCGCAGGCGGTCGAGCGCCGCCTTCCGGGACGGGGGCGCCGGGCGGGCGGGGCTCGCCTATTCGGCCTTCTGCAGGCCCAACTTCTCCATCAACTCGTAGAGGGTGGGCCGGCTGACGCCTAGCTCGGAGGCGGCCCCGCTGACCTTACCGCCATTGCGGCGGAGCGCCTCGGTGACGAGCTCGCGCTCCACGCGCTCCCGAGCCTCGCGCAGGGTAGTGGCCTTGGCCGCACCGTCGCCGGCGATGAGCTCCAGATCGGCGGCGCTGATGCGTCGGCCCTCGGCCATGATCACGGCGCGGCGGACGCGATTCTGGAGTTCCCGGACGTTGCCGGGCCAGTTGTGCTCGCGCAGGGCCCGGATCGCCTCGGGCATGAACGTGAGTCCCTTGCGATCGTTCTCCTCCCCGAAGCGCTGGAGGAACGTCTTCGCCAGCAGGACCACGTCGTCGTCGCGTTCGCGCAGGGCGGGCAGGTTGATCTTCACCACCGCCAGGCGGTAAAACAGGTCCTCACGGAACGAGCCATCGGCCATCTTCTTCTTCAGATCGGCGTTGGTCGCGGCGACCACGCGGGTGTCGACGGTGATCTCCTCGCGGCCGCCGACGCGCTCCATCGTCTTTTCCTGGAGGAAGCGCAGCAGCTTGACCTGGATGGCGAGGGGGACGTCGCCGATTTCGTCGAGGAACAGCGTGCCCCCGGCAGCGAGCTCGATGCGGCCCTTGCGCTGGGCGACCGCGCCGGTGAAGGCGCCCTTCTCGTGGCCGAAGAGTTCGCTCTCGATCAGGTTCTCCGGAATGGCGCTGCAGTTGATCGCGACGAAGGGACCGTCGGCGCGGCGGCTGCGGCGATGGATCGCGCGGGCCGTCATCTCCTTGCCGGTGCCGCTCTCGCCGAGCACCAGCACGGGAGCCTCGGAGGTGGCCACCTTGCGGATGGAGTCGAAGCAGATCTGCATCCGGGAACCGGTGCCGACGATCTCCTCAAAGGCCTCGGAATCCACCTTGGCCTGCAGCTGGCGGTACTCGCGCTCCAGCCCGACGATCTGGAAGCAGCGCCGCAGCATCAGCTTCAGGTCGTCCATCTCGATCGGCTTGGTGAAGAAGTCGTAGGCGCCGGACCCGATGGCGTGGAGCGCGTTGGCCTTCTCGCCCTGGCCGCTGACGATCACCACCTTCACGTCGGGATCGAGCGCAATGAGCTCGGCGAGCGTGGCGAGGCCCTCGGAGGGCGAGGCCGGTTGGGGCGGGAGGCCGAGGTCGAGCAAGACCACGGCCGGGCGATGCGTGCGGAAGGCGGCGATCGCGCCGGGGCGGTCCCCGGCCAAAATGGGCTCGTACTCCCCGCTGAGGGCCCAACGCATCTGCGTCCGGATTTCCTCGTCGTCGTCGACCAGCAGGAGCTTGGGCTTGGGTTTATTTTCCATGGAGGGGAAGCAGGACCTGGAAGGTGGCGCCGCAGCCGGGCGAGCTCGCCACAGTCAGGCGGCCGCCGTGGGCCTCGACAATCATTTTGCTCTGGAACATCCCGATGCCGAGGCCCGTCTTCTTGGTCGTCTGGAAAGGGCGGAAGAGCTGGCGGGCGAGGAACTCGGGGCTCATCCCGCAGCCGGTGTCGACCACCTCGAGCCCCACATGCGGTCCCTGCGCGAAGGTGCGGAGCCGGATCTCACCGTCGGCCGGAGTCGCCTCGATGGCGTTCAGGATCAGGTTCGTCACCACCTTCTGCAGCTGTTCGGCATCGGCCGCCGCCGCCGGCAGCGCGGGCAGGTCGCGGGTGAATGCCTGCGGGGCGTTGGCGGCCAGGGGCTCGGCGCAACGGGCGACCAGGGCGGAGAGGTCGGTGGGCGCCACGTCGAGCTTCAGGTCGTGCCGGAGTTGGCCCAGGCGGCCAATCAGCCGGTTCATGTGCTCGACCGTCTTGCCCATCCCGCGCAGGGCATCCTCGCGGAAGGCCGGGTCGTTGAAGTGCCGCGGCAGGTTCTGCAGCATCAGGTTCAGCGTGAAGGCGGCGTTCTTCAGGTCGTGGACGAAGAACGTCGCCATCGCCTGAAAGGCCTCGAGCTCCTTCGCCTGCACCAGCCGTTGCGAAAACTGGACGTTCAGGAGCCGCGTCGTCAGGTGGTCCGCGACGCAACCCAGCATATCCATATCCTGCTCGGGAAAGGAGAGGCCGCCGATGCGGTCGCCGATGACCATCAGCCCGATCACCCGGCCCTGCCGCCCGAGCGGGGCGCAGATGCGGTGGCCGCCGCGGTCGGGGAATTCGCTGGGCTGCCAGCGCCGGATCGCCGCGGCCCACGGCGTCGAGGCCAGCTCGACGTCCACCGGCGCCGGATGCGCGCTGAAATGCGCCAGCACCAGGGCCACCTCGGCGGGTTCCGGGCGCGTGGCCGCGATCTTCTCGGGACTGAGCGAGGTCGAGGCGGCGACCTCGAACCGCTCCCCGTCCTGCACCGCCAGCCAGATGGTGGCGGACAGGGCCTGGAAGACGTCGGCGGACAGCTTGACCGTGTTGCGGCAGAGCGCGGTGGGGTCGGTCAACTCCGCGGTGCCCTCGGAGAACTTCCGCCAGACCGTCTGGTAATCGTAGAACGGGCGCTGGAAGTGGCGGCTGATCCAGCGGCGGAGGTGAAGGCGGATGCGGTCGGACTGGGCGAGGACGACCAGCAGCACCATCGCGACCAGCAGCACCAGGGCCTTGAGGGCGAAGGCGGTGGTGCCGCCGAAGAGGGTCGCCAGCTTGGCGATCAAGCCGACCAGCACGAGGTACCCGGCGGCGAGCAGGATGACGATCGAGCCCTGCAGGACGGACTGCGACGGGTAGACCTCGGCCTCAAATTTGGCGGTGCGCAACAAGTGGCGCCCGATCACGGTGAAGGCCACCAGCATCGCGAGGGAGCGCGTCGTTTCCAGCGAGGAGCCGAGGGCCCCGTAGAGCAGCGCCTGACTGGCGGTGTAGAGCAGGGAGAGGAACAGGATCCCCACGCCGAGCAGCATGAACTTGATCCGCCAGCGCTGGGTCCCGACCGCGGCGCGGTAGGTCCGCTCGAGGTTGGCAAGGACCAGAATGCTGAGCGGCAGGATCAGCGTGTAGAGGAACTTCGCCGGGCCCGAGAGCACCAGGATCCAACGCTCTTCCGGCGCGGAGTGCACCTGGAACAGCTGGCCGAACTCGGCCAACGCGATCGCGCCCGGCACCACCAGGGCAGCGGGCCAGAGCCAGCGCCAGCTGCGGAGGAATCCGGGGGCATTGAGCCGCGCGTAGGTGAGGCTGAAGATCAGCCAGACCCCGGGCGCGACGGAGACGATCGTCAGCCGCCATTGCTGCCAGCGCTCCACCGCGCCGGCCGTGTCCGCGAGCAGGCTCAACCCCGCGAAGAAGCGGTCGAGCGCCAGCAGGTAGATGCCGGCGACGAAGCTCCAGTCGGCCACGTTGCGCCGGGCGCGCAGGCCAGCGATCAGGCCGATGCCGGTGGCAACGAGCGCGGCGGCGAAGCAGAGGGTGGATTCATCAAGCAGGCGGAACACGGGTGGGAGGAAGATCACGGGCCGACGGCTGGAAGGCGAGGCTGCAGCCAGTGCGGGTAACTACGGCCCGCCCGGGGGAATAACCGCCCCGGCGCCGGCACCTCGGGATTGCCATCCCCCCGCGCTCGGGACAGCGAAGGGAACCGCATGCCGCCCATGCCCGCCCTCCGCCGCCGCCTCCTCCCGCTGCTCGCCCTGCTCGCCTCCGCCGCCGCCGGACCGGCGGCCGCCGCGTGGCGCGCCCGCGACCACCTGCGCCCCGGACAGGTCGTCATCCAGGGCCACCGCGGCGTCGGCCACCTCGCGGAGGAGAACACCGTCGAGGCCTTCGAACTCGGCTGGCGGCTGGGCGTGATCCCGGAGGCGGACCTGCGGATGACGCGCGACGGCGTGATCGTACCATTCCACGACGCCACCTTCGCCCGCGTGGTGAAGGACGCCCCGCCGGAACTGCAGCGGAAGGGCGTCCAGGACGTCACCTACGCCGAGCTGGCGGCGCTCGAGGTGGGCGCGTGGAAGGGGGAGCAGTTCCGCGGGCGCCGGGTCGTGCCGATGGCGACCATCTTCGGCCTGATGGCGGGACGCCCGGAACGCCGGCTGTACCTGGACATCAAGAGCATCGAGTTTCCCCGGCTCGCCGAGGAGGTGCGCCGGCACGGCCTCACCCGGCAGGTCATCCTCGCCTCGCGGAAGGTGGCGGAGCTGCGCGCGTGGCGGGCGCTCGTGCCCGAGGGCGACACCCTGCTCTGGATGCATGGCAACGAGGCGGAACTGCGCCGCGACCTCGCCACCCTGCGGCAGGAACGGTTCGCGGGGATCACCCAACTGCAGGTCCACGTGTACCCCAAGGAGACCACCGACCGCTGGGCGCCGCCGACCGACCCCAGTCCGCCCGACAATCCGTTCCGCCTGCGCAACGCGTTCCTGCGCGAACTCGGAACCGAACTCCGCGCGCACTCCATCCTTTACCAAGCCTTCCCCTACACCGCGGCGGCGGACGTCTATGGCCAGCTGCTCGACCTGGGCGTGATGTCCTTCGCCACCGACCACCCGGATGTCGCCGTCCGCGAGGTCAACGCCCACCTCGCCCGCCCGTGAGGAACGCCGCCCCGCATCCCCGCCCCGCCCTCGAGGAAGCCTTGGCGGCCGCCCGCGAAACGCGCGCGCTGGTCCTCGGTGCCGGCGTCGTCACGGAGACCGGCGCCCTCTTCGCGCGGCACTTCCCCGGGGCGCACGCCGTGGTGGTGGCGGATCCGGACACCAACGCCCTCGCGGGGGAAGCGGTGCGCGCCGCGCTGGACCGGGCCGGCGTCCGCCAGGAGCGGCCGTACCTCTTCGCCGAACGCTCCCCGCACGCCGAGATCGCGGTGGTCGAACGTCTCGCCGAGGCGCTGCGCGGCCACGCGGCGGTCCCGGTTGCGGTCGGCTCCGGGACCATCAACGACCTGGTGAAGTTGGCGGCCCACCGGACCGGCCGGGAATCGTACCTGTGCGTGGCGACCGCGGCCTCGATGGACGGCTACACCGCGTACGGCGCCTCCATCACGGCGGCCGGCGCCAAGCAGACCTTCGCCTGCCCTGCGCCGCGGGTGGTGGTGGCGGACCTGGCGGTGATCGGGCGCGCCCCCCCGGAACGCACCGCGGCCGGTTACGCGGACCTGTTGGCCAAGGTGACCGCCGGGGCGGACTGGATCCTGGCCGATGCGCTGGGCGTGGAGCCCATCGATCCCCGGGCCTGGGGCATCGTGCAGGGCGGCCTGCGGGAAGCCTTGGCGGATCCAGCCGGAGCCCGCGCGGGGGAACCGGGGGCGCTGGGGCGGCTGGTCGAGGGCCTCATGCTGGGCGGGCTCGCGATGCAATGGGCGCAGACCAGCCGGCCCGCCTCGGGCGCGGAACACCAGTTCAGCCACCTGTGGGACATGGAGGGCCACACGCACCGCGGCGAGGCGCCGGCCCACGGCTTCAAGGTGGGCGTCGCCACCGTCGCCGTCGCCCAACTCTACGAGGCGCTGCTCGCCACCGATCTGGAGCGCCTGGACCCGGCCGCCGCCGCGCGGGCGTGGGCGGAGGGGGGCCAGCCGGACGAGGCGACCCTCCGGGCGCAGTTCGCGGGCACGGGGTTCGTCGAGACCGTGGTGACGGAGACCCGGGCCAAGGCCGCCGGGGGGGCGGAGGTGCGGGCGCAACTGGAACGCCTGCGCGGGGTCTGGCCGGAGCTGCGGGCGCGGTTGCAGGCGCAACTGCTGCCGGCGGAGGAGCTGCGGCGACGGCTGCGACTCGCCGGGGCTCCGGTGGAACCGGAGGAAATCGGCCTCAGCCGGGAGCGCCTGCGCGCGTCCTTCCGGCGCGCCGGCCTCATCCGGCGGCGCTTCACCGTGTTGGATGTCGCGCTGCGGGCGGGCCTCCTGGAACCCCTGCTGGAAACCCTCTTCGGCGCGGGCGGTCCGTGGGACCTGCACGCCCCGGCCACCCCCTAGTTGCCCACCCCGATGTCCCCCGCTGCTCCCGCCTCACCCGTCCACCCCGCCCCCACCGCGACGGACGCGCTCTTCCGCTCCTGGCAACTGCGCACGCTGGCCGGGACCATGTTCGGCTACGCGGCGTTTTACTTCGTCCGCAAGAACCTGAGCTTCGCGATGCCGGCGATGCAGGCGGACCTCGGCATTTCCAAGGCGGACCTCGGCATCTTCCTCACCCTGCACGGCCTGCTTTACGGCGTGTCGCGCTTCGCCAACGGCGTCTGGGCCGACCGGGCGAACGCGCGGTACTTCATGGTCTCCGGCCTGCTGCTCTCGGTGGCGGCCAACGTCTGGTTCGGCTTCGGCTCGGAGGTGCTCTGGCTGGGCGTCGCCTGGATGGTCAACGGCTGGGTGCAGGGGATGGGTTTCCCGCCCTGCTGCCGGTTGATGACCCACTGGTTCCGGCCGGAGCGCCTGGCGTCGGCGATGGCGGTGTGGAACACCTCGCACTCCATCGGCGCCGCGCTCGCGAGCGTGGCCTGCGGGTACTTCGTGCTGCTGGGCTGGCGCTGGTGCTTCTTTGCCCCCGCCATGCTATGCACCGTCGCCGGCGCGATCCTGTTTTTGCTCCTGCGCGACACCCCGCGCTCGGTGGGCCTGCCGGAGCTGCGGATCGCGGGGGCCGAACCCGCGGCGCCCGGCACCGAGGATCCGGCGGCGCACCGCGCCTTCCTGCGCTCCCAGGTGTTCCGCAACCCCTTCATCTGGCACATCTGCCTCGCGAACTTCTTCGTCTACGTCCTCCGCTTCGCCGTGCTCGATTGGGGGCCGACCCTGCTGAAGGAGATGAAACACTTCCCCCTGCAGCAGACCGGGTGGATGGTGGCGGCCTTTGAGCTCGCGGGCATCGGGGGGATGCTGCTCGCCGGCTGGGTGACCGACCGCGTCTTCGGCGGCCGCGGGGCCCGCACCTGCGTGTTCTGCATGCTCGGGGCGGTGGCGGCCCTCTGGGCCTTCTGGCAATTCGCGGCCACCCCGACGACGGCCACCGCCCTCCTCGCCGTCGCCGGCTTCTGCATCTACGGCCCCCAGGCCCTGATCGGCATCACCGCCGCCAACCTCGCCACCCGCCGCGCCGCCGCGACCGCCGCCGGCTTCACCGGCCTCTTCGGCTACGCCAGCACCCTCGTCTCCGGCTGGGGCCTCGGCCTGCTGGTCGAACGCGCCGGCTGGCACACCGCCTTCGGGGCCCTCCTCGGCGTGGGGGCCCTCGGCACCTTCCTCTTCCTCCTGGCTTGGCGGGCCCCCGCCCACGGCTACGATTTCCCCTCTCCCACTGCTTCCTGACGTGCACCCGCCTGCCTCGCCTGCCCACCCCTCGCTCGCCCGCCTCCGCGGGATCCGCCACGTGGCGCTGGATATGGACGGCACCCTCTACCGCGGCGGCACCGTCTTCCCCTGGACGGCCCCCTTCCTCGCCCGGCTGCGGGCGCTCGGCCTCCGTTGGACCTTCCTGACCAACAACCCGTCCAAGAGCGCCGCGGACTACCTCGCCCAGCTGGCCCGGATGGGCCTCCCTGCGAGCCCCGCCGAGCTCCACACCTCCGCCCAGGCGACCATCGGCTGGCTGCAACGTCACCGCCCGGAATGGCGGCGCCTCTTCGCCCTCGGCACCCCCAGCATGCAGGCGGAATTCGCCGCCGCCGGCTTCACCCTCACCGCGGAGGATCCCGCCGATGCGCCGGACGCCGTCGTCGTCGCCTTCGACCCTACCCTCACCTATGCCCGCCTCGGCCGCGCCGCATGGTGGATTCAACAAGGAAAGCCTTACATTGCTACGAACCCCGACCGCGTCTGTCCGACCGACCAGCCCACCGTGCTGGTGGACTGCGGGGCCCTTTGCGCCCTGCTCGTCAGCGCAACCGGCCGGAATCCGGAAATCGTTCTGGGCAAGCCGGATCCCGCAATGCTCGACGGTATCCTCGCGCGCCATGGACTTCGGTCCGACGAGGTCGCGATGGTCGGGGATCGCCTCTACACCGACGTCCTGATGGCTCATCGGGCGGGCGCGCTGGGCGTCCTGGTGCTGTCGGGTGAAGCCACTGCGGCCGAGGCGGCCGCCGCGAATCCGGCCCCGCATCTGGTCTTGCCCACGCTGGCCGAACTGGGAGAACTTCTCGCTGCTGCCCATTCCTCGCCGCGATGACCGACTCCGCCCTGCCGCCTGTTCGTTCGACGACGCTGGCTCGCCTCGCCTCGGAAAGCTTTGATTTGCTGGTCGTGGGCGGCGGCATTGTCGGCAGTGGGGTGGCACGCGACGCGGCGCTCCGCGGCCTGCGGGTCGCCTTGGTCGACCAGCAGGACTTCGGGGCAGGTACCAGCAGCCGCTCCACCCGCCTGCTGCACGGCGGCCTCCGTTATCTCGCGCAAGGTGAAATCGGCCTGGTCCGCGAGGCGAGCCTGGAGAAAATGATCCTCCACCGCATCGCCCCGCACCTCGGCCAACCCCTCGGCTTCCTCTTCCCCGCCTACCGGGGCGAGGGTCCCCCACTGTGGCAGCTGCGGATCGGCGTGAAGCTCTACGACCTGCTCTGCGGCGGCCGCAATTTTCAGCCCTCCCGCGGCTTTTCCCGCGACGGGGTTCGCGCCCTCCTCCCCGGGCTCAAGGCGGATGGCCTGCGCGGCGCAGTGCGGTACTTCGACGCCCTCACCAACGACGCGCGCCTGGTCCTCGATACGCTCCGGTCCGCCGCCCGCCACGGCGCCCTCCTCGCCAACCACGTCCGCCTGACCGGGGCCAATCCCGGAACCGAAGGGTGGGAGTGCCAGCTGACCCCAGCGGAGCCCGGTGAGGCAGCTTTTAGTTTGCGGGCGCGAACCGTGGTGAATGCCACCGGCCCGTGGGCGGATCGCCTGCCGCAGAGCTCCGTCAAGCTGCGCCTGACCAAGGGCGTCCATCTGGTCGTTGAACGCCATCGTTTGCCGGTCCCGGACGCCGTGGTGGTCACGGAAGGCAAGCGGATCCTCTTTGTGATCCCGTGGGGGGAGCGGGTGATCCTCGGAACGACCGACACCGACTATGCCGGCGATCCGGCCGCGGTGGCGACTGCGCCGGCCGACATCGCCTACATTCTGGAGAGGGTGAACGAGTTCTTTCCCACGGCCGCCTTGGGTCCTGGGGATATCATCAGCACCTGGGCCGGCCTGCGGCCCTTGGTCGCGAACCCGGATGGTTCGCCCTCGGATATCTCGCGCGCCCACGAGATCCGCAGTCCGCGCTCCGGCTGGTGGGACATCACCGGGGGCAAGTTGACCACCTACCGGCTCATGGCCGAACAGGCGGTGGATGCGGTGGCGCGCCATCTCCGCCGGCCGCCCGTTCCCTGTCGGACGGCGTTGGAGCCCCTGTTGGAGCCCGGAACGGGGACGGACGGCAGCGGTATCCTCCCGGGGCCCTGCACGCCTGCGGCCGTGGCGCACCACGTCCGCGCCGAATGGGCCTGCCACCTCGCGGACGTCGTCGTGCGCCGCGGCGGCTGGTGCTACTACGACCGTGACTTTGGTTCGCGGCTGCCGGAGGTCGCTGCCTGGATGGGCGCCGCGGCGGGCTGGGATCAGGCCCGGCAGGAACGGGAAATCACCGCCTGCCGCGCCGAGCTGGGCTTGCCGGCCTGAACGTTAACCGAGTTCCCAACCCGCCCGGTAGGTGCCGCGGACGATCGGGTCCGCCTCGGGGCGACCCGGGACCTGGAGGTTGGCTGCGTCCCACTGGATCGGTTTCTTCAGGCGCAGGGCGAGGTTGCCGAGGTGGCCCAGTTCCGCGAGATGGGCGCCGTAGGCGAAGGCGCTGCTCGCCGGGGCCCCGCCCTTGCACGCGTTGATCCAATCCCGGTGATGGCCCTGCGAACGCACCAGCGTCGCGGCGGGCTTCGGGGCCGCGCGCAGGCTCTCCGGGAAAAGCCGGGGTGCGCCGCCGGCGCCATCGCATTGGATGACGCCTTTTTCGCCCACGAACAGCACCCCGCGGCCCGGCAGCGGAAAGCCGCCCAGCGCGGCCGGGGCGACCGGACGCAAGCCACCGTCGTACCACGTGACGCGCACCGGCGGCTGGTTGCCGCGGGCGGGAAAATCATAGGTCACCAGCGCGCCGTGCGGGGCGATCTCCTGATCCATCGGCCCGGCCGCGTGGGCCTCCACGCGGGTCGGCAGCGGCAGGTCGAGCGCCCAGGTGGCGGCGTCGAGGTCGTGGCTGGCGAAGTCGCCGATGCTGGAGCCCCCGAAATCCCAGAAATCGCGCCACGCGACCGGGTGGTAGGCGGGATGGTACCCGCGCGGTGAGCGGGGCCCGAGCCAGAGGTCCCAATTCAGTCCTTCCGGCACGGCGGGCGTACCCTCGGGTCGGGTCGTAAGGCCGGGGTTCCAACGCTTCGTGCCGACCCAGGCGTGCACCTCGCGGACCGGACCGATCACCCCGGCTTGGATGGCCTCGACCGTCTCGCGGATCCCGACCGTCGAGTGCCCCTGGTTGCCGGTCTGCGTCGCGAGGCCCGTCTCGCGGGCGACCCGGGCGACCTCGCGGGCCTCGAGAATGTTGTGCGTGAGCGGCTTCTCGCAGTAGACGTGCTTCCCGGCCCGCAGCGCCCGGAGCGACACGAACGCGTGCAGGTGATCGGGCGTGGCGCAGAGCACCGCGTCGACCGCGCGTTCCCGCTCCAGCAGCACCCGGAAATCCTCGTAGGCGGCGCAGCGGTAGTTGGGGGTCTTGGCGCCGTAATGTTTCTCCACCGCCGCCTGCGCCGGGTCCCGCCCGCCGGTGCCCTTGTAGTAAAACGCCTCGAGGCTGAACGCGCGCGCCGGGTCGGCCACGGCGATCACCTGGACGTCAGCCAAGGCCAGCAACTCGCGCAGGTTCTGCAGCCCGCGCCCGCCAACCCCCACCACCGCCACGTTCACCTTCTCGCTGGGCGGGACGAACTTGGGGCCGCCGAGGAGCGCGCGGGGAAGGATCTGCACCGTGGCGGCGGCGGCCACCGAGGTGCGGAGGAAACGACGGCGGGTGGAGGGCGTGACCTTCATCGGGAAATCAGCGGCGGCTCAGGCAGTAGAGGTGGGTCGCGGTGCGGATGAAAATCTCTCCATCCGCAATCGCCGGTGTCGTCAAGGTATAGCTTCCATCAAGGGCATTCTTGGCGATCAGCCGGTACTGGGGTCCGACCGCCACGACGGCCGTTTCCGCCGCCTCGCTGGTGATGTAGAGCTTGCCGTCCGCCAGCGTGGGGGAACCGCTGGTGCGGCCGATCCCGGTGTTTTCGGGCCCGTAGACCTTCTCGCCCGACTTGGCGCGCACGCAGGTGATGGCCCCTTGATCATCAACCATATAGAGATACTCTCCATCGGCCACCGGCGTGGGGACGTCGGGCGAGCCGCGCTCGGTCCACTTCCACGCGAGGTGGCTGGTGGTGATGTCGCCCGTGCCGCCGGCACGGAAGGCAAGGAATGGCTTTACACGGGTGGGTACGAAGATCATCCCCTGATGCACCAAGGGTGAGGCGATGGTGCGGTAGTTCCTTGAATTATCCGGGTTCAGGCCGCCGCCGCGCCAGAGTTCGCGGCCGGTCGCGGGATCATGACCGGTGACGTAGCCGCCACCGCCCACGACCACCTCGCGGCGGCCGTTGAGTTCGAGCAGGGCGGGGGTGGTGTAGGCGTCCGGGGTCTCGTGTTCGGCGTCCGTGGGGCGGTCGACGCGCCAGAGTACCTTCCCGTCGGTGCCGCGGAGGGCGAACAAGTAGGAGGGGTCGTCCGTGTAGAGGCCCTGGAGGTTTTGGAAAATGAGGCTGTCGCCGACGAGGAGAGGGGAGGACCCATAGCCAAACTGGACTCCGAGTTTCCCGAAGGCCTTCTCCATGTTGAAATTCCACTTGAGATTGCCCGCGAAGTCATAGCACGCGATGGCGCCGTTGCCGGAGGTGACCCAGACCAGCTTGCCGTCGGTCACCGGGGAGGGGGACGACATGTTGTGCTTCATCTTGATGCTGTTGCCCTGGTCGTACTGGCGGCGCCAGAGCTCGCGGCCGGTGGCGCGATCGAGGCAGAGCAGCAGGATTTCCTGGCCGCCGGGTCCGCGGCCGCCGGCGGGGCTGGGGCGCGCCTTCTTGCCGGGCGCGGGGGGCGGGGGCGGCGGCGTGCTGCCGGGCACCTCCGCGGAAGGCGTATTGAGGAAGATGCGATCGCCCCATACCGTCGGGGTGGAGCCGCTCCAGGCGGGCATCTCCTGCTTCCACTTCACGTTCTCGGTGGTGGACCAGGTTTCGGGCAGGTTGCGGGCGCCGGGGGCGGTGCCGTCGCCGCGGGGGCCGCGCCAACCCGGCCAATCCGCGGCCAAGGCCGGAGCGAGCAGGAGGGCGCCGAGGAGGAGCGACGCGGGGCGGGAACGAGGGGCCAGGGCGGGGGAGGAGCGCATCGGGGGGGGGAGGGGCGCCCCCGGCACGGGGCGTGCCGGCGGCGGCCTCCCCCACTGGAGGCCACCCGGACCGCCTTGTCGAGCGCGACGCGGCCCCGGCCGGCAAAAGTTCGTGAAAACCAACCGCCCGGCGGGGAGTAAGCTCGCCTTTCGGGCTGCACTCGTTTGCCTCCGGTCCGGCCCGGACGCGGAATCCTCCGCCGTTCCCCGCCCCTCCCCGATGATGCGCCGCCTGCCCGCTTCCGTCCGCTCGCTCCTCCTGCTCGCCGCCGGCACCGCCGCCGCCCTCCCGCCCGGCCTGCGGGCCGCCGAATTCGACCAGCGGATGGCCAACTTCTCGACCCGCACCCAGGTCGGCACCGGAGCCAACGCCGCCTTCATCGGCTTCGCCGTCGGCCCCGGCCAGACCAAGACCGTCCTCATCCGCGCCGTCGGCCCCGCCCTCACCGGCTTCGGCGTGGCGGGCGCGCTCCCGGATCCGGTGATCGAGCTCTTTTCCTCCGCGAACGCGACCACGCCCCTCGCCCGCAACGACAACTGGACCACCGCCACCGTCGGCGGGGCCAATGCGTTCGCCAGCGTCGGCGCGTTCGCGCTGACCGCGGGCAGCCGCGATGCGGCGATGGTCGCGACCCTCGGCCCCGGCTCCTACTCGGCGATCGTCCGCGACGTCGCCAACCGTTCCGGCATCGCCCTGGTGGAAGTCTACGACGTCAGCGGCCGCGCCCGCCTGACCAACCTCTCCACGCGGGCCCAGGTGGGGACCGGTGACGGTGTGCTCATCTCGGGCCTCGCGGTGGCGCCCGGCGGCGGTTCCCGCCGGATCCTCGCCCGCGCCGCCGGACCCGCCCTCACCCCGCTCGGGGTCGCCGGCGCCCTCGCGAATCCCGCCCTCAGCGTCATCGAGTCGGGCACCAACCGGGTCCTCGCCGCGAACGACGATTGGGGCACGGGCAACGCGGCCGCCCTCGCCGCGGCCTTCCGCGAGGCCGGTGCCTTCGCCTTCGCCGACGCCTCCCGCGATGCGGCCCTGCTCGTCGACCTGCCTCCGGGCAAGAGCTACTCCGTGCAGGTGAGCGGCGTGGGCGGGACGACCGGCGTGGCCCTCGTGGAGGTCTACGACCTGACGCCCGAGTCGGGTGGCGTCTTCTCGGTGGTGGGGGGGGCCCCCCCCCCCCCCCCCAAACCCGGGGGCCCCCGCCCGCGCTCTTCCGCATCTCCCGCACCGGCAGCACCAGTCAGGCGGTGACGGTGAACTTCTCCCTGAGCGGCTCGGCCGTGGCGGGCTCCGACTACACCGCGGTGCCCACCAGCGTGACCCTCCCCGCGGGCGCGGAGTCGGCGACCGTGAGCATCGCGGCGGCGCCGGCGGCGGCGGGCGCCACGGTGAGCAAGGACCTGACCCTCTCGCTCGTCGCGGGCAACGGCTACGAGCTGGCGGCGGACCGCAGCGCGGTCGTCTCCCTGTTCTTCAACCAGCCGACCCTCTTCCGCACGACCCTGCGCACGACGGCGGCCGCGGAGGGCTCCACCGCCTCCGGCGTGGCCAGCATCCAGCTCAGTGCGGATGAGAACGTGGCCCTGGTGAGCGCGAACTTCTCCGGCCTGAGCGCCCCGCAGACGCTGGCCTACGTGCGCCTCGGCAATCCGGGCGAGGTCGGCGTGGACCTCGTGAAGCTGCCCCTCGGCCAGGTGGCGGGGTTCACCTGGGTCGTCGACGCGGCGGAGGGCTTCACCAAGGCCCAGATCGTGCAGGCCCTGAAGGAGGGCCGCGTGTTCGTGAGCATCGATTCCAGCGCGTTCCCCGGCGGCGAACTGCGGGGCGCGTTCCTCCAGTCGAGCAGCCGGTTCGCCTTCGCCGCCCCCGCGGCGCCGCCGGTGCTGGCGGACACCGTCCTCACCGACAACGACGCCGCGCGGTTCCTGATCCAGTCCACCTTCGGGCCCACGCTCGCGGAGATCCAGGCCCTCGCGGGCCAGCAGCGGGCGGGCCTCGACGCGTGGATCACGCAACAGATGGGGCTGGCGCCTTCGCTCCACCTTGACGCGACGGACGTGGACTTCCGGGAATACACCGCGCTGGGCAACATGCCGCAGTACTCCCCGCAGAACCGGCAGGCCGCCTGGTGGCGGCTGGCGCTGACGGCGCCGGACCAGCTGCGGCAGCGCGTGGCGTTCGCGCTGAGCCAGATCTTCGTGGTGTCGGACGTGAACAGCACCCTGTTCAACAATCCGCGGGCGCTGGCCAACTACTACGACCTTCTGGTGCGGGGCGCCTTCGGCAACGCGCGGCAGCTGCTGGAGCAGGTCACCCTCAGCCCGGTGATGGGCGTGTACCTGAGCTCCCTGCGCAACGCCAAGGCGACCTTCGATGCGAACGGCCGCCAGCTGACGGCGCCCGACGAGAATTACGCGCGCGAGATCATGCAGCTGTTCAGCGTGGGCCTGGTTGAGCTCCAGCCGGACGGCACCGCCAAGGTGGACGTCAACGGCGCCACCATCCCGACCTACGACAACCGGACGATCTCGGAGATGGCGAAGGTCTTCACCGGCCTGGGCTTCGCGACCAACGCGAGCGTCCCGAACTTCCGCGGCGCGCCCGTGAACTACCTCCAGCCGATGCAATTCTACCCGGCGTTCCACGAGACGGCGGAGAAGCAGATCATCGGGGGCCGGCGCATCCCGGCGGGGCAGAGCCCCGAGCAGAACCTGAAGGACACCCTCGACACCCTGTTCAACCATCCGAACACGGGCCCGTTCCTCTCGCGCCAGCTGATCCAGCGGCTCGTCACCTCCAACCCGAGCCCGGGTTACGTGTACCGGGTGGCGCAGGTCTTCGCGGACAACGGCGCGGGCGTGCGCGGTGACCTCGGCGCGGTGGTGCGGGCGATCCTCCTCGATTACGAGGCGCGCTCGGCGGCCGTCGCCACGACCGCGAGCTTCGGCAAGCTGAAGGAGCCGCTGCTGCGGGCGACCGCGGTGCTGCGGGCCTTCGGGGGCGGGGCCAACAACGGGCGCTTCTTCATCCCGAATCCCGAGACCACCCTGGCCCAGGCCTCCCTCCGGGCCCCGACGGTGTTCAACTTCTTCGAGCCCGACTTCGTGCAACCCGGCCCGCTCGCGGCCGCCGGGCTGGTCGTCCCCGAGTACCAGATCGTCAACGACACCACGGCCATCAGCGTCCCCAACCAGCTCTGGAACTACATTTACGCCGGCCGCACGGGCATCCCGGGCAGCACCTCGGTCTTCAATCCCGCGGAGGCCACGGTCGGCATCCGCGCGGACGCCACCCTGCTCACGCTCTCCCGCTCCCCGCGGGACCTGGTCGCACGGGTCAACCTCATCCTCGCCGGCGGCGCCGTGCCGCGGGCGCTGCAGGACCGGTTCGTCGACGCCCTGGTCGCGATGCCCGCCAATGCCGGCACGACCTACGGCACCGCCGACCTCGAGCGCGTGCGTTCCGCGATCTACCTCATCTCCACCGTCCCCCAGGGCGCCATCCAGAAATAGCCCCCGATGAACTCCAAGACCCACGACCTGTCCCGCCGCCGCTTCGTCGGCGCCTGCTGCGCCTCCGTCGGCACCACCGGGCTGCTCTCCTCGCTCGCCCAGCTGCGCCTGATGGGCGCCGCCGCCAGCCCGGACACCCCCGCCGCCCCGCCCCGCGCCGGCGCGCCCGCGCCCGATTTCAAGGCGTTGGTGTGCCTCTTCTTCGCCGGCGGCAACGACGCGAACAATCTCGTCGTCCCGGCCGACAGCGCCGGTTACGCGGCCTACGCTTCCGCCCGCGGCGCCCTCGCCCTGCCCCAGTCCTCCCTCCTCCCCATCGCCACCCCGGGCGGCGACGGCCGCGGCTGGGCGCTCCATCCGGCGATGACCGAGCTGAAGGCCCTCTACGACGGCGGCCGCCTCGCCGTGCTCGCCAACGTCGGCACCCTCGCCCATCCCCTCACCAAGGCCCTCTACACCTCCCGGCCCGACCTCCGGCCGCGCCAGCTCTTCTCCCACAACGACCAGCAGGTCGAATGGCAGACCAGCATCGCTGACCGGCCCTTCTCCGAGGTCGCCACGGGCTGGGGCGGCCGCGTCGCCGACCTGGTCGACGCCTTCAACGCCAACAACCGCATCTCGATGTCCATGACCCTCGCCGGTCAGAACACGTTGCAGATCGGCCGCACGGTCCAGCAGTACGCCGTCGGCACCAACGGCTCGGTCGCCCTCACCGGCAGCACCGGCACCCCGACCTCCGTCAACGGCGTCCGGACCTCCGCCCTCAACGACGCCCTCGCGGTCCAGAACGCCAACCTGCTCGAGACCGCCTTCGGCGGCCTCACGAGCCGCGCCCTCGGCACCAGTTCGCTGCTCTCTTCCGTCATCACCGGCACCAGCCCCTTCGCCGCCGCCTTCACCGGGGTGAACTCCAGCCTCGGCCAGCAGCTCCACATGGTCGCCCGCCTGGTCAACGCCCAGGGCCAGCTGAACCTCAAGCGCCAGATCTTCTTCGTCCGCATCGGCGGCTTCGACCTGCACGACAACCAGGTCGTCCTCGGCAACACCGCCAACGGCGCCCACAGCAACATCCTGCGGGACATCAGCCGCTCGCTCGCCGCCTTCAACCAGGCGATGAACCAGATCAGCGCGCAGAACCAGGTGACGGTCTTCACCGCCTCGGACTTCGGCCGCACGTTCAACACCAACGGCGACGGCTCCGACCACGGCTGGGGCAGCCACCACCTGGTCCTCGGCGGCGCGGTCCGCGGCGGCGCGATGTACGGGCAGATGCCCGTGCAGGTGCTGGGCGGCCCCGACGACAGCGGCGGCCGCGGCACCTGGATCCCGACGACCAGCGTGGACGAGTATGCCGCGACCCTCGCGCGTTGGTTCGGCGTGAGCGCCACCAACCTCCCCACGATCTTCCCGAACCTCGGCCGCTTCGCCCGCCCCGACCTCGGCTTCATGGCCGCCTGAGCCGCGGCGCCGGCCGCGACCCAAAACCCGCTCGCCAACCTCCGGCGGGCGGGACTTCCTTGCGCCGATGAGCTCTCCTTCCGCGCCCTCCGGCCTGCCCCCGCCCTCACCCGGCCAACCCTGCCCCTGCGGCACCGGCCGCACCTTCGCGCAGTGCTGCGGCCCGCGCTTGGACGGCTCCGCGCCCGCCGGCAACGCCGAGGAGCTGATGCGCTCCCGCTTCACCGCCCACGTCGCCCGCGACTGGCGCTACCTGCACGGGACCTACCGGCCCACCTCCCGGAAACCCTACGTGGAGGAGACCGACGTCGCGGAGATCGCGTGGACCCGCCTCGTCATCCACCAGCACGAGCCGGGACCGACGCCGGACACCGCCACCGTGGACTTCACGGCGTACTTCGCCACCGAGCAGGGCGAGCAGGCGATGCACGAGAAGTCCGCCTTCGCGCGGATCGACGGTCGCTGGCTGTTCACCCGCACCGTGCGCAACGGCCCCGCGCCGGCGAAGCCCGCCGCCCCCCGCGTCGGCCGCAACGAGCCGTGCCCCTGCGGCAGCGGCCGCAAATTCAAGCACTGCTGCGCCGCCTGACGCCCCTTTCCCCGATGGCGCGCCCTGCCCCGACCCCCCGCCGCTCCTTTCTCCGCTCCGGGCTGGCCGGCGCGCTCGCCGCCGGGATCGCCCCCCGGTTCATCCCCGCCCGCCTCCTCGGCGCGTCCGCCCCCTCCGGCAAGGTCACCCTCGGCTGCATCGGCGTCGGCGCCCACGGCTTCGGCGTGAACCTCAACCAGTTCCTGCAGGAGGACGATTGCCGCATCGTCGCGGTCTGCGACGTCTTCGCGAACCGCCGCCAACGCGCGCGGGAGACCGTCGACCGCCACCACGACGCCAAGGGCTGCGCGGAATTCCGCGACTTCCGCGACCTGCTCGCCCGGCCGGACGTCGACGCGGTGGTGATCTCCACCCCCGACCACTGGCATGTGCCGATGGCGCTGCTCGCCCTGGCCGCGGGCAAGGCGGTGTTCTGTGAGAAGCCCACCCTCACCCTCGCGGAGGGCCGGACCCTGGCTGACGCGGTCGCCCGCCGACCCGGCGCCTTCTTCGCCACCGGCCTCGAGGACCGCGCGGTCATCCAGTACCACAAGCTGGCCGAGGTCGTCCGCAACGGCGGCATCGGCCGCCTCCGCCGCATCCAGGTCGGCCTGCCGGTGAAGCCCCTCTTCCCGCTGGAGGCGCCCGCCCCCGTCCCGGAGGGCCTCGATTACGAGCTCTGGCTCGGCCCCGCCCCGTTCCGGCCGTATTCCCCCACCCTCACCGACGCCCAGTGCTGGCGGCAGATCCGCGACTTCTCGGGCGGCTCCCTCACCGACTGGGGCGCGCACCTCGTGGATACCGCGCAGGTGGCGGCGGGCGTCGAGGAGACGGGCCCGGTGGCGATCCGCGGCCGCGGGGAATTCCCGACCGGGGCGTTCAACACCACCGCGCGCACCTACGAGCTCGAGTACACCTACGCGAACGGCGTCGTCCTCACGGTCGGGGCCAGCCAGCCCTCGATCCGCCTCGAGGGCGACGCGGGCTGGGTGGGCAACCGCGGGTGGCTCGGCCGCCTCGAGGGCAGCGATCCGGCGGTGTTCCGCCAGACGTGGGACCCGGCCGTGAACCGCCTCTGGCCGCGCCGGCCGCGCGAGCACCGCGACTTCCTGGACTCCCTGCGGGCCGGCCGCGACCCGATGTACCCGGCGGAGGCGCTGCACCGGCTCAGCACGACCCTCCACCTCGGCGCGATCGCGATGGAGCTGGGCCGCCCGCTGCGCTGGGACCCGGCCGCGGAACGCTTCCTGGACGATGCGGCGGCCGACGCCCTCCGCAGCCGGAAGTCACGGGACGACTGGCAGCGCCGCGGCTGAGCCTCGCGATGACGCCCGCCGACTACATCCGTCGCCACCCGGAGCGGTTGCTCGCCCGCCTGCGGCACCTCGTCGGCATCCCGACGATCAATCCGCCCGGCGACCATTACGGGGCGATCACGACTTGGCTGCAGCGGGAACTGGGCGCCGTGGGCTGCCCGGCCAAGCGTTACCCGATCCCGGACCGCCTGCTGCGGCAGGTGCTGCCCCCGGCGCAGCACGGCCATCCGCGCTACAACGTCCTCGGGCGCCGCCGCGTGGGCGCGGGCGCGAAGACCCTGCATTTCAACGCGCATTACGACGTCGTCCCCGTCTCCGGGCGCTGGCGCCACGGCGATCCCTTCAGCGGAAAGGAGGCGGGCGGCTGGATCTACGGCCGGGGCACGGCGGACATGAAGGGATCGATCGCCAGCCTGCTGCTGGCCCTGGAATCCCTGCAGGCGACCGGGACCGCGCCGCGGCTAAACGTGGAGGTGTCGTTCACCGCGGATGAGGAGACGGATTCGGCGCTGGGGGCGGGCTGGCTCGTGCAGCACGCGCCGATCGCCCCGGACTACGCGGTGGTGATGGAAGGCGGCGAGGGGCGGAACATCTGCTGCGGTCACAACGGCACCCTCTGGTTCGAGGTCGAGGTGCAGGGCCGGGCCGCGCACGGCTCCACCCCGGAGCGGGGCGTCAACGCCCTCGTCGCGATGGCCGCGCTGGTGGGGCGCTTCGCGGATTACGAGCGGACCCTCGCGGGCCGGACCTGGCGCACCCCGGAGGGCCGGCAGATGCGGCCGACCGTGAACCTCGGCGGCGTCTTCCATTGCGGCGAGGGGGCCAAGATCAACACCGTGCCCGCGCACGCCAGCTTCACCGTCGACCGGCGGGTGCTGCCCGTGGAGGACCACGCCGCGGCCGAGCGCGAGTTCCGGGCCTTCATCGCGCAGGCCGCGCGGGGCCTGCCCGCCCGGAAGGTGCGGGTCCGCAAGCTGGCGGAGAACTTCTCCTGCTTCAGCCCGCCCACCCATTCCTTCTTCGGGGCGATGGCCGGCTGCGTCCGGCGCGTCCGCGGGACGCCCACCCGGTTCAACGTCTCCACCGGCTTCAACGACATGCATTTCTTCGCGCACCACCGGCGGATCCCGACCCTCGGCTACGGCCCGGGCGGCGAACGCTGCCACGCCGTGGACGAGCGGGCGCGGGTGCGAGAGCTGCTCGCGAGCGCCCGGATTTACGCGGAGTTGCTGACCACCTTTGCCGGCTAGCCCCGGCTGAGGCCCTGGCGGACCATCGACACGGCGATCGCGGCCAGCAGCATCGAGATGAGCTTGGAGACCGCCCGCAGCGCCGTGGGACCGACCAGGCGGCCCAGCCGCGCGCTCTGGGTGAAGGCCAGCGCCACGAGGGCCAGGTTCGCCGCCAGCGCCGCGAGGGTCACCCCGTAGCCGACCGACCCGGCCAGCACGAGCAGCGTCGCGATCAGCGCGGGACCGGCGATGAGCGGCATCCCCAGGGGCACGACCCCGCAGTCCTCCGCGGGCTCCGGATCCGCGCCGGAATGGGCCAGGTCCCGCGCCGCCAGCAGGAACAGGATCAGCCCGCCGGCCACCTGGAAGTCGTGCACCGAGATCCCCAGTGCCGCGAAGAGGCTCGCCCCGAGGAAGAGGAACAGCAGCGCCACGCCGCCGCCGGTGAGCGTGGCCTGCAGCGCCACCCGCCGCCGTTGCGGGGGCGACAGGCCCCGGCCCAGCGCGAGGAAGATCGCCGCCAGCCCGATCGGATCGATCGCGACGAACAGCGGGATGAACGCCTGCAGGAACTCGGCGGACCACGCGGCCACCCCACAGGCAAAGCCACGTCCCGCGGCCGCGCAAACCGAGGAATGCCCTTGTCTTCCCCGTCGGCCCGCGGGCAAGGTCCGCCCCTTCCCGCCGCCCCCGTCCCATGAAGATCAACCAACGCCTCACCGCCAAGGCCCTCCTCCCGAAGACCGACCGCGTGTTCGAGCTCGCCGGCCGCAAGATCCGCGCCCTCGACGCCGCCTGGGACCCCGCCAAGGGCACCCCCGTCTTCACCTGGCAGGGCCGCTACACCTCGCGCGGCTGGACGGAATGGACGCAGGGCTTCCAGTTCGGGATGGCGTTCCTCCATTTCGACGCCACCGGCGACGCGGAACTCCTCCGCCTCGGCCGCGAGAAGACCGTCCGCCACATGGCCTCCCACGTCTCGCACGTGGGCGTGCACGACCACGGCTTCAACAACATCTCCACTTACGGCAACCTCCGGCGCCTGATCCTGGAGGGCCGCCTCCCCGCGGACCAGCGGGAGCTCGACTACACCGAGATCGCCCTGAAGGCCTCCGGCGCCGTCCAGGCGGCCCGCTACGTCCCGACCGCCTACCGCCAACCCTGGTCGCCCCTGGCGGGCGCCCCGGGCGTCGCGCCCTCGGGGTATGTCTATTCCTTCAACGGACCCCAGTCCCTCTTCGCCGACACCATCCGCTCGATGCGCTCGCTGGTCGTGGCCCACCAGCTCGGCCACGTCCTGATGGGCGAGGGCGACAAGCCGGTGAACCTGCTCCACCGCGCCGTCGAACACGCGGCGACCACGGCCCGGTTCAACGTGTTCTTCGGCCAGGGCCGCGACCGCTATGACGTCCGCGGCCGCGTGGCCCACGAAAGCATCTTCAACCGCAACGACGGCCAGTTCCGCTGCCCCAGCTCCCAGCAGGGCTATTCGCCCTTCACCACCTGGACCCGCGGCGCCGCCTGGATCATCTGCGGCTTCGCCGAGCAGCTCGAGTTCCTCCACACCGTCCGCGGGTCCGATCTCGACGCGGTCGGCGGCCGGCGCGCGGTGACCGACCTGTTCCTCGAGACCGCCCGCGCCGCCAGCGACCTGTACCTCGACGGCTACTCGGCGCGCGACGGCGTGCCCTACTGGGACAGCGCGGCACTCGAGACCCACCGCCTCGGCGACTTCACCGCGGTGGACGCGGATCCGTTCAATGCGCACGAGCCGGTGGACAGCTCGGCGGCGGCGATTGCCGCGCAGGGGTTCCTCCGCCTCGGCCAGTACCTGACGGGCCAGGGCCAGGCCAAGGCCGGCCGCCGTTACCTGCAGGCCGGGCTCACCATCGCCGACACCCTCTTCGCTGAACCCTACCTGTCGACCAGCCCGCGCCATCAGGGCCTGTTGCTGCACAGCGTCTACCACCGGCCCAACGGTTGGGACTACATCCCGCCGGGCCGGAAGGTCCCGTGCGGCGAAGCCTGCATGTGGGGCGATTACCACGCGATGGAGCTCGCGCTGCTGATCCGGCGCCTCGCCGCCGGGCAGTACTACACGTTCTTCTGAAGTCCTTCCGCGACCGCGCTGTGGCCGCGGATCGTTCGGGTCGGCGTGCTGCATCCGCGGCAACTGCCGCGGCGACCACGCCTGCGCCGGGGACCCGGTCTCCGGCGCTGCTGGCTTGCCCGGAGGCCCGATTCCCCTTCCGGTTGGTGCCATGAACCTTCGCTCCCGCCTCCTCCATCCCCTCACCCTCGTCATCGCCCTCGCGTTCGCCCTTCCCTTGGGCGCAGCCGAGGCGAAGGTCGTCAGCCCCAAGGAAGCCGCGGCGCTCGTGGCCAGCGGCAAGGCGGTGTTGGTGGATGTGCGCGAGACCGAGGAGTGCGCCGCCTCGGGCGTCGCGCAGCCGGCGAAGGTGCTGCCGAAAAGTGATTTCGACGGCGACCAGAAGCAGTGGCAGGCATTCCTCGCGGCCAACCGGGGCAAGCAGGTGCTCGTGTACTGCGCGAGTGGCCGCCGCTCCAAGGCGGTCGCCGAGGCCCTCACCGCCAAGGGCGTCGACGCCGCCAACGTCGGGGGCCTGAAGGACTGGGCTGCCGCCGGCCTGCCGGTGCGAAAGATCGAGTAAGCCCGGCCGCAACGGCTGGCCGGACGGGGCAACCGCTCCGCCGGAGGCTCGCCTCCCGCACCCGCGCTACTTGCCGAAGCCGAAGTCCTTCAGCTCCCGCGTCGCTTCCCCGAAGGCCTCCTCCCGCACCACCCCGCCGCCCAAAATCGGCACCTCGCGGCTCGTCCACACCCGCGCCACCACCACCCCTTGGGACTTCGTCTCCGCGCGCTCCGTCACCACCGGCCGGCCCGCCACCGTCACCGTCTCGGCCCGCCGCGTGGTCACTTCTTCCGGGGGCGGCATTGCCCGGGACCGCGTGACGGCGCCCGCCGAGACCGTCTGAAAAACCACCGCCTCCGGCTCCGCCTGCAGCACCTCGTGGCGCGTGACGGTGCCGAACGCCCGGTACTCCGCGAAGGCCCCGACCTGCAGCTGGCGGTATTGCTCCCACTGCTCGCGGGGCACCGTGGTGTCCACGGTCTTCCCCGAGTCGACCTCCGCCGCGGCCGCCGGCGGCGGCGGTCCGCTGAAGGCGAAGTCCGTCAGCTCCACGATCACGGTGCCGCCGACCTCATTCCGCACCACCCCGCCGCCCAGAAAAGGAATCTCCCGGCTCGTCCATAGGCGCGCGCGCACCACGCCGTCGACCTTGGTCTCGGTCCGCACCGCGACCACCGGCTTGCCCGCCACGGTGATGGTATCCCGCACGCCCCCCTCGCGCGGGACGCGGAGCGGCACGACGCGGGACCGCAACCGGGTCCCCGCGGAAACGCTCCGCACCAGGACGGCCTCCGGGGTCACCGCCTCGACTTCGTAGCGGACCTTGATGCCGCCCGGCAGGGCGTACTCCGCGAACGCGCCGACGCGGAGCTGCTGGTACTGGGCCCACTGCTCCGGCGGGACCGGCGTCTCCTGCGCTACCGGTTGTCCCGGGGCAGGCGCCGCGGCGGGCACGGCCTTGCGCACCGGCGCGGGATCCCGGCTCGCCTCGGCGGCCGGCAGCACGGCGCCGCCGGACCAGAGCAAGCTGAGCAAGCAGGTGCCGCGAAGAGTGGAGGGGAGCATGAGAGGCAAGCGGGGTCCGGGAGCTTCCGGGCGCCTCCGCGACCGGATCAACCTCATTCCGGCTACGCCCAGGACCACAGGGCCCTCCCCCTGCCCCCGGCTACCTCGAACCGAGGCACAAGAACCCCCGGCCCCGCGGCGGCGGCCGGGAGGAAGGTTTCTCCTCCCCTAGAAACGGGCCCTGCCGCACTTGACCAAAACGGCTCGGCCCTCCCGGACAACCCACGCAACCCCGCGAATTCAGCATTCGCAGCTCCTGACGTCCCGCCGCCCGGCCCCCCAGCTCGTGCGGCGATGAACTCCCCACTGCTCCCCTCGACCCCCGGACCCGCCCGCTGGCGCCACGCCCTGCGGCAAAGCCGCCTCCCCGCCGATCGCCGCTGGCGCTTCGCCACCGAGATCCACCGGTTCCTCCGCTACTGTGAAATCCTCCAGGTCCCGCCGTCCCGCGCCCACGCCCGCGACTACCTCGCCACCATTCCCCTTGCCCTCGCCCGACCCGAAGCCCGCCTCGCCCTCCGCTGGTTCCTCCAACTCGCCCGCGGCCCCGCCGCCGTCCGACCCGCCCCGCCCGAACCTTGGTGGGAACACGCGCGCGCCCATCCCGCCCTCCACGGCACCTGGTATGCACCCGCCGAAGACGAGCCGCCGGACTCCTGCCCCCCCGCGGCGATTGCAGCCGGCTAGCGGCGCCGCCCGCCAGCCAAGACCACAAACAGCTTGCCCGCCCCACCTCCATCGAAGGAGAACCATTTGTTTCGCCCGGCCGTGCCGCTGGCGTCCTCTCCTTACGCGATCCATGAAACCCTCCTCGCTGCTGAATCCCCAAGCGCTCGCCGCGCTGGCTCTCTTGTCCTTCGCCGGACTGCACGGCGCGGCTCCGGCCACGACCCTGATGTCACCCTTCCGGGTCGAGGCCGAAACCGGGGTCGACGGCGTCCGCATCCAGCCCTCCACCGCCCTGCTCAACCCCTATCTTCTCGAACAGCACGGCATCCAGCAGTTGCAGGACCTCTCCGGCGCGGCGCCCAACCTGTTCGTGAGCAACAGCGACACCCGCGGCTTCGGCGACATCATCGCTCTGCGCGGGGTGACCAACTCCATCTTCTTCAGCTCCCCCGGCGTCGCCCTCTACATTGATGACGTCCCGAGCGGCTCCGTCTCCGCCTACCCGAGCAGCCTGCTCAACGTCGACAGCCTGAGCGTGAAGGCTGGTCCCCAGATCGCCGACTTCGGCCGCAATGCCGCCGGCGGCGTGATCGAGGTCCGCACCCGCGAGCCCGGCAACCGCCACCAGGGCAAGCTCCAGCTCGACTACGGCTCGTTCAACGCCTCCTCGGCCCAGGCCTCCTTCGAGGGACCGCTCTCCGCCACCACCGGTTACAGCGTCGGCCTCGGCCTCTCCGATCGCGAGGGCTACCTGACCAATACCCTGCTCAAGCGCACCGCCGACGACCGCCGCGCCGTCTCCGCCCGCGGGGCCCTCTTCTGGCGCCCCGATGCGGCCACCCGCGTCCGCCTCGCCTTCCGCCACGAGACCTCGAGCGACGACGCCACCCGCCTCAGCTCGCTCTTCAGCCCCGACCGCCGGACGACCGCCGCCAACCTCAACGGCGAAACCAACGTCGAACGGACCCAGTTCTCCGCCCAGGTCCGCCGCCGCTTCGCGTGGGGCTCCCTGGTCGCCACTTCGGCCCGCCAGGAATGGAAGCTGGACCCGTCCCTCACCGACCTCGACCTCTCCCCGCTCTCGCTCGGTTCGTCCCGCGTCGTGCAGGACGAGCAGCTCTGGACGCACGAGGTCCGCCTCGAGTCCAACGCCCCCGCCGGTCAGGCCCGCTGGCGCGCGGGGTTCTACCATTCCGACCAGGATACGGCGGGTGACGCGCAGCGCGAGTTCCTCGTCCCGCCCAGCCAGTTCGTGCCGCCGGGCTTCATCCAGAGTGAGCGCACCCGGTTCGACCTGGGCCAGCGCACCTGGGCCGCCTTCGGCGGGTGGGACCAGCCGCTGACCTCCGCCACCCTGCTGCGGCTCGGCGCACGGCTGGAGGATGACGCCACCTCGATCGACCGCACCAAGGTCAGCTCGAACAACTTCCGCTTCCCGACGCCCCCGGAGCCGCGCCTCGTCCGCGACCAGAGCGAGACCCTGGCCTCGGCCAGCGCGGGCTTGCAGCACCGGCTCTCCCCCACCCTGAACCTGGTCGCCCGCACCGCGGTGGCCCACAAGCCGCAGGGCTACAGCGGCTTCACCGCGAACCCGGCCCTGGCCCGCTTCGGCCGGGAACGCCAGTGGGCGCACGAGGCCGGGCTGACCTTCGGTGACCAGCGCAGCCGCTTCGGCGGCAGCGTCCTCGCCTACTGGTCGGTGATCCGCGACTACCAGTTCGAACGGACCGTCCCGAACTCCACCGACTACGTCGTGGTGAACGCCCCGGAAGTCCTCTCCCGCGGTTTCGAGGCCAAGGCGATGTGGAGCCCGGTCGAACGCGTCTGGTGGGACCTCCAGCTTGGTTACGCGATGACCACCTTCGAGGACCACCGCGACGCGAGCGGCGCCAAGGTCTGGGACAAGCAGGTGCCGTTCGTGCCGCGCTACACCCTGCGCACCGGCCTGACCGTGGATCTCGGCCAAGGCTGGTCGGTCAATGGCAGCTACCAGGCCACCGGCCGCACTTCCTACGACGAGCGCAACACCGGGACGTTCCAGCAGAAGGCCTACGGGCTGGTGAACGCCCAGGTGCGCTACCGGGTGCAGGGTTGGACGGTGGCCGTTTACGGCCACAACCTCACGGACCGCCGGTACGACCAATTCATCAACCCGGAGATCTTCGCCGGCAGCCCCGGCGCGCCCCGCCGTTACGGCGTGCAGCTGACCTTCGAATACTGAGTGCCGGAGGGCGGTGGACGGTAGGCGGTAGACGGTGATCCGGGGACGATGGACCACTGAAAACCGACCACCGACAACCGTCCACTGTCCACAGACCACTGACCACCGATAACCGACCACCGTCGACGCGGCGCGCCGAGGCTCGACGCCGCGCCGGCAGGTCGCTTCCGTGCCGGGGCCCCGCCGGCGACCCCCATGCGACCCTGTTTCCCCGCGCTCGCCCTGCTCCTGCCCCTGCCGGCGACGGCCGCCGCCCCGCTCGAGGACCCCGCCGCCCGCGCCGCCCTGCCGGAATTCGTGACCATCCCGGCCGCGCGCTCCGCCGACCTCACGCCCGCCGCGCCGGTCGATCCCGCGCCGTTCGGCCGCTGGGACCGCTCGCAGGGCGACGCCGGCTCCCGGCGCTACTCCTCCCTCCGCCAGATCAACCGCCAGAATGTCCGTCAACTCGAGGTCGCGTGGACGTACCGCTCGGGCGATGGCCGGTCGAACGTGCAGGCGACGCCGGTCATCGTGGATGGCGTGCTCTACACGCCGACCCCGGGCCGCGCGATCGTGGCGGTGGACGCCGCCACCGGCGTGGAACGCTGGCGCCGCACCTTTCCCGAGAACCAGGGCAAACGGTTGCAGGACCTGCCCGCGCGCCGCGGCCTGGTCTACTGGCCCGGGGACGGCACCCATCCGGCCCGGTTGCTGGCCGGCGTGGGCGATTGGTACTACGCGCTCGATCCGCACACGGGCGAACCAGTGCCGGGCTTCGGCGAGGGCGGGCGCACCGCCATCCCCACCGGCTCCACCGCCGCGGGGGTCGTTTACCGCCACGTCTTCGTGACCTGCGGGGTGCTCGGGGACGCCTTCGGCTTCGATGTCCGCGACGGCAAGCTGCTCTGGCGCTTTCGCTCAATCCCGGCCGCGGGGGCATTCGGCGCCGACACCTGGGATGGTCCCCAGCAGGGCGCGAACGGCTGGAGCGGCCTCTCCCTCGATGAGGGGCGGGGCCTCGCCTTCGTGGCCTTCGGCGCCCCGCGACCCGATATGGTCGGCGTGGGCCGGTGGGGCGACAACCTCTTCAGCAACTGCGTGGTGGCGCTCGACGCCCTCACCGGGGAACGGCGCTGGCACTTCCAGGACGTCCGGCACGACATCTGGGACCTGGACGTCTGCGCGCCGCCCAATCTCGTGACCGTCCAGCGCGAGGGGCGCCCGGTGGACGCGGTCGTGGGCCTGGCCAAGTCGGGGCACGTCACCCTGCTGGACCGGCTGAGCGGCCAACCCCTGTTCCCGTGGCGGCTGCGGCGGGCGCCGGTGTCGCTGCTGCCGGGCGAGCGGACGTCCCCGTACCAACCGGACCCGGAGTTGCCGGAGCCGTTGTCGCGGATGGAGTTCGAGCCGGGGATGATCACCGACCGGACCCCGGAGGCGCGGGCGTGGGTGGAGCAGATCGTGGCCCGGTCGACCTACGGGTTCTTCCAGCCGTTCACCGAGGGGAAGCCGAACCTGTTCATCGGCTCACGCGGCGGCGCGGAATGGTCGGGCGCGGCGGTGGATGTGCCCACCGGACGGCTCTACGTGACCTCCAATCGCTGGGTCTCGAAGATCACCGTGCTGGCGCAGGACGATCGCGAGCGGGATCCACGGCACCCGCCCTCGGCCGGGGAGCGGCTCTACCAGGCCCATTGCGCGTCCTGCCACGGTCCGAGCCGCGGGGGCCTCGGCGTGGCGCCGCCGCTGTACGGGCTGGGCCGGCGGATGGACGACGCGCAGGTCCTGGCGTTGTGGCGCACCGGGCGCGGGGCGATGCCGCCGGCCCCGGCGTTGGCCGCGACCGAGCAGCGGGAGTTGCTCGATTACCTCTTCCGCCGCAACCAGCCGCCGAGCCGCGGCGCGCGGCCGGACGAGGATCCGGCGCGGCCGGCGTACAGTTTCGACAGCTTCCAGTTCCTGACCGACCACGAGGGTTATCCCGGGATCAAGCCGCCGTGGGGGCTCCTGAACTGTTACGATCTCAGCACGGGCCGGATCCTCTGGCGGGTGCCGCTGGGCGAGTTGCCGGCGCTCACGCGGGCGGGCGTGCCCAAGACCGGGACGCACAACCTGGGAGGCGCGACCGTGACCGCGGGCGGGCTGGTCTTCGTGGCGGGCACGGAGGATGAGAAGCTGCGGGCCTTTGATGCGGATACCGGCGAGGAGCTGTGGTCGGCGCAGTTGCCGCACGCGGGCACCGCGGCGCCGGCCGTCTACGCGGTGGCGGGCCGCCAGTACGTGGTGATCACGGCGACGGGCGGCGGGCGGGTGGGCGGCCCATCGGGCCCGGGCGACGCCACCGTGGCCTTCGCCCTCCCGCGCTGACCGCGGCGCCGCTCCGGTCGAACCCAGCTCAGAACCGGAAGGCGCTGCTCAACGTCCACACCCGCGGCGGGCCCACGCGGTACTGGGCCACCCGGTATTCCTTCGTCAGCTCGGCCCGCACCGGGATCAGGTCCCGGGCCGTGTGATTCAGGTTCTGCCCGCGCAACTCCAGGGTCCACTCAATCCGCCCCCGGTACAGGGAGCGCTTGTGGCGGATCCACGCGTCGACGTTGGTGATCGCCGGCGCGATGTGCGGGCGATCAATGTCCGCCACGAGCGTGTCGCCCACCAGCTCCGTCGGGTAACCGATGACGGCGCCGTCCTGCCAGCGCACGGCTGCCCCCACCCCGGATCCCTCCAGCAGGCCGCGGGCGAAGGTGTAGTGCGTCACCAGGTTCACCCGCCACGCCCGCTGTTCGGTCGAGACGCGGCCTTCCTGCCGCTTCTGGTTGCGGTAGGAGGAGAGCACGTTCGTCTCGAGCCACTGGGCGACCGTCATCTGGGCGTCGCCCGGGACCGGCGCGGGGTAACTGATGTAACTGGGCGGGACGGTGGCCGGATCGTTGAAGTAACGCAGGTGGCCGATGAGGCCGCCCGACCCGAGGATCGGTTCCACCTTGGCCCAGAGTTCCGCGAGCCGCGGGCCGTAGTTGTCGATCACGGTCTCCTGGTTTGCGACATTCAGGGCCAGCCGCCAGCTGGTGCTCGGATTCCACGTGAGCTCGAGTTCGGTGCCCCGCCCCACGACGTCCTGGGTGTCGCCGAGGTTCGGCAGGTCGGTCCGGGCGAAGTCGCCCCCCGCGGAAGGGGCGTCCAGGCTGGCGGCGGTCCGCGTGCGCGGGGGGATGATCGCGTTGAGCCGGCCGAGCGCCTCCATCGCGAGGGCATAGTTGGGCGTGGTCGCACCCTGGTTACCCAGCCGCTGGGCCTCGATCAGGAATTCCAGCGGCTTGAGGATGCCCTGGTTCACCAGCGTCGCGTACTTCGTGTTCGCCCCCCCGTTCACCAGCTCACACTCGTAACGGTTGAGCCGCAGCACCCACTTCGAATCGAGGAGATTGAGGGTCACGCCGTACTCGCGCGTGCGCCCGGAGGGTGAGGGCAGCTGCGCGCCGGCGAAATCGTTGGCCGTGGCCCCCAGGCTGAAATTCTCGGATTCGCCGTAATGGGCATTGAGCTTCCCGCCGAGCGGCAGCGGCCGCCAGCGCTCGGGCCACTTGCCGACCAGCGACCAGGACGCGGTGCGGAACCGGTCGTCGATCCGGTTGAGCAGCGCGGCGGGGCTGGTGATCGACGCCCGGTCCGCCAGCAGGTCGGGACCGGGCAGCGCCTGGCGGACCTCGGAGACCACGGCGTCCTCGCGCCAGCCGTAGAGGCCGACGAGGTGGTTGCGGAGCAGCGAGACGTTCCAGGTCGCCGCGCGCGTGTCGACGCGCTGGGTGTTCCGGCCGAGGTCCTCCAGCTCGGCCGCGGTGCGCAGGGACACGGTTTCGTAGGCGCCGCTGGCCGGATTGTAGGTCCGCAGGTCGACGGTGCGGCCGGGATCCCAGAGGCGCTGGGAAGTGAGCGGCGTCAGCCGGACCTGGCTCTCCGACCGCGCGCCGACGACGGAATCCCCCAGGTAGACGATGTTGTTCACCTTGCGGCGACTGGAGCCGAGCGGATCCGCGGCGCTGAAGACGAAGCCCCCGGTCGCGTTCTGGTAGTACTGGCCCCAGCTCTGGGACTCCTGCCGCTGGTCGTAGGTGCTGCCCATCGCGGTGAACGTGTGCCGGCCCAGCCAGCCGGCGAGCGGAGCGGTCGGCCAGCGGCGCCGCGGGTCGAGTTTCGCGAAGGCCGTCGCCCGGAAGGCCTCGCGCTCGTCCCGCAGGGCCCCCATCCCGACCCGATCCATCAGGAACGGGCGGCCGAGATTCGGGTTCGGCTGGCCGAGGTAGTCCTGCATCAGGTCAACGAAGATGCCGGAGAAGTTCTGGAACGGGACGTACGCGCTGCGCCGGTAGACCTGACGGTCGTAGGCGAACTCCAGGCCGGCTTGGCCGTCGAGGAGGGTCTGCTCAAACACGAGGTTCTGGTGGGTCCACTTGTCGTGCTGGAAGGCGGCCCCGCCGGAGAGCATCCGCCGGGTGAAATCGAGCATCGCCAGGCTGGTGAGCGACACCGGGATCCGGACGGGGTTGGTGCGCCAAGGCTGTTCAGGCACGAGGTAATTGTAGGCGGGGGCCGCGCCGACGCCGTCGGGGTTCATCGCGGGCGGCGGATTGTTGATGGCGGTGATGTTGGACTCGATCGCCGCCCCGCCCCCCACCGCTCCACCCGGCGCCACGGCCCCCGGCAGGTACACCGCGGCGATCTGCCGCGACATGTTCGGATGAAACAGCATCCGCGGATGCGTGGCGTTGTTGTCGTGGTACGTCACCGCATTGCGCAGGATCGCCAACTTCACCTCGTTCGGAATGCCGGCGTTCGTCAGGTAGGCGTTGGTGGTGCCGGCCGGCCGCCAGGACTGGGCCACCGGGCTGTAGATCAGGGGGTAATCGTCGGGCACGCTCAGGTTGGCTCCGGGGATCGCCGCGATCACGGCGCGCATCCGCTGGACCATCAGCGGCTGGTTCGCGAGCCAGCTCGCGATCGTGCTGGACGGCGGGATGGTGTTGGGCCGGTTGGCGCGCCGGCCGCCGCTCTCGACGAAGCCCCGCACGGTGGCACCCGCCCAGGGGCGCCAGGTCACGGTGCCGGACTGCCGGTGATCGTCGTCGAACGCGGGCCGCTGGTAGAAACGGCGGTCGTCACGCACGGCAGCCACGCGCACCGCGAGCCGCCCGGGGAGCAGGACGCGGTTGAGATCGGCCTCCGTGCGGACGGACCCCTCGCTGTCGAACTCGAAGCGGGCCGCGTGGGCATCGCGGAACTTCGCCGCGGCCAGCTGGGTGTTGATGATGCCCGCGGGGCTGCCGAGCCCGAAGAGGATCGCGTTCGCCCCGCGGTTGATCTCGGTGAGCTCGGTGTTGAAGCGATCGGGCGGGATCAGGCTGAGGAAGTAGTTGCGCGTCAGGTCGGCGCCGGCGATGCCCCGCACCCGCTGGGAGCCCTGCGGGTTGACCCGGGAGGACTGGTCGCCAGTCGACGTCGTGCCGACATTGAAGTCGCTGAAGTTACCGTTGATGCCACTCGCCTCGGTTGACGTGGTGAAGAGCAGCAGCTGATTCAGGTTGGTTGCGCCCACATCCCGCATGAACTCGGGGGTGACGATCTGCACCGAGGAGGCGATCTCGTCGACGTTCATCCGGAGGCGCGAACCGGCGAGGGTCTGGGAGGCGTAATACCCCTGGAATGCCTCGGCGGATACCTGGAAGGGCGACAGTTCGACCACCTCCTCCCGCGCGGGCGCGACCGCGGCGGCGGGGGGGACACTCTGGGCCGGGAGCAGCGGCGCGATCAGAAACGTCAGGGCAAGGGCGGGACGGAGGGGCATCGGGGGAGGGCGGCAAGCCCATCGGGGGACTCCCGCCAGGCTCGACCGCTAGGCCATCGCTGCCATGGGCGCAATCCCGGAACAGGGACTGGGCGCCGTCCGCGCCACCTACAGCGTGAGGTGCTCCACGATCGAGAGCCCGTGGCCCTCGATCGCGATCGGCTTCCGCCCGGAGGCCGCCAGCAGCCGGATCTCACGCAGGCCCAGCCCGTGCAGGATCTGCGCGCCGATGCCGTACTCGCGGAGCATCGTGCGGGCGGACGGCGGGGCCGCCTCGCCCCGGATCGTGTCGCAGAGCTGCGCCCCGTCGTTGGCGCGCGAAAGGATGAGCAGCACCCCGGAGCCCTGGCGCGCGATGCGCTCCAGCGCCGCGGGGATGCCCGCCCGGCCCGGTTCCCCTTCCGCCTGCAGCAGGTCGTGAAGCACGTTCTCCCGGTGCACGCGCACCAGCGTCGGCCCCGGCCCCAGCGCGCCCTTGACCAGCGCGAAATGATGCCGGCCATCGAGTTCGCTGCGGAAGACGTGGACCGCAAAGGGACCGAATCGCGTGGCGATCTCGTGGCGGCCGATCTCCTGCACGTGCTTCTCGCGCGCGGTGCGGTACTCGATCAGCTGCTCGATCGAGGTCATCTTCAGCCCGAAGCGGCGCTTGAACTCGATCAGCTGCGGCAGCCGCTGCACGGTGCCGTCGTCGTTGACCAGCTCGCAGATCACCCCGGCGGGCGGCAAACCGGCCAGCACGGCGAGATCGACCGCCGCCTCGGTGTGGCCCGCGCGCTGCAGCACCCCGCCGGGCCGCGCGCGCAGGGGAAAGACGTGCCCGGGCTGCACCAGCTGATCCGGCGTGGTCGCCCCGTCCGCCAGCAGCCGGATGGTGGTCGTCCGGTCCCCGGCGCTGATCCCGGTCCCGATGCCGTGCGCGGCATCCACGCTCACCGTGAAGTCCGTGCGCTGCACCTCGCGGTTGCGGGCGACCATCGGCCCGAGGCCGAGCCGGCGCAGCTGCGGCTCGAGCATCGGCACGCAGACGATCCCGCTGCCGTGGCGGATCATCATGTTCACCGCCTCGGGCGTGGCCTTCGCCGCCGCCAGGATGAGGTCACCCTCGTTCTCCCGGTCCTCGTCGTCGGTGACGATGACCAGGCGGCCCGCCGCGATCTCGGCGACCACCTCCTCGACGGGATCAAAAACGGCATCCGGCGCGTGGGACATCCCGCCACCCTCGCCTTCCCCCCGGCGCGGGTCAACCGCGGGCCCGCGCCCAACCGTCGCCGCGGCTTCGCGCTGGATTCGCGGCCCCGGCCCGGCTACTCCCCGGGGCGTGCCGCGGAGGCCTCCGGCGGCGCCCACGCCCCCATGCCCCTGCCCCGCCTTGCCTGCCTTGCCCTCGCCGCCGCCCTCGCCAACGCGGTGCCCGTCACCTGCGCGGCCCCCGACCCCCGCTTCGCGCGGGAGAACCTCGTCGCCTGGTGCATCGTGCCCTTCGACTCCGTCCGCCGCGATCCGGAGGCGAGGGCCGCGATGATCCGCGGACTGGGGCTCACCAAGGTCGCCTACGACTGGCGGGCCGAACACGTGCCGCAGTTCGAGCAGGAGATCCGCGCGTACCGGAAGCACGGCCTCGAGTTTTTCGCCTTCTGGGGGGTCCACGAGGAGGCCTTCCGGCTATTCGCCCAGCACCAACTGCGCCCGCAGATCTGGCTGACCGCGCCCAGCCCCGCCGGGGACCTCACCCGTGAGGAACAAATCCGGCAGGCGGCCGCGCGGTTGCTGCCGGCGGTGGAGCGGACGCGCCGGGCCGGCCTCCCGTTGGGGCTTTACAACCACGGCGGCTGGGGCGGTGAGCCGGAGAACCTCGTCGCCGTCTGCGCGCACCTGCGCCGCCACCACGATGCCGGCCACGTGGGGATCGTGTACAACCAGCACCACGGGCACGCCCACGTCGATCGCTTCGCCGCCGCCCTCGCGGCGATGCAGCCCTACCTGCTCTGCCTGAACCTCAACGGCCTCACCCGCGACGGCGACCAGCGCGGACTGAAGATCCAGCCCTTCGGCGCAGGCGAGCTCGACCTGCCCCTGCTCCGCATCATCGCCGCCTCCGGCTACCGCGGCCCGCTCGGCCTCATCGGCCACACCCAGGACGACGTGGAGCTGCGCCTGCGCGACAACCTCGACGGGCTCGACTGGCTCGTACCGCAGCTCACCGGTGCACCCGCCGGGCCCCGGCCGACACCCCGCGTGCCATTGCCGCCCCTCCCCGTCGCCCGGAAAAAGGCCGCCGCCAAGTGAGGCCTCACTCCCCGCCGGACCGCCCGCGCCCGACCCGCCTCCGCGCTTGCCTCCCGCGGCGCGCGCCCGAGGTTTGACGCCGTGGATTCCCCCCCGTCGAAGGACCCGCTGCACGGCGTGACGCTGAAGCAGCTCCTGACCGAACTTGTCGCGGAGCACGGCTGGACCGGGCTGGCCGAGCAGGTGGACATCCGCTGCTTCCGCTTCGACCCGAGCCTCAACTCGAGCCTCGTCTTCCTCCGCCGGACTCCCTGGGCGCGGGCGAAGGTCGAGGAGCTGTACGTCCGGGGAAAGGCGCGGCGCTGAGCCCGGACGAGGCCCGGCCCGCTTGCCGTCCGACCCCATCCCCACGCCCCCGATCGCCGCGCAAAGCCACCACGCTTGCCCCTGGGGTGCTCCCGGATTAACCGACCTCCGCCGCAGACGCATGGCCCCCGGACGCCCTTCCTTTTCTCCTGCCCTAAAGGCACCGGGCCGTGACCCGTGCTCTCCGCTGCCGACGCTCCCCGTTATGCATCCAGTCCTCCGCTCCCCCCGCTCCTCCCCTCGTCCAACGCTCGCCCTCGCCGCCGCGGGCGTCCTCGCCCTCGCGGCCCCCGCGTTCGCCGCGGCCGCGGCCGCTCCTGACCCGGGCTTCAGCGTGCGTCATATGGACCCGTCGGTCGCCCCGGGCGCCGACTTCGCGCGGTTCGCGGCGGGCGGCTGGTACACCCGCACCACGATCCCGGCCGACAAGTCGCGCTGGGGCGGCTTCGATGAGCTCGCCGAACGCAACTGGGGCCACGTGCGCGCCCTCGTGGAGGCGGCCGCCGCCCAGCCCGGTGCGCCCGGCTCGAACACCCAGAAGGTGGGCGACCTCTTCGCCTCCGCGCTGGATGTCGCCACGATCAACGCCCGCGGCCTGCAGCCCATCGAGCCGATGCTCGCCCGGATCGCCGCGGTGACGACGCGGGAGGAACTCGCCGCCATCTGCGCCGAGATGCACCTGGCGCTGGGCAATCCCCTGCTCGGGATGGCGTTCTACCCCGACCAGAAGCAGAGCGACACCTACGCCTTCTACCTGGGCCAGGGCGGGCTCAGCCTGCCGTCGAAGGACTATTACTTCTCGGAGAAGTTCGCCCGCGAACGCTGGGAGTTCCTCGGCCACGTCGCCCGGATGCTCGAGCTGGCCGGGGAGAAGCGGGAGACGGCCTACCGGCAGGCGGAAGTCGTCCTCAGCCTCGAGAAGGCGATGGCGGAGAACGCCAAGCCGCCCGTCGAGCTCCGCGACCGGCTCGCCAACTACCACAAGCTGACCATCGCCGACGCCGTGGCCGCCTACCCGGGCCTGCCGCTGCGCCGCCTGATCGACGGCCTCGGCGTGCCCGCCCGCGTGACCGACGTGATCGTCGGCCAGCCGAAGTTCCTCGAGGGCCTCGGGCGGCTCCTGCAGGAGCGGCCGCTGGAGGAATGGAAGACGTACGTGCGCTGGCACCTCCTCGGCGCCTCGGCGCCCTACCTCCAGGAGGCCCTCGATGCGGAACGCTTCCGCTTCCAGGGCACGGTGCTGAACGGCACCCCGCAGCAGGAACCGCGCTGGCAGCGCGCGGCCCGCCGCGTCGACGGCCTGATCGGCGACGCCCTCGGCCAGCTCTACGTCGCCCGGCACTTCCCGCCCGAGTCGAAGGCCCGGATGCTGGAGATGATCGGCAACATCCAGGCCGTCATGCGCGACCGGCTCACCCAGCTCGATTGGATGTCGGCGGAGACGCGCCGGAAGGCCCTGGCCAAGTTCGACCGGTTCGAGGCGATGATCGGCTACACGGAAAAGTGGCGCGATTACTCCGGGGTCGAGATCCGCCGCGACGACTACCACGGCAACGTGGTCCGCGCCGCGCGCGCCGAATCCCGCCGCCGGATCGACCGGGTCGGCACGAAGGTCGACAAGCGCGAGTGGGGCATGACCCCCTCGACGGTGAACGCCTACTACTCGCCCGTCACCAACCAGATCGTCTTCCCCGCGGGCATCCTCCAGCCGCCGTTCTTCGATCCGGCGATGGACGACGCCGTGAACTACGGCGCGATCGGCGGCGTGATCGGCCACGAGATCACCCACGGCTACGACGACCAGGGCCGCCGGTCCGACGCCGACGGCAACCTCGTGGACTGGTGGACGCCGGAGGACAACGCCCAGTTCCGCGAGCGGGCGCAACGCGTGGTGGAGCAGTTCAACGGCTACCAGGCGCTGCCCGGGCTGGCGATCAACGGCCAGCTCGCGCTGGGCGAGAACATCGCCGACCTTGGCGGCGTCTCCATCGCGTTCGAGGCGCTGCAGCGTTCGCTGAAGGGCAAGCCGGCGCCGGCGAAGATCGACGGCTACACGGCGGAGCAGCGCTTCTTCCTCTCGTGGGCGCAACAGTGGCGCACGGCCTACCGCGACGATGCGATGCGGCTGCAGGTCGCACGGGGCCCGCACGCGCCCGGCAACTTCCGCGCGATCGGGCCGCTGGTGAACTTCCAGCCGTTCTACGACGCCTTCGGGATCAAGGAAGGCGACAAGCTCTGGAAGGCCCCCGCCGAACGCGCCAAGATCTGGTGAGCATGCCCGCGGTTGCCACCACGCCCGCCGGACCCGCGCCTCCCGCTGGATCCGCCTGCTCCTCGGGGCGCTGGCGTCGGGCCGGCGCGCGGCCTGGGGCCGCTGCCTCCACTCGGTGCAGGATCCGCCCTCGCCACCCTTCCGGATTCCGGCCGTGACCCCCTCGGCTCGACCCCAGCCCTCCATCCGCGACCATGCAACGTCCTCTCTTCGCCCCGCTGTTCGCCCTCGCCGCGCTGCTGCCCCTCCCTCCGACCGCGGCGGCTCAGCCGGGTCCCGGGACGGCCCCGGGGCCCGCACGCGTCCCGGCGGGCGTGAAAGCCTACCGTGACCTCGCCTACGTCGTCGACGGGCACGAACGCCAGAAGCTCGACCTGTTTGTGCCGGAGAAGGCAGCCGGGCCGCTGCCACTGATCATCTGGATCCACGGCGGTGGCTGGCAGAACGGGAGCAAGGAGAACTGCCCGCCGCTGCGGCAGGGCTATCCGGAGCGCGGCTACGCGGTCGCGAGCCTCAACTATCGCCTCAGCGGCCATGCGGTCTTCCCCGCGCAGATCGAGGACTGCAAGGCCGCCATCCGCTGGTTGCGCGCACACGCGGCGACCCTCGGCCTCGATCCGCAACGCTTTGGCGTATGGGGCAGCTCGGCCGGGGGTCACCTGGCCGCGCTGGTCGGGACCAGCGGAGACGTGGCGGCCTTCGAATTCGGGGCGCATCGGGACCAGTCGAGCCGCGTGCAGGCGGTCTGCGATTACTATGGGCCGACCGATTTCAACGTGTTCGTCGCCACCCCCGGATACGAGAGCCACGGGACGGCGCAGTCACCGGAGGCGAAGCTCTTCGGCGGCGCGGTCCGGGAGCGACCGGCCGAGGCCGCACGCGCCAACCCCATCACCCATGTGAGCCGGGATGATCCTCCGTTCCTGATCGTGCACGGCGACGAGGATCGGACCGTGCCGCTCAACCAAAGCCAGCTCCTGCACGAAGCCCTCGCGCGGGCGGGTGTCAGCGCGCAGCTTCACACCATCCGGGGCGGGGGCCACGGCCAGGGCTTCGGCGGACCGGAAATCGAGCCGCTGGTGCGCGGCTTCTTCGACCGCGTGCTCAAGGCCAGGACGCTTCCGCCGAACCTCGGCCCGGCGACGACCTCCGCGAGCGAGGCCTCCCCGGGCCCGGCGGCGCCCCAGGGCAAGGCCGGCAAGGGGAAGGGCGCGGACACGATGACTTGGGAGCAGGTCCGCCGCATCGAGGGCGTCGAGGACGACGGCCGCGTGGCGCGCAGGGATTTCAAGGGACCGGCCGCGTTGTTCGCCCGCCTCGACCGGAACGGCGACGGCTTCGTGTCCAAGGCGGACTTCCGCTGAGCCCGTTCCGGGCCGCGGATCCGGGACGTTTCCGCCTCCAGCATCGACCCCGGATCCCATGCCAGGGTCAGGCGGGCGCGCGGCGGATCCGGCCCCGTGGTTCGCACCCGCGGGTGCAAGGCAGGGATCCGACCCGCCGCGGTCCATGCCCGGTGTTGCTCCGCCTTCGGCCCGGGGCTCTGCTCCCTCGATGCACCCTTGCCCCGCGTTTTCCCCAGTCCGGCTCACCCGCTGGTTCCTCCCGCTCCTGCTCCTCGCCGGCGCCGTCCAGGCCCAGACGCCCGCCACGGGCACGCTGACCGGCCGGGTGCAGAACAGCATCGGCGGGGCCGCCCTGGAGAATGCGCGCATCACCGTCGCCGGCACCAGCCGCGAGGCCTTCACCGACGCCTTCGGCGAATTCCGGCTCCCGGGCCTCGCCGCGGGCGAGGTCACCCTCCGCGTCTTCTTCACCGGCCTCGTCCCGCAGGACGCCTCGGTGCGAGTCACCCCGGGCGCGACGGTGCGGCGGGATTTCATTTTGGAACCCCTCGGGGGCTCCGCCGGCGCCGCCTCCCCGGGCGCCGTGCGGCTCGATGCGTTCGTGGTCGGATCGGCCCGCGACACCAACGCCGCCTCGATCGCGATCAACGAGCAGCGCTTCGCCGGCAATCTCAAGACGGTGCTCCATACGGACGCGATGGGCGACATCATCCAGAACAACCTCGGGGAGTTCGTGAAGTACCTCCCCGGGGTCGACGTCGGCACCGACCAGATGAACGCCGTGCAGATCGGCCTGCGCGGGCTCCCTTCCTCCTACACCAACATCGCCCTCGACGGCGATGACGTGAATGCGGCCGGTTCCGCCGGCCCGACGCGCAACACCCTCCTGCAGGCGTTCTCCCTCAACAACGCCTCCCGGGTCGAGATCTACAAGGTGCCCACGCCCGAGATGTCCGCCGCCAGCCTCGGCGGCTCCATCAACATGGTCAGCCGGACCGCCTTCGAGGCCAGCCGCCCCGAACTCCGCTTCAAGGCCTACATCAACCGCAATTCCCACGACCTCGCCTTCAGCAAGCAGCCCGGCGGGGGCGACGGTGATGACCAGAAACGGGTCTTCCACTACCAGCCCGACTTCGATTTCGCGTACACGGTGCCGGTCTCCAAGGACTTCGGCTTCTCGATCAACGCCGTGAAGAACGACCAGTACGGCGTCGCCCGCCGCATCAACCGCACCTTCAACACCAGCACGGCCGCCACCAACCCGCTCAAGGCCTCCGTCCACAACCCCTACCTCACGACCTACCAGTACAACGTCTTCCCCGTGTATGAGCACCGCTACACGCTCGGCGCGCGGCTCGACTGGCGCCTCGCCCCCGCCGACACGCTCTCCTTCACCTACTCCGGCAACTGGCTCGTGCAGGACTACGAGCAGCACAACTTCATCCTCAACACCGGCACCAATCCCCTCGCCTGGGGCCCGGACTTCACCCGCGGCCGCCCGGGTTCGGGCACGGTCAACGTGAACAACACCGCGCGCTACGTGCGGGTCCGGAACAATATCCTCCGCCTCAGTTACCGGCACGTGGGCACGCACTGGGACATCACCGCCGCCGCAGGCTACAATTTCTCCGACCAGACCTACCGGGCCAACTCGCACCGCCAGTTCGAGACCGCCGCCGCCCGCATCCAGGGCGCGACCATCGACTTCGAGGGGTTCAGCGACCACCGGCCCGGCACGATCACCGTCCGCAACGCCGCCGGCCAGGTCATCAACCCCCTGCAGGTCTCGAACTATGCCTTCTTCCTCAACGGCAGCAACGGCACGCGCGACAACGACAGCACCGCCCGGAGCGCCCGGGTCGACCTGCGGCGGAAATTCTTCGGGGCGAACCTGAATTGGTCCCTCAAGGGCGGCGTTTCCTCGGCCGAACAGTACCGCGCGCGCCGGACCTCGAGCTTCACCCCGACCTACGTCGGCCAGGACGGGATCGCCGGCAATGCCGACGACGCCGTGGCCCTCGCGCCCGTCGACCTGACCAACTACGCGATGCTCGACTACTTCATGCCCCGCAACGTGGCCCAGCCGCAGTTCGTGAGCAGCCGGCGCGCCTGGGAGCTGTACGAGCAGTACCCGTCCTATTTCCAGGTCACCGCGGCCAGCCGGCGCACCGACCTGCGCGCGGACGCCCTCAACACCGAGCAGATCACGGAGCGGATCGACGCGGCCTACCTGCTCGCGGACGCCTCGTTCTGGGCCAACCGCCTCCGCATCCTCACCGGCGTGCGGCTGGAGCGCACGACCGACGACGGCCGCACGGTGCTGCAGGACAACACCGCGCAATACCAGCGCGACCCGCGCACGGGGGCCCTGATCCTGACCGCGCAAAACCGGCCCATCCCGATCACCACCGACGGCATCGAGATCGACCGGCTGATCTACCGGAAGCTCGGCGCGCGGATCCGGAAGCAGTACGACGGCCTTTATCCGAGCCTGAACGCGACCCTGAACCTCACCCCGAACCTGCTCGGGCGCCTGGGGCTCGCGCGCACCCTCGGCCGGCCCGATTTCGGGAACATCATGGGCGCGACCAACGTGAACCAGATCGACTTCAACCCCGACTCGTCCGCGACCGGTTCCGCGCTGGGCACCATCACGACCAAGAATCCCGGCCTCACTCCTTGGACGGCCCAGAGCCTCGACCTGCGGCTGGAGCATTACTCGGCGGGCGGCGGCGAGCTCTCGCTCGGTTTCTACCGCAAGCAGATCAGGAACTTCTTCGCCACGCGGAACTTCCTCGCGACGGCGGACTTCCTGCAGGGCGTCGGCCTCGGCGAGGAGTTCGTCGATTACCAGGTGAACGCGCCGGGCAACGTGAACGGCATCGCGCATCTCAACGGCTACGAGGTCAACGTGAGCCAGCCGCTCTCCTTCTTCACCCGGGCGCCCCTCGCGCGGCACTTCCGCGTGTTCGCCAACGCGACGCTGGTGCGCACGCGGGGACCGCAGGAGGCGGACTTCCGCGGCTTCACCCCGAAGATGATCAACTGGGGCTTCTTCTACAATCGGCACCCGGTCGCCTTCAATGCGCGGTGGACGCTCGTGGGCAAGAAGCGGGTCGGCACCGTTGCGGCGGGCAACCTCGGCGCCGCGGGCTGGAATTACCAGCAGGAGCGGCTGCGGCTCGACGCCTCGCTCGATTACCGCCTGAGCCGCAACTACGCCTTGTACGCGACGGGCCGGAACGTGTTCAACAACCGCGACTCGAACGAGTCCTACGCGCCGGGCAGCCCGCGGTACGTGAAGTTCGCCGCCGAGGGCGAGTACGGGGTGACCTTCCAGGTCGGCGTGAAGGGCAACTTCTGACGTCCACGGCACTCGATCCGGGATCCGGCCCGCGGCGTCAGCGCGCAGGGGCCGGGCGGATCGGGCACGGGCACGCCGCTGAGCCGCTTCACGCCGACGCCCAGCGCCGCCAGCGCGCGCGGCCCCCAAAGGTACCCTGACCCCTGTGGGCAGCCCCTTACCGGGCCCCGCCTTTCCGTGCGGCCGTCAACGCAGCTGGAGCGCGCCCGTGTCCAAATCGTAGTAGGAACCGACGATCTTGATCTCGCCCGCTTTCTCCATGGCGGCCAGGATCGGGCTGCGCCGCCGGATTTCGGCCACGACGTGGTCGATGTTGCTGGCGCAGACCGCCTCGACGTAATTGGCGTTCTTCGAGGACTTCTCACCCCCCACCGCCGCCGTTTTTTCCATCGCCGGCCGGATCTTGGCGAGCAGCGCCGTGATGTTGCCCAGCTGCACGTTATCAATGGCACCCTTCACGGCGCCGCAGTTGCGGTGTCCGATCACCAGGATCAGCTTCGCCCCCGACACCTTGCAGCCGAACTCCATGCTGCCGAGGATGTCCTCGTTGAGGACGTTGCCGGCCACGCGGGCGACGAAAATGTCCCCCAATCCCTGATCCAGCACGTCCTCGACCGGGATGCGGCTATCCAGGCAGCTCAGCACCACCGCCTTGGGGAATTGGCCGCCCGCCGCCTGGCGCACCATCACGCCGTGGTCGCGACGGGTGATGCCCTCAGTCCGAAAGCGCTGATTGCCCTCCAAGAACTCCTGCAGGACCGCCGCGGGCTTCAGTGCCGCCTGCTGCTCCTTCGTCATGACATGAGATCCCTTCAAGGGGGGCGGGGTGGGACCGCCCGAGGCAGCGGACTGCGCCAGGACTTGGGCGCTGCAGCCGAGGGCGGCCAGTCCGATGGAGGTGCGGGTGAGGAGGGCGAGGACGCGGTTCATGGGGTTGGGGTCAGGTTGGGATGCGGGGGGAATTGAGGCGGCGCTCTCCGCCGGCCGCTTGCCGCTGCCTCGCGGCGAACGGTGCCCGCGCGTCGTGGAGCAAAGCCTGCGCGGGGAAATTGCTCTCCGGCGCCGCCTTTGACGCTCCTCCGACGAACGTGCGGGGTTGGGTTGGGGCCGTCACTGGCCGAAGGGGCGTTTTTCCAGCGTCCTAAGTCAAGCGACGACTTTCCCGCTTACGCCCGCGGGCGCCGCGGAACCGCTCGCCGGCAAACCCTGCCCGCCCCGAAGTGCCGGGCGAGTTTTCCCTGGGGTGCTCCCGCTTGAGGGGCCTGGCCGGAGCCGCGTTTCCCTCGGGACCCTGCCTCCCGGAGGCCCTCGATGTGGAGCGTTTCCGGTGTCAGGGCACGGTGCTGAACGGCACCCCGCGGCCGGAACCACGCTGGCCGCGCCCGGGCCACCGCCTCGACGGCCTCAGCGGCGGCGCCCTCGGCCGGCGTCCGCCATGGGGAATGCATAGAAAAAGCGGGCGGAGGCGCAGCCGCCGGCGTATGAACCCGGGTCACCCTCTGCCCCCTGCCCTGCCCGCATGAAACGCGCCCTCCCCCGCCTGCTCCTCGCCTTGCCGTGCTTCTTCGGCTGCAACCCCCTCGCCGCCGCCGGGTCGGCGCCGCCGAAGCTCAACGTCCTCCTCATCGCCGTCGACGACCTGCGCGACACGCTCGGCTGCTACGGCAATTCCGCCGTCCGGACCCCGCACCTCGACCGCCTCGCCGCGCGCGCCGTCCGGTTCGACCGCGCCTACGTGCAATACACCGTCTGCAATCCGAGCCGCGCGTCGTTTCTCACCGGCTTGCGCCCCGACCAGACCGGGATCACCGACAACCGCACGCTGCTGCGCGATCGGCTCCCCGACGTCGTGACGCTGCCGCAACTGCTCAAGGCCGACGGGCGTCAGGCCGCCGCCTTTGGCAAGATCTTCCACCTCGGCGGCGGCCGGGACGCCGCGTTGCGGGCCCGCTGGATGGATCTGCCGCATTCCTGGCACTCGGCGCAGACCTTCGAGGCGACCGCACGCGGCCGCCGGAAGCTCGCCGGCCGGGATCTCTCGTCGGGCAAACTCGCGTGGTGTCACTGGGGCGCGATGGACGGTGACGACGACGACCAACCCGATGGCCAGATCGCCCGCGCCGTGATCGCGCGGATCGAGGGCGCCGGCCAAACCCCCTGGGTCATCGGGGCCGGCTTCATGAAGCCGCACGACCCCTTCCTCGCGCCGAAGGCCTACTTCGACCGGTATCCGGAAGGCTCGCTCACTCTACATCGCCCACCGGGCGGCCAGACGCCGGCCCCGCCGCTCGCCGTCGGCTTCGGCGAGCTCGGCGCCGCCTTCGCGGGATTCAGCGACCGCGAGCGCCTGGAGTTTCTCCGCGCCTACTATGCCTGCACGTCCTACCTGGACGCGCAGGTCGGCCGCGTGCTCGCCACCCTCGACCGGCTCCAGCTCTGGGATCGCACCATTGTGATTTTCCTCGGCGACCACGGGTATCATCTCGGGGAGCGGGAGTGGTGGAACAAGAACACCCTGTTCGAGCGCAGTTGCCGCGCGCCGCTGATGATCGCCGCGCCCGGCGTCCCGCCCGGCGTCGCCCGCGGCATCGTCGAGTTCGTCGATCTCTATCCGACCATCGCCGAGCTCTGCGGCCTCGCGCCGCCGCCAGCGCTCGCGGGGCAGAGTCTGGTCCCCCTGCTGCGCAATCCCGCGGCGCCGGGCAAATCCGCCGCCTTCACCGTGGTGGTGCGCGGTTCGAATCAGCGCGGCGACTCGATCCGCACGGAGCGCTGGCGCTACACCCGCTGGAGCGACGGCGCGACGGAGCTCTACGATCATGACTCAGACCCCGGGGAGACGCGCAACGTCGCCTCCCTCCACGCCTCGGTGGCGGCCGAACTGGATCGCCGGCTTCCGCTCGCGCCCCTCCCCTCCCGTCAGCGTTGATTCCCATCACCGTGCACCTGAACCTCGCCCGACCCCGCGCGCCTGCCGCACCGGTTCCAATCGACCGGCGCCCCCTGACGCGCTGATCAAGGTAATGCCCACCCCTTCCCGATCGTGAACCACCACCGCATGCTCACCCGGTCACCCCTCCTTCGGATCGCCCTGCTCCTCGCCGCCCTGCTCGCCGCGGCCCACGGGGCGGAACCATCGCGCATCGATCCTTCCACGCTCACCGGCAAGGTGATGGTCGGCTACCAGGGCTGGTTCAATGCCGAGGGCGACGGCGCGAAGCGCGGCTACAACCACTGGGCCCGCGGCGGCGCCAAACCGGCGCCGGGAAACGTCCGCGTGGACATGTGGCCCGACCTCTCCGAGTTCCCCGCCGCCGAACGTTTCCCGACCGGCTTCGTGCATGCCGACGGCTCGCCCGCGGAGGTCTTCAGCTCGTATCTCCGCCCGACGGTCCTGCGCCACTTCGCCTGGATGGAGGCGTACGGGATCGACGGCGTGTTTCTCCAGCGCTTCATCAACTCGCTCTCCCGCGGCCATTCGCTCGCGGCCAACCACGCCGTCCTCGAGAACGTCCGCGCCGGCGCGCGCGCGCACGGCCGCGTCTATGCGCTGATGTATGATCTCAGCAGCCTCGCGCCCGGCCAGGCCGACGTGCTGATCGCCGATTGGCAACGGCTCCGGCGCGAGACCCGCCTCACGGACGACCCGAACTACCTCCGCCATCGCGGCAAGCCGCTGCTGGCCCTCTGGGGCTGCGGCTTCAAGGACGACGACAAGCCCCGCCCGGCGCTCGGCGACTGGCGGAAGATCCTCACCTTCCTCAAGGAGGACCGCGAGAGCGGGGGACTCGCCCTGATGGTCGGCGTGCCGAGCTTCTGGCGCACGCAAAGCCGCGACTCCATCGCCGACCCCGAGCTCCTCGAAATCCTGCGGCTCGCCGACGTGATCTCGCCGTGGACGCCCGGCCGCTACCGCACGCCCGAGGCCGCCACGGCGCACGCGGCGGCCGTCTGGCAACCGGACCTCGCCTGGTGCCGCGCGCACGGCATTGATTTCCTGCCCGTCGCGTTTCCCGGCTTCAGCTGGCATAACATGAAGGGCGCCGCGCTGAACGCCATCCCCCGGCTCCAGGGCCGCTTCTTCTGGTCGCAAATCCTCGCCGCCCGGAACACCGGGGCCGAGATGCTTTACGTCGCGATGTTCGACGAGGTCGACGAGGGCACCGCCATCTTCAAGGTGACGAATCATCCGCCCACCGGCCCCGGCGAGGGCGTGCAGTTCGCGACCTACGAAGGCCTGCCCAGCGACCACTACCTCCGCCTCACCGGGCTCGCCGGCCCGGTCCTCCGCGGCGAGCTCCCGGCGGGCGAGGATCCCCCCGGCCTCAAGCCGGTGGCGCCGTGAGGCCGTCGCCGGCCCGCCGACGGCCCGCGCGGCAGGGGCATTCGCAGCGATCGGGCCCGGCTGGGCCCCTTGAACCCGCGCCCGACGAACCACGCGCGAAAAAGGGGCTGTTCGTGAGCTACCCCCGGTGCCATCGTGGCGACGGGTCTTCGCGGCCCGCCCCTCCCCGCCGCCGGGGCAACCCTCCCCGCAATCCCTGCAAGCCATGACCAACCCCCGCCTTACCCTCACGCTTTGTCTCCTCGCGGGCCCCGCGCTCGCCCAGTCGGTCGCGCCGGCGGCTCGCTCCGCCCCGGCCGCGGAGGACTCGGCCGTCGTTCTGAATCCCTTCATCGTCAGCACCGAGGCGAACCAAGGCTACTATGCCTCGGAGACCCTGTCGGGGACGCAACTGAAGTCCCAAGTCCGGGACCTCGCCAACCCGATCACCATTCTCACCGAGGAGTTCCTGCGGGATATCGGCGCCGTGAACTACGAGGAAGCCTTGGAATTTCTGCCCAGCACGCGGGAGTTCAAAGGCGACACCGCCGATCCGGAATCGGTGACGTCGCGCACCGGCACGCCCTTCACCGTGCGCGGCTTCCGCTCCACCTCGCTGACCAACAATTTCTTCACCAGCCGCATCAAGGTGGACAATTTCAACACCGAGACGCTCACCCAGTCGCGGGGACCCAATTCCCTGCTCTTCGGCCTGGGCTCGGTGGGCGGAGGACTCGACGCGACCAGCAAGGTCGGACGCTTCAACGCCCACAGCTACGGCCTGGAGACCCGCTTGGACGGAGAGGGCTCGCGGCGCGTCACCCTGGATCTGAACCGGATCATCATCCCCAACAAGGTGGCGCTGCGCTTCGCAGCCTTGGCCACCGATCAACGTACGCCCCGGGAATTTCAATACATGCGGCGTAATTCCGCCTATCTGAACCTCACGCTGCAACCATTCAAGGGCACGACGATCAACCTGAACGCGGAGACGGGACGGATCGACGAACTGAATCCCCGGCCCTATCTGGCCTACGACAGCGTTTCCGCCTGGCTGAGGGATCCCCGGACTCCCCTCCAGAAGGCGAACACGATCGATCGGGCCCTGGTTCAATCCGGCACCACGGCGGCCCGCAATGCTGCCCGCAACCTCCTCCCCGGCGTCTCCCAGGGGTTCTCGACCACCAACTATCTCGTTTACGTGATGAACGACCCGCAGTTGGGCGTGCAGAACTGGAATTTCAAATCCCGCGGCTCGGAAGCCTATGTCAATGGCCTGACCCAGAACCAGACCAGCATCTCGGGCGCCACCCGCGTGCCCGGCGTGAACTTCCCGTTGGCCACCATCGTCTCCGGACCCTCGGACTATTTCGACACCACCTACGACAAGTTCTCGGCCTCGTGGCAGCAGCAGATCCTCCCCCAGACCTTCTTCGAGTTGGCTGGCGCCTACGAGACCTCGAAGAACGAGGACTGGCAGCCGGTCTCGCGCGGCGACTACGAGGTCTTCATCGACACCAACTACTACCTGCCGACGCAGCTGGCGGCGAACAACCCGGATCCCACCAAGCCGCTCAACCCCTATTTCGGAACCCCCTACCTGGAATCGAACAGCACGCTGCAGAACCGCAGCACGACGATGAAACAGTATCGGGCCACGCTGACCCGGCAGATTGATCTCAGCCGGTTCGAACCGCTCAAGGGGTTCGACTTCGGCCGGTTCACGGCGCTGGCGTTTCACTACTACCGGTACGTGGACAGCTACTTTCAGCAGCCCGAGGAAATGACGACGACGTCCGTCCTGGCCTCGGGGGTGCTCTCGGACACCCAGAATCAGATCCGCCGGCGCTACTACCTCACGCCGGGCCAGCCGGTGACGTTTCCGGCCTTCACGCCGAGCCAGGCCACGATCCGGCAGACGGGCAATCCCGCGGTTCCCGGGAGCGTCTTCCCCACCGTAACGTCGGCCTTCCTGCATCGCCTGAATCCGGTCTACGCGCCCGAGACCACGAAGTCCTACGCCGCGATCGGCCAGTGGGAATTGTTCTCCCGCCGGCTCATCCTCACCGGCGGCATCCGCCGCGACGACCTCCGCTCCCGCAACTTTGTCTTCGCGCAGGATCCCGTCACGCGGCTTTTCCTCGGCCGGGGACAAGGGGCGTTCGCCCCGGCGACCACGTCGTCGGTCACCAACACCAACTACGGTGCCGTGGTGAAGGTCACGCCCTGGCTCGATGCCTTTGCCAACACGGCCACGAACACCGTGGGCGCCGGCGGCACCAGCTACGACATCTTCAACCGGACGCTGCCCAACCAGGAGGGTCGGGGCTACGATGTGGGGCTGCGGGGCTTTTTCCTTTCCGACCGGGTGATCCTGAAGCTGAACTATTTCAGCAACGAGCTCACGAACCGGATTTCGAATCCGCTCCGGGACGGCGCCATCGGCATCGAGATGGCCCGGCAGAACGGCTATGTGGAAAGGTTCCTCGAGGGGATGGTGCTCAACGGATTCGGCAGCCGGGTCGCCGGGGCGCGCCGCTTCGCCGATTACCCGGGCAACGGCCTCTGGACGGACGTGGAATCGGATTTGACGGAGGGCTATGAACTCGAGGCGACCCTCAATCCCACGAAGCAGATCCGCGTGCTGTTCAACGTCTCGTACAACGACTCCATGTTGAACGACACCTACCGGTTCACCCGCCCGTGGTATGAGCAATTCGTGAAGCCCGTCCGGGACGACGCGGCGATCCGGTCGGTCATCGCCAACCCCGCTTTCAATCCCACGCGGACCATCGGCGACTACATCACGGGGATTGAGCGCCGGTTGAACTACCACGAGGCGCAGGTCGGTGGGGCGCGGCTGCGCGGCAACAATTGGCTCGTGAACCTCGTCGGGAGCTACGCCTTCGACCAGGGCCCGCTGCAGGGCACGCGCGTGGGTGGCAGCGCGCGCTGGCGGGATGCGCCCACGATCGGTTACCCGGAGCGGGGCGGGACGTTCGATGTCGCGAACGCGTTCCGCGGCAAGGACTCCCTGGTCACGGACGCCTTCGTGAGTTACGCCTGGCGCCAGAGACTGCGGGAGCGAACCCTGAATTGGACGGCTGCCCTCCGGGTGCGGAATCTCCTGAACGACGATGAGGCGCTGCCGGGCGGCGCCGTCGACAACGGCAGCGGCCGGCCGCACCTCCTCCAGCGGATCTACCAGACCCCGCGGACCTACGAACTTTCCGCCGGCGTGAGGTTCTGACCCGCCGGAACCGTGCGCGGAGGGTTCGCGGCTCCCGGTTCGCCCGGCGAACCCCGCCGTGGATTTAATTCCCTCGCCCCACGCCCCTTCGCCCCACCCCTATGCGCCCGGTCTGCCGCTCCCCGCGTTGGTTCCTCACGACGCTGACCGCGTCCCTCGTCGTGGCGTGGGCCGCCCCGAGCCCGGCCGCAACTGCGCCGCGGCCGCCGAACATCGTCGTCATCCTCGCCGATGACTTCGGCTACGGCAGCCTTGGGGCCTACGGCGCGGATCCGGCGCTCGTGCGCACGCCGCACCTCGATCGCCTCGCGCGCGAGGGCCGGCGGTTCACCCACGCGTACACGCCGTCGTCCGTCTGCACGCCGACCCGCTACGCGCTCGTCACCGGCCGTTATTGCTGGCGCACGTCGCTCAATCACGGCGGCGTCGCCAACACGCTCGATCCGCTCCTGATCGAGCCCTCGCGCCCGACGATTGCCTCCCTGCTGAAGAAACACGGCTACGCCACCGGGTTCGTCGGCAAGTGGCACCTCGGGTATGGCACGGCGCCCCGCGTCGACTACACCCGCGAACTCAAGCCCGGTCCGCTCGAGCTCGGCTTCGACTACCAGTTCGCCGTGCCGCAGAATCACAACGACATCACGCGCGTCTTCGTCGAGGACCACCGCGTGTTCGGCCTGCGCTCGGCCAAGCTCACGCCCGCTCCGGGCAAGCTCGGGCTGGATGCCCCGGAGCGGGACGACCCGCAAACGATGGGGGCGCTCACGGATCGTGCCGTGGCTTGGCTGGAAAAACAGGCCGGCCGGGCCACGCCCTTCTTCCTCTATTACGCCCCGGTCGCCGTCCACGAGCTGATCACGCCGTCGGCCGAAAGCCGCGGCTCCAGCCCGGCCGGCGCCTACGGCGACTTCATCCACGACCTCGATCGCAGCGTCGGGCGCATCTTCGCCGCCCTCGAGAAGCAGGATGCCCTCGCGCAAACCCTCATCGTGTTCACCAGCGACAACGGCGGCGTCGTTCACCCCGGGAGCAAGACGGGCGCCAACCAGGTCGCGATGGAGGCCGGCCTGAGGATCAACGGCGCGTTGCGGGGCGGCAAACACGACATCTGGGAGGGGGGCTTCCGGGTGCCCTTTCTGGTCCGCTGGCCGGGCCGCGTGCCTGCCGGCACCACGAGCGACGCGCTGATCGGCGTCGTGGATCTCTTCGCCACCCTCGCCGCCATCGTCGGTGAAACGCGGCTCGACCGCGCGACCACCGCGCCGGACAGCGTCAACGTTCTGCCTGCCTGGCTCAGCCCGTCCTCCGCGCCATCGCCCCGGGGCGATCTCATCCTGCAAAGCGCGAACGGGGTCTACGCGATCCGCAGCGGGCCGTGGAAGTGGATCGAGGGCGTGCCGCTGGCGCCCAAGGGGAAGAAGGCTCCGGCGGCCACCGGTCCGAAGGCGGACCAGTTCCGGCCGCGCCTCGTGAACCTGGCCGACGATCCCGGCGAGACGCAGGACGTCGCCGCGGCGCACCCCGAAATCGCCCGGCGCCTCGCCGACACCCTGCGCCGGCATCGCACCCAGGATTTCAGCCGGGACTGAGGGCCGGCCGACTAGGACGGGGTC
>JBMTAG010000013.1:0-56469 GCA_049428505.1 Opitutaceae bacterium | reverse complement strand
CCCGAGTCGCGCCTCCCGTACAGGGCGCACCGTGCAACGGCCTGACCCCGTCGGGCCCCCCACTCAGCTGGCCTGCCCGCCGAAGCCTAGGCGAAGGTGGGCGTCCCCACGAGGATTCGAACCCCAAGTACCTAGGTAGAAAAAGGAGCAGAGGGGGATCATTCGATGAGAATTAGCCATTTTTCCCGATTCATGAGGCGTTGGAACTTTTGCCCATGAGCACCAATCAATTTCCGATCAACTCAGGGTAAACCGCGGGGACTACTTGAGGGGCGGCATGAGCAAGCTTGGTCAAGCAAGCAACGCGTCCGCGCCGCCGAGCACCTCGACTTGACGGCAACCCCCGTAGCTACGATGTAGGCACATGAGCGCAATCACGGCAAAAGTCTTCCAAGCGGGAAACTCCAAGGCGCTGCGCCTGCCCCGCTCGCTCGCGGTCAAGTCCAAGACCTACGAGGTCACGCCCATGCCGGACGGTTTCATGGTCCTCGATCCGGCCGCCAAGTCGCGCCGACTGAAAGCCCTGCGCAAGCTTCGGGCGTTGCCACCGATTCAAGAGGATTGGGCCCGTCCGTGATCGATGCCGCTCTACCTACTCGATACCAACGTTCTCTCCCGTCTCGCGCGGGGGATCGATAAGAACGTGTCCAAGAAAGTCGCTCGGCACGTGGGCGACTGCGTTTTATCCTCCGTAGCTTGGTATGAATTGGAATATGGCGCCGCCCGCAGTTCCGATCCCATGAAGGCCTCCGATCGGCTGACCTTGCTTCGGTCGGTACTTCCCTTCGTGAGGTCGTTTGGCGAAGAGGAGGCCACTGAGGCAGCCTCGGTGCGGGCCTACCTTGAAACGCTCAAGCCCAACGCGCAACCCATCGGGCCGCATGACGTGCTGCTTGCCGGCCACGCGTTGGCGTTGGGTGCAGTCCTCGTGACCCACAACGTGCGCGAATTCAGTCGCGTGCCACGCCTCGTCATCGAGGACTGGCAAGCGACCACGTGACGGTGCGGTAATGCCCCGTCTGGTCCAAAACCTTGGGTTAAAGCGTCATTGTCCTCCAGCGGAGTGATTAGACCCAGACCTCTCGGACAGCGTCCTCCGCCGGCGGTAGCAGACACCCCTTGGAGAAACGGGGCGAAGTGCGTCGCAGGGCTGGGATTACGGTCCCTCTCCTTTGGACCTTCGTGGACCTTGCTGCACCCTGGGACAAACGTGTGTGCAAAACCGCTCTTTCGGCGTTTGCCCCCGCTCTCTCCAGAGCGGTGGCGTCCCCACGGGGATTCGAACCCCGGTCCGGCACATTCCCCTCTGAAAACCACCGCCTCCCTCTGAAGTGGACTTTGGTGGACATCCTCACCCGTGGCTGCGTGGCACAAAAGTGTGCGCAAAAATCGTTGAGGGAAAACGGAATTGTTTTATATCTTACCGGATATCTTTTGGCTTGACTTTGGATAGATTTCGGCCAGCATAGGTCCATCGTAAACAACAACATATAAAATAAAGGACCAACATGAGTTCACTGAAACAAAGAGGCAAAATCTGGCACGCTCGCTTTCGCAACGCGCAAGGCAAGCGGGTCTCCTGCTCCACGAAGCAGACCGACAAGAAGAAGGCGCAGGAGGTACTGGCACAGTTGGAAGCCGCTGCAAAGGGCGCGCTGACCGCCACCCAAGTCCAGCGTGTGATGGCAGACATCTACCGCGAGGCGACGGGCACCACGGCCCCGACCTTCACCGTCCGCGAGTATCTCAACCAGTGGTGCGAGAACAAGGCGGCGCGGGGAGCACTCCGCGCAGCAGACAAGTATCGCCAAATCGTGCGGGAGTTCCTCGCGTTTCTCGGCAAGCGTGGCGACCACCCCCTCCGTCAACTCACAGAGTCGGACTTGTCGTCCTTCGTCCTCGCGGCGGGCAGGCAGGTCCGCGCCAGAACGGCCAACAACAAGTTGACGCTGCTCGCTGCCGCCCTCCGCGACGCGTGGTCCGAGAACCTGCTACCAGACGACATCTGCAAGCGGCTGAAGAAAATCAAACTGACCGAGCATGAACCGATGAAGCGCCTGCCCTTCACGCAGGAGCAGGTGGACACTATCATCCAAGCCGCCGACGGCGAGTGGAAGGGCATCACCACGCTTGGCGCATACACGGGCCAGCGGCTTGGCGACATCGTTAGTTGGCGTTGGAGTGATGTGCAGGGTTCCATCCTCGCTTTCATCTCTCGCAAGACGGGCCGCAGGATGCGTGTGCCGCTCCATCCGATTGCGGAGGCGTGGCTCACGGCCAATCGCGGTCAGAACGCGAACGACAAGCCCATCTTTCCCGTAGCACACGCGAAGTTTGAGAAGCATCGGGGAAACGCAGCACGGCTCTCGGATGAGTTCTACATCCTGCTTGCCTCGCTCAACTACGCGGAGAGGCGCACGCATCACACGCGGGGCAAAGGCCGCAGCGCCAAGCGGGCATTCAGCCCACTCTCGTTCCATAGTTTCCGGCACTTCCTGACCTCGCAGTTGCATCGGGCTGGCGTCGCCCCAGCCATCGTGAAGGACATCATTGGCCACGAGTCGGAGGCGGTGCATCGCATCTACACCGACATAGACGACGAGACCAAACAAATGGGCATACTGAAGTTCACGGTGCCTTCATCCCGCCCGCAGCCGCCGCCACAAGGAGGCACTGTCGAGCAGTTCCCCGCTTCAGAGCCGCTGAAGGAGGCCGTCAATGGATAAACCGGAATATATCTCCATTCCGCGCACTGGCACCAAGTGTCCGCACTCCGGACTCTCGCGCTCTGGCATCTACAACCTGATACGCCCGACCAAGGCCAACGGCTACAAGGCCGTCGTCGCGTCTCGCCCAGTCCTACTTCCCGGCAAGCGCCGTGGTCGCAGGATGGTGGTCTACCGCTCGCTGATGGACTACCTCGAAAAAGGTGTAGTTCCTGTGGAGAGGCTCAACCTTCGAAGGCAATGGGCAGAGTTCCGCGCAAGTCGTCGCCCTGAAGCACCCGCTTTACTCGCAATCAGCCTTCGAGAAGTTGACGACTTGCCTGACGACGCTGTGCTGCCAGCCTAATGACTTCTTATAGGTCGATTTTCCATCGTTTCGCCCTGCTCTGACATATTTATTCAGCGAAGATGTCATCAGCGACTCAAAGGACTTTCAGTTAGTTCAGGAAGCCCCACTGTCGCTGGTGGGGCTTCCTCTTTGGTCCGTAAGCGGCGCTCAATGCCCCAGTGGGCCAGCCTTAACAAATACCCAGTTAGTCAGTAAGTGATGCTCGAAAACCTTCACGCGCTAGAAGGTTATCCTCCCACAGTCCATTCACCGGGAAGGTTGATATCCCCAGCAAAGAACCTGAAACACGGGCTGGGCGTAAAGTGTGAGGCGAACGGTATATCCCGTTTGATAGCACGGCCTGCGAGGGAAGAAGCAAGGCCAACGAAAAAGTGGTGGGCTTGACCGCACTGTTTGACCAACCCACCGCAACTGTTGTCTCGCAAGAGACGAAGAGCACTCTGCCACAGGTTTCACGTCTGGTATGACTTTTCCTACAAGGGTGCTGGAGCCGTAGCTGGCTCCGGTGACAAGCCGCCCTCCCATTCCGAAGAGAATGACGAGCGATGCACACTTTATCCTGCAAGGGGTGAAGTGTGCATCCACCACAACCCTTCCGAATAAAATAACTCTGAACCTCTCTGAAAACGAAACCTGTCTGATAGTTATTCTTTGAGGAGAACTAACTATGAAAAAGCAGGACAAAAACACCAAGAAGACGAACCCAGTTTCACCGATTGAGCTTCATTTTAGAAAAGCCGAGAAAATCGACAAGCTCAACGCGAAGATTGGCCATATTGATACCAAGATAGCACTTCTGATAAATCAGCGTGCCAAGGTATTTTCGGAACTGATGGAATGACCAATGAGGCTGACTCAATCTGAACTCATCAGCATCATCAGCGATGTCACCACGCTGCTGGGTGATGCGCTGGCAAAGCACGTCGAACTTACTGAAACAGCTCTGACTGGCAGTTCCGTAGGCGTGGACCTCCAGAAAAAGAAGCTTGCCGCACTACAATCCAAGCTAGCAGCTACAAAAAAAGTGATGGCCAAGCTGAAGGATGCTTCCAAGAGGAAGAAGGAACTGGAGCAAGCCAGCAGGAAGCGTCGCTAGGCCGAATGCGGAAGTGCTAGCTGGCTTGTGCGGTCCTCTGTCCCGTAAGGTGGTCCCAATCGGCCATAGAAGGTTCGGTTACGGTTGCGGAGCGAACTGGTAGCCATATGCCCCAACCTTAACGGCGAAGGGACTGCCCGGCAAAGCCACGACGGCAGGGCACAAAACAACCTTCTCTTTGCCTTCGGTAATAGTGATGAACTTTGCAGCATACTTCATATGTCCCTCGGCCGTACGAGTCGGTGTGATGGAAAGCCGCAACGATTCAGAAAGAGGAATGACACTCTCCTCACCAATGAAAAGTGATACACGGACCCCTTCCGCATTTTGGCCGTTTAGAGCTGATACCATTCCTGCGACGGTAATTTTCCCGTCCTTGATTTTGGATACCTTTAGTCGGATTTCCAAATCCCGGCCGTCCTTTTGGACCGTTACTACTTCACGATTCTTGTCAAAGGACTTAAGTGTGTACCCATGAAAGGACTGACCGAGATTCAGGAATCCTGACGTTTGGTCCTGTTCTAAATCTCGGAGGACAAACAACTCGGACTTTTGGAGCACGACAAACGCGGAAAACTCCAACTCACCTCTCAAACCCGAGCTTAAAAGCACGACGAGGAATAGGACAAAGGGAGACCTGTGTTTCATTGGGTAATGGGGTTATCGAAACGCACCCAACCCCACCCGAAAATTCAATCCAATTCCTTCCCCCCATCAGATTGGCACTTTGCCGAATCGCCCGCCCCAACCCGCCCGCGTCGTGGTAGAAGGCGGTTCTGGCGGGGTGATTTTGCCACCAATAACCGACCCGTTGTTGAAATCGGTCTTGCTACCATCCAAAATAGCTAGCATGGAAGATATCCATGAAAGCTTTTGGTTATTGTCGTATTTCCGTCCAGAATGATGGCGTCAGTTTGGCAAATCAGCAGGAACGCATTGAGGCGTGGGCGAAGGCTAATGGCCACGACCTCGCTGGGGTCTTCGTAGAGGTGAGGTCTGCTGGCCGAGCCGACAACCGCCCTGAACTGAAGAAGGCGATGGCGGCGGTCTGCCGTGAGGGTGGCATCCTCGTGGTCTACTCCTTGAGCCGCTTCAGCCGTAGCGTCAGGGACACCCTTGCCCTTGCAGAGCAACTGGAGAAGGCGGGGGCCAACCTCGCCAGTTTGAGCGAGTCGCTGGACACCTCCAACGCCGTGGGGCGGATGTTCTTCCAACTGATGAGCGTGCTGTCGGAGTTTGAGCGGAACCAACTGCGGCAACGCACGACCAGTGCTATGAGCCACCTTCGGCAGCACAACAAGCGGATATCTCATAAGATACCAATGGGCTACGACCTTGCCACGGATGGCGTGCTACTGGTGCCCAACGAGCAGGAGCAGGCCACCATCGCCCGCATCGTTGAACGGCGGGCCAGCGGGATGACGCTGGGTGCAGTGGCTCGCAGTATGGAGGTGGAAGGCGTGCCAACGAAGTTCGGCGGCAAGTGGAAGCCACAAACCGTGCTGGCAATCCTGCGACGGCACGAGAAACTTGCGGCGTAATGAAACGCAGCAAGTCCTCCAAAAAGTTGCCGAAGGTCAGCAAGTCCGAGGTAGAGTCGCTTCCCAAGACGGAGGCGGTGCTGCTGCGGCTAACGAAGCAGGACAAGGCGACCATCACCAAGGTGGCCAGCAGGCTTCACCTGACCGTGACGGAATACCTGACGAAGTCGGCGCTGCTCGTTGCAGACAAGGTCCGCTGACGACGGACGGCGTGTCTTCTGACTAAAAAAAGTCAGACGAGGAACAACCCCACCCACCTCCGTCCGCCCAACAGGGCCGAAATCGGGGTCAGGGTGGCATACATATGGTGCTGGACCGCCTGCGGAGTGATTGATGGCAGGCGTTGCCAGCTTCGCCCTCCTGCGGGGGTAGCAGACACTTGAGGGGGTGGCGGAGGCGGAGTGCGTCGCAGGGCAGGACTTACCGTCTGTCTGCTTTGGACATTGGTGCACCTTGCTGCACCGTGGCGCAAAAGTGTGCGCAAAATCGCCGTTTTGGCGGTTGCCGTCGCTCTCTACAGAGCGGTGGCGTCCCCACGGGGATTCGAACCCCGGTTCTCACCGTGAAAGGGTGGTGTCCTAGGCCAGGCTAGACGATGGGGACCAACCAACGAAGGGCGGACGGTACGTCGCCCCCCCCGCCCCGCAACCCAATTCTGCACGCCACCCCCGCCGCGCGGTTTTGCTCGCCGCCCCGCCGCCTTCCCCCGCACAACTCCGCGCCGTCCGTCATGACCTTCGCCGCCCTCGCCGCCCAGCTCCCCACGACCGCCGTCACCACGATCGAGGGCCTCCCCTTCCCCCGCCTCGCCTCCGGCAAGGTCCGCGAGATCTTCGACCTCGGCGACGCCCTCCTCCTCGTCGCCACCGATCGTCTCTCCGCCTTCGACGTCGTCCTGCCCGACGGCATCCCCGGCAAGGGCGCGATCCTCACGCAGATGAGCCACTGGTGGTTCGCCCAGACCGGCCACCTCGTCCCCAACCACCTGCTGCCCGATCAGGAGGGCGAATTCACGCGCCGCGGCCTGCACGACCCGGACCTCCGCCTCCGCAGCATGATCGTCCGCAAGCTCCGCCCGCTCGCCATCGAGTGCGTCGCCCGCGGCTACCTCATCGGTTCCGGCTGGAGCGCCTACCGCGCCAGCGGGTCCGTCTGCGGCCACCGCCTGCCCCCCGGCCTCCGCCAGGCCGACCGGCTCCCCACACCGCTCTTCACGCCCACGACCAAGGCGCCCAAGGGCCAGCACGACGAACCGATCGACGATGCCCAGGGCGCGACGATCGTGGGCCCCGCGCTCTACGCGCAGGTGAAGGCCCTCAGCCTCGCGCTCTACCAGTTCGGCCACGACCGGGCCCGCCAGTCGGGCATGATCCTCGCCGACACGAAGTTCGAGTTCGGCACCGACGCGGCGGGCAACCTGTTCCTCATCGACGAGGTGCTGACGCCCGATTCGTCCCGCTATTGGCCGGCCGACGCCTACGCGCCCGGCGGTTCGCCGCCGAGCTACGACAAGCAGTTCGTCCGCGACCACCTGCTGGCCATCGCCTGGGACCAGAAGCCCCCGGGGCCGCGCCTCCCGCCCGAAGTCATCGCCCGCACGCGCGAGAAGTACCTCGCCGCCCTGCGCAACCTCCTCGGTCCCGCCTGAGCCGGACGCCTTATCCGCCTAAGCGACCCACCCCATCCGCCGGGGGCTTGCCTGCCGCCCGCGGAAACGGCTCGATCATCCTATGCTGCTCCAGAGGTTCGCCGCGTTTGCCCTGCTCGCCCTTTTACCCGTCGTCGCTCCCGCGGCCGCGCCCAAGGCCAAGGCTCCGGACGCCGGACCCGCGTACGCCGCGGCGGTGCCCAAACCCACGCTCGCCGAGGTGCGCTACGGGACCCACGAACGCCAGGTGCTCGATTTCTGGCGCGCCCCGTCCACCACGCCGACGCCCGTCGCGTTCGTCATCCATGGTGGGGGCTGGCAGGGCGGGGAAAAGGAGCGGGTCGACCGGTTCGTCGACGTCGCCGCGCTGCTGAAGGCCGGGATCTCAGTCGTCGCGATCAATTACCGCCTCATTCGCCACGCCGAAGCCGAGAACGTGGTGCCGCCCGTCCGCGCGCCGCTGCAGGACGCCGCCCGGGCGCTGCAATTCGTACGCAGCCAGGCGGCCGCGTGGAACTTGGACCGCGTCCGCATCGGCGCGGCGGGCGGCTCGGCCGGCGCCTGTTCCAGCCTCTGGCTCGCCTTCAGCCCGGACCTCGCCGATCCCCGCAGCGGTGACCCTGTGGCGCGCGAATCCACCCGCCTGTTCTGCGCGGCGGTCCTCGGCGCGCAGACGACCCTCGATCCGCGGCAGATGCAGGAATGGACGCCCAACAGCCGCTACGGCGGCCACGCCTTCGGGGTCGGCTCGTTTCCGAATTTCCTCGCGGCGCGCGCGCGGTTGCTGCCGTGGATCGCCGAGTTCTCCCCCTACGCGCTCGTCAGCGCCGGGGACCCGCCGGTGTACCTGTCGTACAGCGCGCCGCCGGCGCTCGGGCAGGAGCAGAAGGATCCGACGCACACGGCCAACTTCGGGGTGAAGCTGCAGGAGCGCTGCGCCGCCGCCGGCGTGCCGTGCGAACTGGTCTACCCGGGCGCCCCCGGCGTGAAGCACGCGGACCCGACCGCCTACCTCATCGCCACCCTCAAGGCACCCTGAGGCCGGCCGGGCACTCGGGCCTGCCCGCGCTCACGCGAGCAACTCGCGCAGGACGCGGCCGTGGACGTCGGTGAGGCGGCGGTCGATGCCGTTGTGGCGGAAGGTCAGCCGCGTGTGGTCGAGGCCCAGCTGGTGCAAGAGCGTCGCGTGGATGTCGTACACCGTCGTCGGGTTGGCCCGGTCGAGCGGCTTGTAGCCGAAGGCGTCGCTCTCGCCGCGCGTGATCCCGCCGCGGATGCCGCCGCCGCAGAGCCAGTTGGTGAACACGAACGGGTTGTGGTCGCGGCCCTTGCCGCCCTGGGTCGAGGGCATCCGCCCGAACTCCGTCGTCCAGAGGATGAGCGTGTCCTCGAGCAGGCCGCGCTGGCGCAGGTCCTGGATGAACGCCGCGGCGCCGCGCGCCATCCCGAGCGCCAGCGGGCCGTGGTCACGCCGCACGTCCTCATGGGAGTCCCAGTTGCGGCGCGGGAAGCTGTTGTCGTTGCCGCTCCAGACCTGGACAAAACGCACACCGCGCTCGAGCAGCCGGCGCGCGGCGAGGCACTTGCGGCCGAAGTGCCACGTCTCCTCCTCCGCGTTGATCTCCTTGGGCCACGCCTGTGGGCCCCGCTCGAGGCCGTACAGCCGCAGGACGTGTTCCGGCTCCGCCTTGAGGTCGAGCGCCTCCGGGGCCGCCAGCTGCATCCGCGCCGCCAACTCGTAGCTGCGGATGCGGGCGTCGAGGCGCTGGTCTCCCTCGCGGGTGGCGGCGTGGCCGCGGTTCAACTCCGCCAGCAAGCGGTGCGCGTCCGCCTCGCCCGCGGGGGTCACGTAGGCGCCGGCGCGGTGCGGGTGCAGGTCGGCGATCGGCGCCTCCGCGTCGGGATAGACGAGCGTCCCGCTGTGCTGCGCGGGGAGGAAGGCGGAATCCCAGTTCTTCACCCCGTTCGAGGGGAAGCCGCGGTGGTCCGGGAGCACGACGAAGGTCGGCAGGTTGTCGTTGAGCGAACCGAGCCCGTAGCTGACCCAGGAGCCCGCGCCCGGGAACCCGGGCAGCTGGAAACCCGTCGCCTGCAGGAGCGTGGCCGCGCTGTGGACGCCGGACTTGCCGGTCATGTTATGGACGAACGCCAGCTCATCGACGACGCCCCCGAGCGGGGCGACAACCTCGCTGAGCAGCTTGCCGCAGCCGCCGTAAGGCTGGAAGTCCCAGAGGGGGCGAAGCCAAGGCCCGAGGCCGTTCTGGAAGGCCTCGACCGGCTCGCCGAAATCGCTCGGCTGGCCGTGGCGCTTCACCAGCTCCGGCTTGTAGTCGAAGAGGTCGAGGTGGCTGGCGGCGCCCGCCATGAAGAATTGCACCACCCGCTTCGCCCGCGGAGCCGGGGCGCCAGCGGCGGGCGCGGCAAGGGCCCGGTCGCGGCCGAGCATCGCCGCGAGGGCGAGGCCGCCGAGACCGCCGCCGGAGCTCCAGAGGAAATCCCGGCGCGTCGTCGGCCGCAGGGGCGACTGCCGGTGGTAGGGAGAATCGTTGGTCATCGTGGCAGCCTCAGTCGATGAAGAGGAATTCGTTCAGGTTCAGCAGCAGCCGGCACAACGCGGGCAGGCCGTGGGTACGCGCGAACTCCCCGAGGCGCGCCGCCTCCGCGGGCGAGGGCGCGCGGCCGACCGCGAGGGCGTGCGCCCGCGCGACCTGACCCGCCAGGTCCGGGGCTTCCGCCGTCACCCGGGCCGCGAAGTGCCGCGCCTGCGTGAGGATGAAGCCATTGTTGAGCAACGCCAGCGCCTGCAACGGCGAGAGGCTCTCGCTCCGGCGATCGACGCGCATCGAGGGATCCGCGCAATCGAGGGCGGTCATCCAGGGCTGCGTCTGCGAGCGCACGATGAACCGGTAGATCGAACGCCGGAAGGTCGCGGGGTCGTCCGGGTCGGCCTTCGCGTAGACGTAGTGCGGCGAGTGCTCGGGGCGTTCCACCACGAAGTCCCGCCAGCCGGGCCCGCCCATCGCGAGGTCCAGCCGGCCGCTCGCCGCGAGCACCGCGTCGCGGACCGCCTCGGCCTCGAGCCGGCGCCGGTTCTGCCGCCAGAGGAGGGTGTTGCCCGCGTCCAGCGCCGCGCCAGCCGGGTTCGCGGCCGAGGATTGGCGATAGGTCTCACTGGTGACGATCAGGCGGTGCAGCGCCTTGAGCGAGCCACCGCCGTCGCGGAACTCGGCGGCGAGCCAGTCCAGCAGTTCCGGGTGCGAGGGTTGGCCGCCGTTGCGCCCGAAGTCGTCCGGCGTCTCCACCAGCCCGCGCCCGAAGTGGTACTGCCAGACCCGGTTCACGATGCTGCGCCACGTGAGGGGATGGCGCGGATCCGTCAGCCAGCGCGCGAGGGCCGCGCGGCGTTCGCCCTCCGGCGCGTCCTCCGGGAGCTCGAACGTGGCCGGCGCGAAGGTGACCGCCGAGAGGGCGCCGGGGGCGACCAGGCGGCCCGGATGCGTGACCTGCCCGCGGGCGAGGAGATGGATCGGCCGCGGGCGCCCGCCACTCCCGCCCGTACCGGCGAAGCTGCCGGTGCCGCGGTGGATGCCCCCGGCATAAACGAGATCGGGCTTGGGCAGCGCGGCCACCTCGGCGGCCAGCCGCTCGGCCTCGCGCCGGAGCGCGGTGCGCCGCTCCCATCCCTCCGTGCCGGCGGCGGCGCGCAGCACCTCCTCGCGCCGAGCGGCCAGCGCGGCCTGCTCCTCCGTGCCGGGGCCGGACGGCGCCAGTCCGTCGGTGAGGTTCGCCCGCGCCCACCGCTGCCCGGCCTCGATGGTGTCGAGGGAGGTCACGGGTTTGCCGAGCGCGACGTTGTGGCCCGCCCGGTCGGTCACCTTCAGCTCCGCGAGGGCGAAAATGTAGTCGTCCTTGCGCGGCGCGAGGCGCGTGGCGGTCACGCGCACGTAACGGCCCGCGAGGCCGTCGTCCTTGCCCCCGCCGGTCGAGAAGGGCGTGAGGCCGGGGTTGGGGAAGTCGGCCATGAACGTCACGTCGTAGCGGATCCAGGCGAGCTGGACGCCGGCGCGGAATTCCGGGTCGTCGCTGACCTCGACCTTGAAGCGCACCGGGAAGCCGAAGCCGTCCCCGATGCCGTTGAAGGGGTCGCTGGCGGGCAGGAGCCAGATGCGGTTGATCTCGACCGGGGCGCCGAGGTCAACCTGCACCCACTTCACGGTGTCCGCCGTGGCGGCGGTGGCGCTGTGGTAGCCGCGGCGGACGTTCGGGCCGCGTGCGGCGGAGGCGGCCAGGGCGCGTTCCAGCTCCGCCAGCGCCGGGCCGGCGGAGGCACGCCAGGGAGCCTCGAGGGCGGTGAGGGCGGCACTGTTCGCCGCTTGTTCAGTCTGCAGCCGGCGGGCGCGCGCGTGGACCGCGGGGTCGCGGTGGTAAGGGCGGTCCGTGCGGTCGAGGGCGGCGAACACAGCCTGCAGGCGGTAGTAGTCCTCCTGGGGGATCGGGTCGAACTTGTGGTGGTGGCACTGGGCGCAGTGCACGGTGGCGCTCGCGAAGGTGCCGAGGGCGTTGGCGACCATGTTGTCGCGGTCGAGGTGGCGGGCCAGTTTCCCGTCGAGCTTGGACTCCGGGACCTCGGCGTGGCCGATGAAGTCCCAGGGGCCGGCGGCGATGAACCCCAGCGCCTCCACGGCCTCGGGCGAGTCCGGGAAGAGCACGTCGCCCGCGATCTGTTCCTGCACGAAACGCGCGTAGGGTTTGTCGAGGTTGAAGGCGCGGATGACGTAATCGCGGTAGGGCCAGGCGTTCGGCCGGGGCTTGTCCTTGTCGTAGCCGTGGGTGTCCCCGTAGTGCACCACGTCGAGCCAATGGCGCGCCCAGCGCTCGCCGTGGCGCGGGGACGCGAGCAACCGGTCCACGAGGCGCGCGTAGGCGTCCGGGGCGGGATCAGCCACGAAGGCGGCAATTTCCTCGGGCGTGGGTGGGAGGCCGGTGAGGTCGAAGGCCAGGCGGCGGATCAGCGTGCGGGGATCGGCCGGGGCCGAGGGCGGGAGCCCGGCGGCGGTCAGGCGGGCGCGGATGAAGGCGTCGATCGGGTGCGGGGCCGCGGGCGGCGGGGTGACGCGGGCTACGGGTCGGAGCGACCACCACGCGAGCGGGTCGGCGACGGTGGCGCTGGCGTGGTCGGGCCAGGGGGCGCCGGCGTCGATCCACGCGCGCAGGACGGCGATCTCGGCGGGGGCGAGCGGGGGTTCGCCGGCGGGCGGCATCCGCAATTCGGGATCGGCGCCGCTGACGTAGCGGAAGAGCGGGCTGCCGGCGGCGTTGCCCGGGAGCAGGTTCGGCGCGGAGCCCTCGCCGCCGGTGAGCGCGACGGCCTTCACGTCGACGCGGTAGCCGCCCTTCTGTTTCTCCGGCCCGTGGCACTTCAGGCAATGCGTGGCGAGCACCGGCTGGACCTCGCGCTCGAAGTCCGGGGCCGCGCCCGCAGCGGCGCAGCCGAGCAGCGCGGCGGCCAACCAGCGGGGGCCGCGCGGCAGGAAGCGGGGGGCGGAAGCGGAGCGGGACGGCACGGGGAAGCCGCGGAACCGTGCCCGCGAGCCCAACGGGGTGGCAACCCTTTCCCGCCGGGGCGGCGGAACGCCCGGCCTGCGGGATCGCTGGCTCCAGGAACGATGGCGGATCGGCAGTGAGCAACGCACGGGCCCCGTTGCGGCATCGCCACACGGCCCCACGACGGAGCCGGGGACCGGGAGCTCAGGCGACCTGTGGAACGATTGCGCCGTGGCGGGCGAGTTCCCGGCGGATCTCCGCGAGCGGCACGGCCGCCGGGGAAGCGCCGGCGCGGACCGCGAGGGCCAGGGTCGCCCCCGCTGCCTGCCCCATGGCCATGCAGGACGCCTGCACTCGGAGGGCGGAATTCGCGAGTCGGTCGCTGCTGAGGCAGCGCCCCGCGACCATCAGGTTCCGGCTGCGGCGCGGAATCAGGGCGCCGAGGGGAATGGTCGGGACCACGCCTTCCTCCAGATGCCGCGGCACGATGCTGCCGTCGACGTGAAGATCAATCGGGTAGAAGGAGTGCGCGATGGCATCCGGAAAGACGCGGCCGCGGACGTAATCCTCGTGCGTCACGGTGGTTTCTCCCTCGATGCGGTACGTTTCACGGACCCCGGTCTCGGGCTGGAGCCGCTCGACCTTCATAAAGCCAAACGCGGGGTCCCGCTTCAGGAAGCGGATGACGCGGAGCAGGGAGGCGCGGCCGGCGATGTTGGTGCTGGTATGGGCCTCGGAAGTGGAGGAGTCCGCACCCGGGACGTGCATCGCGTTCTCGCCCCCGCTGCGCAGGATACCCGCGATGTTGCCGCGGATGTCGGTCATCCTGAGCTCACCGGAAGCGATCGCGGCCTCCGCCCTCTTCTGCAGCAACGGCACATCCACCGCCGCCGTGTCCCAGCCGCCAAGCCGGTAGATCAGCGTGCCGGGTTGGGCGGTCTTCTCTCGGCGGCGGGGGAGACCCGCCAGACCGACAATCGCGGCGTTGCCCGTGGCGTCGAGCAGCTGCCGGGCGCGGACCGTGACCTCGGTGCCCTTGCCCACCAGCCGCACGCGCCAGCCGTCCGCGACGGCGGAGACGGCGGCGGGCGACTCATAGTACCGCAGTCGCACCCCCGCCTGCACGCACGCCTCCTCGGCCAGCGCCGCGTAAAGCGCCCCATTGATTCGGACCTGATGCCGCCAATGCTGGCGCCCGGTCGGCACGGAGAAGTCCGGCAGGTCGTCGTCGTTGAGCGCGGCCGCGGCGGTGACCAATTCCCAGCCGAGGCCCGCGATGACCTGCTTGCCCCAGGCGTGGAAGAGGCCCGGGAAATCCACGCCCGCGGTGGTGGTGGTGCCGCCGAGCTGGCTGCCCGCCTCGACCAGCATCGTGCGCACGCCGAGCCGGGCGGCCTGCAGGGCGGCGATGGTCCCGGCCGTGCCCCCGCCGACCACGAGGACATCGGTTTCGATCCCTGCACCGGAGCCCGGCTCGGCGGCGGCGAGCGGAGCGGCGGCAGCCGTGGCGCCAAGGGAGGAGAGGAAGTGGCGGCGGTTCATGGAGCAGGCGGAGGCAGGTTCAGAAGTTGGTCGTGGCGGAAAGGCGCCAGGTGCGCGGGTTCGCATAACCCAGCGACTTGTCCGCGTAGAACTCGTCGGTGACGTTGTCGACGTTGGCCTGAAACTTGACCCGCCGTTGAAAGATCCGGGCCGTGTAGGCCGCCATCAGGTCGAGGCGGCTGTAACCGTCTTCCACGACGAATTTGCGCGCGAAGGAGGCGTCCAACGGGATCGGGCCATCGCGCCGCTGATATCCGGCGCTGAGGGAGAGTCCGGCGAACGGCCGCGCGGCGAAGTCGTACTTCACCCACAGGCTCCACGAATCAGGCGAATTGCCCCGGAGGGGGAGACCGAGGGTGTCCGGACGGCCATCCCCGTTCAGATCGGGGGAGCTCGCCGTATTGACCACATCCGCGACCACGCGCGCGTTGATGTGCGCGTAGGCGCCGATCACGCTCAGGCCGCGGACCGGGGTCCAGACCACATCCAGCTCGAAGCCGTCGGAGCGCTCGCCGTCGGTGAGCGAGGCACCGTTGATGCCGAGCACGGCCGCCCCGCTGTTGACCCGGCGGACGTTCGTCTTGTCGACGCGGAACACCGCCGCCGTGCCGGTGAGCGTACCCCGCAAGAGGGAGAACTTGAGCCCCGCCTCGTTGCCCACGCCGGTCTCCGGGGGGAAGAAGGGCGAAGTGGGATCAATCGTGCTGGATCGGCCGTTGGGCCGGAAGGACTCGGAGCGGAGCGCGTAAGCGGAAACCGCCGGGGTCAACGCGAAGGCGGCCCCATACTGGGGGGTCCAAGCCGTGCGCCCTTGCCCGCGCAAGTCGCTCCAACGGGTCCCGGCGAGGAGCGTTAGCCGGTCGCCGAGGAGGCTGATCTGGTCGGTCACGTAGGCGCCCTGTTGCCACACCGGCTTCGTCCAGGGGGAATTCACCACCGCGGTGGGCCCCCCCGGCGTTCCGATCTCCGCCAGGGTCGGATAGCGGCGCACCCCGAAGATCTCAGCGTCCGTGCCGGGCGCGAAGAGAAAGCGCTTGGTGGTGTAGGGGCTGTTGTTCGCCCACGCGAAGAGCAGCTCGCTCGTCCCGATCTCGGAGCGATCCCATCCCGCCACCAGCTTCTGCCGCACCCCGAGGACGTCGAGCGTGGCGAGCACGTTCAGGTTGAACGTGCGGTTGATCGCCCCGATCGAGGAGATGCCAGGCCGGTCGAAGTACGAGTGGTTGTCGTTCACGGCGATGCGGTTCCGCGTGACGGTCGTGCGCTGCAGCCGGTTCCCGTCGCTCGCCCCGTGGACGGCGCTCAGGAGCACGCGATCGCCCAGTTTCTGGGTCACCGTGACGGAGTAAAAGTCCGCGCGATCGTCGTAGGTGTCGGTCGGGGTCAGCGCGCCCAGCTCGATCGCCCGGGCCAGCGCGGCTCCGGTCAGCAACTGCTGCGTGAAGGGCGCGGGGCGGTCCGTGGTCAGGAAAACATCTCCAAGCCGCTCCTGGATGCCACCCTGCTTGCGCCGCTGGGCGTCGAGGGTCACGCGGGTCGTCGCCGTGGGATTCCATTCGAGCACGCCGCTGAGGAAGGTCTGTTCGTCGCGCCAGAACTTGCGCCAGCCCTCGGTGTCGAGCCACGAGGCCATCAGGCGGAACAGCAGTGTCCGACCGACCAGCGGCTGATTCACATCGAGTTCGGCGTAACGGTAGCGGTTGTCGCCGACGCCCAACCGGGCGGAGCCGAACCGTTCCGGCTGCGGCTTCTTGGTGATCACGTTGATCACGCCACCGGGATCAGCAGCGCCGAAGAAGATCGAGCTGGGGCCCTTGAGGACCTCGATCCGTTCCAGGTTCACCGAGTTGGTGATGCCCTGCATCCGGATGCCGTTGCGGAGCAATTGCGAGGTCTGGAACCCGCGCACCACGAACTGCTCGCTGCGCGTGCCGCCGCCCGCCCCCTCGTTGCGCGCGGAGAGGCCCACCCCGCTGACGAAGCGGATCGAGTCCTCGACTCGCCGGGTGTCGAGGTCGGCGATCAACGCCTCGGTGACCACCTGGATGCTCGCGGGCAAGCGCTTGACCTCGGTGGCGATCAGGGTGCCCGACACCGTTTTCTCGGCGCGGTAGCCGTTGGCCGGCGTGGCTGAGACGGTGAAGGCGTTGAGGGAGATGATTTCTTCCGTCGGGGCCGCGGCGGGCCCCTGGGCGGGCGCAGGGACCTGGGCGAGGGCGGAGGGACCGGCGACCAACGCGAGGAAGGCGGCCAGGCCGGTGAGGGGTTTGGCGGGAGGCATCATGGGGTCGGAAGGGGAAGGGGGGGAGGGCGGGGAGGGAACGGTGGACTCCCCGCGGCGACCGATCAGCAGGGCGCCGCTCTGGGGATCCTGGGAGACGAACAGCGCCGTGCCGGCGACCAGGCGTTCCGCGGCCTCACGGGTGGTCAGAGCGCCCCGCAGCGGAGGCGTCGGCACGCCGCGCACGAGGTCCGGCGGAAACACGACCGACTCCGGCGCCTGGCGGGCGAGCAGCCGCAGGGTCTCGGCCGCGTCGCCCGGGGGCAGGGAGAAGAAGGCCCGCGGGGTTTCGGCCCCCGGCAAGCGGGGATCAAGGAACAGGAGGCAAGCCACCGCCGCAACGAGACAGGGCGATCGCGGGGCGGGGCGGGGACGGGTCATGGGGTATTCATTCGGGAGCGGCGCGGCGGGTTGGGGCGCGGGCCGAACTCCTCAACGAACGGGCCGGGGATTTCCGTTAGTAATTCCCATCACTTTCCCTTCTCCTCGGAGCGCAGGACCCAGGTGGCGGCGCTCCGGCGCTCCACCGCGATGCCGAAGCCCGCTTCCAGCAGGCGCGCGAAGGCCTCGGGCTTGTCCGCCTGGAACGTGCCCGCGACGCGCAGGCGCCCCGCGGGGGCATCGCCGATCTCCAGCTGCAGCTGATTGCGCAGGTTGAATTCCGTCACCACCGCCGCCAGGGGCAGGCCGTCGAACTCCAGCCGCTCCGCGCGCCACGCGAGGGTACGCTCGATCAGCTCGGGCCTGGCCGTCACCACCGCCGGACGCAGGTCCGCCCCCACCCGCGCGCGTTCGCCCACCTCGACCGGCACCGGCTCGCCCGTGGGTGAGGCCACCTCGACCCGTCCCTCGGTCACCAGCACGTCGACGCCACTCGGGGTCCGGTGCACGCTGAAGGCGGTGCCGAGCGCGCGCACCGTGACGTCGCCCGCCTCGACCACAAACGGCCGGGCCGGCTCGCGCCGGACCGTGAAATGGGCCTCGCCTTCGGTCAACCGCACCCGCCTCTCCTCCGGGGCGAAGGCCAATTCCAGCCTTCCCCCGTGATTTACCTGCGCCAAGGAGCCGTCCTCCAGCGCCATCGGCTCCGGGCGGGGGATGACCCGCAGGCCGGCGACGGGGGCGGGCGCCGCGACGGGAGGACGCGGATCCAGCGGGGCCAGCCCGACCATGAGGGTGACGGCGGCGGCCAAGGCGAGCGCCGATGGCCAGAGCGCCCGGCGCCACCGCGGATCCCGGCGGGGGGGCGCCAGCAAATCCGGATTCGGGACCGCAGCGTCGGCTGTTTCCCACGCCGCCAAGCCGTCGAGGGCGTTCCACGTCCGCTCCAAGCGGGCGATCGCCGCGCGATGGCGGGGGTCCATCGCGAGCCAGAGCAGGAATTCGTCCTGCTCCGCGGGCGTGAACCCACGGTCGCGACGTGCCAACCAGGCGGCGGCCACGGCGGCGATCGGGTCGGACGGGGTGGGCTCGGCGGCGGCGCTCATCCTGCCTCAGGGGAGACCCAGCCGGCTCAGGTAGTCGGCGCACCGGCGCATTCCCAGCCCGACCTGTGCCTCCACGGTGTGCTCCGAGATCCCGAGTTGGCACGCGATCTCACGCTGCGGCAGACCGTAGATCTTGCGCAGGGTGAGGATTTGACGGCACCGGGGCGGCAGCGCCTGGATCGCCTCAGCGAGCAGCGCCAGTTCCTGCCGGCGGCTCACGGTCTCATCCGCGCCGGGCACAACCTCCGCGGGCAGGACGCCCTCGTCCTCCCCGGGCAGAGGCTGCAGCGGAACGATCCGCCGGCGGCGAAGCTCGTCGAGGGCGAGGTGGCGCGCGATCGTGAAGAGCAGCGGCTTCACCGCGTGCGGGCGCAACGGGTCACGCGCGCGCAGGCGGAACAGCCGGGTGTAGGTCTCCTGGATGAGGTCGTCGACTTCCCCGAGGGAGGGGAAGCGGGCGCGGAGCCAGGCACGCAAGACCGCGTCGTGTGGTTGCACCTGTTCGGAGAACCAGCGGGCGGCGTCGGGGGGCGGGAGCATCTTCTCCGTCATCAACGGACGGCGCGCCGGTTTCCGCTAGGAAAATTTGCCTCGCGGCGGCGATCTCAGCCGAACCAGCTGGTCGCCGCCCGCTGGAAGAATTCCTCCAGCGGGATGCCCTCCCCGCCGAGCACCAGGGCTCCGGCCTTCGGGTAGCGGGCGCGGAAGGCGGCCATCCCGCTGAGTCGGCCCGGGCGGCCGCTCTTCACCTCGACCGCCCAGACGGAGGCGCCATGCGCGACCACGAAGTCGACCTCATGATCGCCCTCGCGCCAGTAGGTGACGCTCCACGCCGGGCCGGCAAGGCCGTTGAGGAGGCAGGCGCCGACGGCGTTCTCGACGAGGCGACCCCACCACGCGCCGTCCGCCGAAGCCGCGGTGCGGGACCGCAGCCCTTGGGCGCTGACCAGGGCGTTGTTCCAGAGGATGAGCTTCGGGCTGCTGCCCCGCTTGCGCGGTTGCCCGCGCGAGAACACCTCGAGGCCCGAGACGAGGTAGGCCATCTCCAGCAGCCGCAGGTAGCCGGCCAGGGTCGTCGTGTTTCCGGCATCGTGCAGTTGGCCAAGCATCTTGTTGTACGAGAGGATCTGGGCCGGGTAGGCGGCGGCCAGGGCGAACAAGTGCCGCAGGAGCACCGGCTTGGTGATGGCCTGCAACTGCAGGACGTCCCGGGCCAGCACGGTCTCGATCAGCGAATCCACCACGTACCGCTGCCACGCGGGCTCCTCCCCGATGAACTGCGCCGCGCCGGGGTAACCGCCGAAATAAATCCAGTCCGCCAGCGACCAGCCAAACGCGGTCGCGCATTCCGGCCACGACCAGTGCGGGCAGCGGTGGAGGAAGAACCGGCCCGCGAGGCTCTCCGCAACGCCCCGCTGCACCAGGAGCGCGGAGGAACCGAGCAGGACCGGCAGCACCCGGCCCCCGGTGCGCTGCTCCTCGTCCCACAGCCGCTTCACCACCTCGCTCCAGCCGGAAACCTTCTGCACCTCGTCGAGCACGAGCAGCACCCGCCGCCCGCCGGGGACGGACCGCTGGCGCGCCAGGCTCCACTGCGACTCGATCCACTCCGGACCGGGCGGCAGCGGCGCGTCGGCGGCGGCCCAGACGTGCGGCCAGCCCAGCCGGGCCACAAGCTGCTGGGCGGCCGTGGTCTTCCCGACCTGGCGCGGACCCACGAGGACCTGCACCAGCGGCTCCCGGCGACGGCAGCCCGCCACCAGTTCCGCCACCACCGCGCGCTCGAAGGACATCCCGGAAGCGGAGCCGCACCAGAGCACGCCGTCAAGTTTACTCAGTGGTTGAGTATTTTTACTCAATGACTGAGTAGACGGCGCCAACCGCCGCCGTGCCGCTTCCGGCGTGCGTCCGCGCCGCCCGCGCTCCACGCTGCCGGCATGCCCGAGGCCGCGCCCGTCGTCCCCCCGCCCACCCGGCGGAAGCCCAGCTTCCCCATCCGGGAGGAGCTGCGCGACTACCTCGGCCGCTACCGCCGCGAGCGCACGCTGCCCGTCACCTACGACCGGCTCCGCGCCTTCCACGAGGTGATCCCGCTCGTCGACGAGCAGGGGCAGCCGACGCTCTGGGACACCGTCATCTACGATCCCGGCGAGATGACCGCCCTCAACGAGGGGCTCAAGGAGGTCTACGCCGCCCTCAAGGTCGACGGCGACCTGTCCGTCGTGCGGCACCTCTACGTCGACCGGGTGGACTTCTGCACCTTCGGCAACTCGACGCCGTTCCGCATCCGGATCGTCAACGCCTACAACGACAACCAGGACTACTTCTACGTGAAGCGCGCGGACGCCTCGCGGGTCTACGGCCTCGAGCTGGAGCACCTGCTGTCCCCGAACCGCCTGAGTTTCCTCACCCACGGGGACACGCTGGTGGAGGAGCACGTGGCGGGCGTCCCCGGGGACATCTACATCCGCGACTGGCTGGGGCGGCGGAAGGAGCTGAAGCCGATCCGGGTGGCCAAGGAGCTGGTGAAGTTCAACGAGCGCTGCTTCGTCCGCCTGCTGGGGGACATGCGCTCGTACAACTTCGTGTTCGTGGTGACGCCGGACTTCGAGGAGGCGCAGCTGCGGATCCGGGCGATGGACTTTGACCAGCAGAGCTACGATGGCCGGAAAAACTTCTACCTGCCGCAGTTCTTCAAGGACAACCTGCAGCTGGTGCAGTTCTGCACGCGGCACCTGCGGCCGGAGACGGCGAGCCAGTACCGGCGCGAGGAGCACACGCTGATGCTGCAGCGGGCGGCGCTCGCCTCGGAGCGGCTGGGCCGGCTGCTCCACGGGATGGCGGAGGATCCAATCTCGACACCCGACAAGGTGCAGCGGCTGGGGGTGGCGCTCGCGGAGCATTACCAGCGGGGCGAATACCTGCGGTGCGAGTCGATGGGGGCGCTGATCCGGGAGAATCTGGAGTCGATCCGCCGCACCATCGGGCGGCCACCCGTGCCGGAGCTCCTGCCCGACTAGGCGCGTTCCAGCCCCCCATCCGTTCCGACCCGGCCCCGCCGACGCCCGGCGCGCGCGGGAGTCCGCCGACCCGCACGGCGCTCCGGCAAGTGACAAACCCGTTACGGAGTTACTCGTGACAGCCCGCGGATCAGGCCCCACCCTTCAGCTTAACCCCCTATGCACTCCCGAATCCTCCCGCGGGCCGTCCTCGCTGCCCTCATCGCCGGTACCCCGCTGGCCGCCCAGCTTAATCCCGGCGCCAACGCCACCGCCACCCCGGCACGCGAGGACGCCGTCCAACTTTCGGCCTTCACCGTCTCCGATTCCAAGGATGTCGGCTACACCGCGACCAACACCCTGGCCGGCACGCGGCTCAATACCCCGCTGAAGGATGTGGGCACCTCGATCTCGATCGTCACCAAGGAGTTTCTGAACGACATCGCCGCCCACGACAGCACCACGCTGCTGCCCTACACCGTGGGCACCGAGATCGGCGGGCCGGACGGCAACTTCGCCGGCGGCTCCATCGCCGGGGGCCGGGCGAACCAGGCCGGCGCCCGCGCGGAGCCCGAGCGCAACCAGCGCGTCCGCGGGCTGGCCTCCGCGGAGCTCACCCGCGACTACTTCCTGTCCGACATCCCGTTCGACGGGTACAACACCGAGCGGGTCACGATCAATCGCGGGCCCAATGCCCTGCTCTTTGGCATCGGCAGCCCCGGCGGCGTGGTGAACAATTCGACGTTGGCACCGGTCTTCGGGAGCACCTTTTACGAGGCCAAGCTGCAGGTCGGACAACGCCATTCCCACCGGGAGTCGTTCGATCTGAACCGAGAGCTGATCCCGCGGCGCGTCGCGGTGCGGGTGGCGGGATTGAACAAGCGGGCCGAGTACCGTCAACGCCCGGCCTGGGAGCGGGACCAGCGCGTCTTCGGCGCCATCACCGCGGTGCTCGCCGAGAACAAGGGCAGCCGCGTGCTGGGCCCCACCACCCTGCGGGCCAACGCGGAGTACGGGGACATCGCCGCCAACCCGCCCAGCGTCACCCCCCCCTCCGACGCCATGTCCTCCTGGTGGAGCCTGCCCTCCCGCGATCTCCAGCAGTACACCGGCACCGTGTTCCCCGCCTACTACGACAACGGCACCTTCGTGCCCCGCGCCACGATCGACGGCCGCACGCAGCAATCGATCAACAGCCCGACGAGCATCCCGAATTTCCTCCAGTTCAACGTCATCTACCCGCAGGCCGGCCGGCCCACGCAGGGGCTCACGGACCCCGCCTTCCGCAACCTGGCCGGCGGGCAGGGCCGCATCCTCTGGAGCGGCGTGCCGGGCCGCATCCGGTTCGACATTTACGCCACCAACCACGCCTTCGCCACGGGGTCCTTCCCGGGCTTCGACGTGCCGTCGCTGCAGGACCGCCGGATCTTCGACTTCTACAACCAGCTCTTCTCCGGCGAGACCAACCGGGTGAACCGCGACTTCCAAGCGCAGACCGTGACGCTGGAGCAGGCCCTGTGGGGCGGCCGCGCCGGCCTCGAGGTGACCTACGACTACCAGCGCTACCGCAACGACCGCCTCCAGCCCTTCAACGGCGGCTCCGCCGAGCTGCGCGTGGACATCAACCGTTACCTCGGCAACGACCAGCCCAACCCCAACCTCGGCCGGCCCTACTACGTCATCGACACCGCGAACACGAGCGACAGCCGCACCGATCGCGAGGCCGCCCGCGCCACCGCCTTCGTCACCCTCGACGGCCGCGACCTCCTCGGCAAGGGCCGGGCCGGATTCTGGTTCGGCCGGCACACGCTCACCGGCATGTACTTCGATAACTCGATCGAGACGCGCAGCCGCACGTTCGGCCTCACCACCGACGCGCAGACGATCGACCTCACCACCATGCTGGCCGGCAACAGCGACAACTTCCGGCGCCAGATCGGCTCGGCCATCTACGTGGGGCCGTCGCTCCTCAATACGGCCAGCTTCGCCGATGTCCGCCTCGAACGCATTCCGGAGGTGGTCCTGCCGCAGCACGGCGACCGCTACGAGATGTTTTACTTCGACCCCAACGCCCTCCCGGCCGCCAGCCGGAGCGTACGCAGCATGCCCGTGGACATCCGGCGCTTCCTGCGCTCCGGCAACATCGGCCGCCGCGAAATCGGCTCCGGGGTGGCCAGCCTGCAGAGCTACCTGCTCGACAGCCACCTGGTGACGATCGTGGGCCTGCGCCGCGACCGGCAGCGGACCTTCGAGCGCGTCGACTACACCAACGATAGCGATCCCCGCACCAGCGACCGTCTCCTCAACGGGGACTTCGACGCGGCGGCCATCCGCCTGCGCGAGGACCCATCCGACATCGCCCGCGGCGACACCCTGACGTGGAGCGTGGTCGGACGTTATCCCGCGCGACTCCTGGGACGGCTGCCGTGGGGCGCCGACCTGCGGGTGTTCGCCAACCGCTCGGAGAACTTCAGCCCCGTCGGCGTCCGCCGCGACGTCTACAACAACCTGCAGGCTCCCCCGACCGGCACGACCAAGGAGTACGGCTTCATGTTCGAGCTGTTTGAGGGGAAGATTTCCGCCCGGGTAAACCACTTCGAGACGGCGGGCACGGGCTTCACCAACCCGGCGCTCCAGGGTGCGGTCAACACCATCCTGGGCAGCCATCAGACCCTCTCGCTCCAGCGCCTCCTCGACGCGGAGACCGCCGGCTTCACGCCGGCGCAGGTCGGCCTGATCGCGGCCGGCGTGCCCTCCTTCGCGCAGGCCTACCAGGAGATCATCAACTTCCTGCCCGAGCCGACCCGCACCATCCGCAATCTCCGCATCGAGACCCTGAACGGCGTGCGCCGCTTCGAGGGCAACCCGATCTCCGGGGCGGTCGGCACGTCCTCGTTCGTCGCCAAGGGCTGGGAACTGGACCTGACCGGCAATCCCACCCGCGGCCTGCGCGTGTCGCTGAACGTCGCGCAGCAGAACACCGTGAAGTCGGACATCGCCCCCGAGCTGCGCAAGTTCGCCGCCGAGATGCGCGCGAACATCGACAAATCACCGATGCGAAACGTCTTCGACAGCCCCACGCTCGGGGAGACCAACACGCATTTCGGCCGCTTCGAGAACAACGTGACCCGCCCGATCGCCGCCGAGGTGACCAAGGAGGGAACCAAGTCGCTCGAGCAGCGCGAGTGGCGCGTGAATGCCGTGGTGAGCTACGATCTGGGCGGTCGCCTGCGCGGTTGGGGCATCGGCGCGGGCGTGCGCTGGCAATCGGAGGTCGCGACCGGCTATCCCAACTACATCGACGGGGCCGGCATCATCCAACCGGACCTTTCCCGACCCTTCTTTGGGGAGGCCGAATTCAACGGCGATGGCTGGCTGAGCTACAAGCGCCGCATCCTCCGGGACCGGGTGGCCTGGCGCGTCCAGCTGAACGTCCGCAACCTGATCGGTTCCGACGACCTGATCCCGGTCTCGACCAACCCCGATGGACGCACCGCGATCGTGCGCATTCCGCCCGACCGGCAGTGGTTCGTGACGAACACCTTCCGCTTCTGAGCGCCCACGCGGACGCCGGCCTGGCGCGGCGTTTCCGCCCGATCCGCGCCGGGCTGGGGCCCGCCCCCGGCCCGGCCGCCTCCGCACCGGTCCGCGCCGCCGGGCGCCTCACTCGATGCGGCGCTCGTCGAAGTCCATCAGGTCGGGAACGCTGCGGATGTCGGCGGCGCGGTCGGGGCACCCCATCGCCGTGAGCGCCTCGCGCAGGAAGTCGCGGCCCGCGTCGGTCATCCCCATCTGCACGTAACGGCGGTTCCAGGCCGGGGCCCGGACGTCGGCCGGGAGCATCCGGCGGAGCCGCTCCTCGAGGTCGGCGTCGCTGGTCGCGGCGAACACGGCCTGCTCGATGTCCGCCGGGTCGACGCCGAGGTGCTGGCAGAGGAAGCGGTCGCAGCCGCGCTTGTAATTCTTGGCGTAGCTGGCGGGCAGGCGGCCGTCGCGCCGCACGATCCGGCACTTGGCGAGGAAGCGCGGGAGGTGGAGCAACCCGGTGCCGGCGTGCGGCAGGTAGGGCGAGGGCAGCTCGTGGAGGATCTCGCCGCTGGAGCCAGGGATGGGTTGCGACGGCATCGGCGGCAAGGCGCGCCCGGGCCGCGGGGGCCCGGACGACGCCTCAGGGCAAATCGGTCTGGCCCATCAGGTAACGGTCGCACTCGCGCGCGGCGCCGCGACCCTCGTTGATGGCCCACACCACGAGGCTCTGCCCGCGGCGGCAGTCGCCGGCGGCGAACACGCCCTTGAGGTTGGTCGTGTACTTCTCGTGCTCCGCCTTGAGGTTCGAACGGGCGTCGGTCTCGAGGCCCATTTCCCGCAGGATCGCCTGCTCGGGCCCGAGGAAGCCCATCGCGAGGAGCACCAGCTGGGCGGGCCGCGTCTGCTCGGTGCCCGGGATCTCCTGGGGCACGAACTGCCCCTTGTCGTTCTTCGCCCACTTGATCTCGACCGTGACCAGCTCCTTCACGCGCCCCTGCGCGTCGCCGATGAACTTCTTCACCGTGGTGAGGTAGGTGCGCGGGTCGGCCCCGAAGCGGGCGGCGGCCTCCTCCTGCCCGTAGTCGACCTTGAGGGTCTTGGGCCACTCCGGCCAGGGGTTGTCGGGCTGCCGCTCAAGCGGCGGCCGCGGGAGGATCTCGATCTGCGTGATGCTGCGGCACCCGTGACGGAGGGAAGTGCCGACGCAGTCCGTGCCGGTGTCGCCGCCGCCGATGACCACGACGTCCTTGCCGCGGGCGTGGATCGGCGAGTGGTCGGTGCCACCGTTGAGGAGCGCCTTCGTGTTGGCGGTGAGGAACTCCATCGCGAAGTGGACGCCCAGCAGCTGGCGGCCCTCGATGGGCAGGTCGCGCGGCTGCGTGGCGCCGGTGCAGATGACGGTGGCGTCGTACTCCTTCAGGAAGATCTGGGGCTCGACGTTGTCGCCGACGTTCGCGTTGCAGATGAACTTCACGCCCTCCTGCTCCATCAGCTTGATGCGGCGCTCCACCACCTCGCGCTTGTCGAGCTTCATGTTGGGGATCCCGTACATCAGGAGCCCGCCGGGGCGGTCGGCCCGCTCGAACACGGTGACCGTGTGGCCGGCCTGGTTGAGCTGCGCGGCGGCGGAGAGCCCGGCGGGGCCGGAGCCGATGACGGCGACCTTCTTGCCGGTGCGGGAGCGGGGCGCCTGCGGCAGCACCCAGCCTTCGTCCCAGCCCTTGTCGATGACCGACACCTCGATGTTCTTGATCGTGACCGGGGGCGCGTTGATCCCGAGCGTGCAGGAGCCCTCGCAGGGGGCGGGGCACACGCGGCCGGTGAACTCGGGGAAGTTGTTCGTCTTGTGGAGGCGGTCGAGCGCCTCCCGCCACAGGCCGCGGTAGATCAGGTCATTCCACTCGGGAATGAGGTTGTTGATCGGACAGCCGCTGGCCATCCCGCTGATCAGCTTGCCGGAGTGGCAGAACGGGATGCCGCAGTCCATGCAGCGCGCGCCCTGCTGGCGGAGCTTCTTCTCGTCGAGGTGGAGGTGGAACTCGTTCCAGTCCTTCACGCGCTCGGAGGGGGCGCGGTCGACGGGGAGTTCGCGGAGGTATTCGATGAATCCGGTGGGCTTGCCCATGGGAGGAGAGGGATCGGGGTGGAGGGAACGTTCAGTTGCCGCCGACGCGGGAGAGGTCGCGGGCGTTTTCCTCGAAGGCGGCCATCACGGCCTCGTCGCCGGTGAGGCCCTGGGCGCGGGCGCGGTCCAGGCAGGCCAGCATCCGCTTGTAGTCCTTGGGCATCACCTTGACGAAGCGCGGGACGAACGCGGCCCAGTCGGCGAGCACGGCGCGGGCGCGCTCGGAGCGGGTGTAGTCGAGGTGCTTCTGGATCATCGCGCGGAGCGCGGCGATCTCGCGGGGATCCTCGAGGCGCTCGATCCCGACCATCTGGGCGTTCACGCGCTTCGGGAAGTCGCCGGCCTCGTCGAGGACGTAGGCGATGCCGCCGGACATGCCGGCGCCGAAGTTACGGCCGGCGCGGCCGAGGACGACCACGTTGCCGCCGGTCATGTACTCGCAGCCGTTGTCGCCGACGCCCTCGACCACGACGGTGACGCCGGAGTTGCGGACCGCGAAGCGTTCCCCCGCGAGGCCGCGGATGTAAGCCTCACCCGCGCTGGCGCCGTAGAAGGCGACGTTGCCGATGATCATGTTCTCCTCGGCGCGGAACGGGGCCTGGGCGGGCGGGTAGATGATGAGCTTGCCGCCGGAGAGGCCCTTGCCGAAGTAGTCGTTCGCGTCGCCCTCGATCGCGAGCGTCATCCCGCGGGTGACGAAGGCGCCGAAGCTCTGGCCGGCGGAGCCGGTGAACTTGAGGCGGATCGTGTCCTCGGGGAGACCGGCGGCGCCGTGGCGGCGGGTGATCTCGCCGCTGGTGATGGTGCCGACCACCCGGTTGACGTTGCGGACGGGGAGTTCGGCGATGACCTTCTCGCCGCGCTCGATGGCGGGCCGGCAGAGCTCGAGGAGCCGGGTCATGTCGAGCGAGCGGTCGATGCCGTGGTCCTGCTTCTGCTGGCAGAAACGGCCGACCTCGGGGCCGACATCCGGCTGGTAGAGGATGTTGGAGAAATCCAGGCCGCGGGCCTTCCAGTGGTCGACGGCCCGGTGGGCCTCGAGCCGGTCGGTGCGGCCGACCATCTCCTCGATCGTGCGGAAGCCGAGGCGGGCCATGATGGCCCGGAGATCCTCGGCGATGAAGCGCATGAAGTTCACCACGTGCTCCGGCTTGCCGGTGTACCGGGCGCGGAGCTGGGGATCCTGGGTGGCGACGCCGGCCGGGCACGTGTTGAGGTGGCAGACGCGCATCATGATGCACCCCGTGGCGACGAGGGGGGCGGTGGCGAAGCCGAACTCCTCCGCGCCGAGCAGCGCGGCGATGGCCACGTCGCGGCCCGTCTTGAGCTGGCCGTCGGTCTCCACCGCGATGCGGGAGCGCAGGTTGTTGAGGACGAGGGTCTGGTGGGCCTCCGCGAGGCCGAGTTCCCACGGCAGCCCGGCGTGCTGGAGCGAAGTCTGGGGCGAGGCGCCGGTGCCGCCGTCGTAGCCGGAGATGAGGACGACGTCGGCGTGGGCCTTGGCGACGCCGGCGGCGACCGTGCCGACGCCGATCTCGGAGACCAGCTTCACGCTGATGCGGGCCTCCTTGTTGGCGTTCTTCAGGTCGTGGATGAGCTCCGCGAGGTCCTCGATCGAGTAGATGTCATGGTGGGGCGGCGGCGAGATGAGGCCGACGCCGGCGGTCGTGCCGCGGGTCTTCGCGACCCAGGGGTAGACCTTGGTGCCGGGCAACTGGCCGCCCTCGCCGGGCTTCGCGCCCTGGGCCATCTTGATCTGGATCTCGCGGGCGTTGACGAGGTACTCGCTGGTCACCCCGAAGCGGCCGGAGGCGACCTGCTTGATGGCGGAGTTCTTCGAATCACCCTGCTCATTCGTCCAGGTGAAGCGGGCGGGGTCTTCGCCGCCTTCGCCGGTGTTGGACTTGCCGCCGATGCGGTTCATCGCGATGGCGAGCGTCTCGTGGGCCTCCTGGGAGATGGAGCCGTAGGACATCGCGCCGGTCTTGAAGCGGCGCATGATGGCCTCGGCCGACTCGACCTCCTCGAGCGGGATGGGGGTGGGCGCGTCCTTGAACTCGAGCAGGCTGCGCAACGTGCAATGCGCGCGACCCTGGTCGTTGATCAAGCGCGCATAGGCCTGATAGGCCGGCAGGCTGTTGGCGCGGACCGCCTTCTGGAGGGCGTGCACCGACTCGGGCGTGAACAGGTGGGCCTCGCCGGTGGCGCGCCACTGGTAGAGGCCGCCGGTGGAGAGCGCGCGCACGTCAACCGCCCGCTCCGGGAAGGCGGCACGGTGGCGCAGCAGCACTTCCTGGGCAATCACGTCCAGGCCGATGCCCCCCACGCGGGACGGGGTCCAGGTGAAGTAATGGTCGATGACGTCCTGGCGGAGGCCCAGGGCCTCGAACACCTGGGCGCCCCGGTAGCTCTGGATCGCGGAGATGCCCATCTTGGACATCACCTTGACCACGCCCTTGGAGGCGGCCTTGACGAAGTTCGCGCAGGCCTTGGCGTGGTCGAGGCCGGAGAGGTGACCCTCGCGGATCATATCGTCGATCGTCTCGAAGGCGACGTACGGGTTCACCGCGGTGCAGCCGTAGCCGATGAGCAGCGCGAAGTGATGCACCTCGCGCGCCTCGCCGGTCTCGAGCACCAGCGACACGCGCGTGCGCAGGCCCTCGCGGATCAGGTAGTGGTGGAGCCCGGCCACCGCGAGCAGCGCGGGGATCGGCGCGAAGTCCTTCGTCACGCCGCGGTCGCTGAGGATGAGGACGTTGACCTCCTCCTCCTCGATCATCCGGCGGGCCATGATGGAGAGCTCCTCCATCGACTTCGCGAGGCCCTTCTCCCCGCGGGTGACGCGGAAGAGGATCGGCAACACGCCGGTCTTGAGCCCCGGCAGGTGGGTGCGGCGGATCTTGCCGAACTCCTCGTTGGTGAGCACGGGCCACTTCAATTCGACCCGGCGGCAGGCGCTCGGCTCGGGCTGGAGCAGGTTGCCCTCGGAACCAAGGCGGGTCTCGGCCGAGGTGACGATCTCCTCGCGGATCGAATCGATCGGTGGATTGGTGACCTGCGCGAAGAGCTGCTTGAAGTAATCGTAGAGCAGCCGCGGCTTGTTGGAGAGCACCGCCAGGGCGGCGTCGTTGCCCATCGAGCCGATCGCCTCCACCCCGTCCTTGGCCATCGGCAGGAGCAGGATGCGCTCATCCTCGAAGGTGTAGCCGAAGGCGATCTGGCGCTGGAGCAGCGTGTCGTGGTCGGGCGACTCGATCTTGGGCGCGGCAGGCAGGTCGCTGAGGTGGACCAGGTGCTGGTTGAGCCACTCGCGATACGGTTGCGCGCGGCAGATCTCACGCTTGATCTCCTCGTCCTCGATGATGCGTCCCTCGGCGGTGTCGACGAGGAACATCCGGCCGGGCTGCAGGCGGCCCTTGCGGACCACCTGGTCGGGCGGGATGTCGAGGACACCGGCCTCGGAGGCCATGATGACGAGCCCGTCCTTCGTGACGTAGAAGCGGGAGGGGCGGAGCCCGTTGCGGTCGAGGATGGCGCCGATCTGGCGGCCGTCCGTGAAAGCGACCGAGGCGGGGCCGTCCCAAGGCTCCATCAGGCAGGAGTGGAACTGGTAGAAGGCACGCCGCTCGTCGTCCATCGACTCGTGGTACGACCACGGCTCGGGAATCATCATCATCATCGCGTGCGCGAGGGGACGCCCGGCGAGGACCAGGAGCTCGAGCGTGTTGTCGAACATCGCCGAGTCGGACCCATTGGGGTTGATGATCGGGAGAATCTTCCGGATGTCCTCGCCAAAGAGCTCGCTGGCGAAGAGCGCCTGGCGGGCGTGCATCCAGTTCATATTGCCGCGCAAGGTATTGATTTCGCCGTTGTGGGCGAGATACCGGTAGGGGTGCGCCCGCTCCCAACTGGGGAACGTGTTGGTGGAAAAACGGGAGTGGACGAGCGCAAGGGCGGACTCCATCCGCGGGTCCTTCAATTCCGGGAAGTATTGATCGACCTGATCGGTTGTAAGCATCCCCTTGTAGACCAATGTCTTATGGGAAAGGCTGGCCACGTACCAATATTCGGCGCCAGGCAGCGTGGAGGTGCGGATCTCGCCATAGCCGCGCTTGCGGACAACGTAAAGCTTGCGCTCGAAATGAGCCTCGTCGCGCACCTCGGGGCCGCGGCCGATGAAGGCCTGGCGCATGAAGGGCTCCACGGACTTGGCGGTGTCGCCGAGCATGGAATTGTCGGTCTTGACGGTGCGCCAACCGAGAAACTCGAGCCCTTCGGCGCGGACAACCTGCTCGAAGCGTTCCTCGATCTTGCGGCGCATCGCGGCGTTGCGGGGGAGGAAGAAGAGGCCGGCGCCGTAGTGGCCGGGGGCGGGCAGGGTGATACGGGCCGCCTGGCAGGCTTCGGCGAGGAAGCGGTGGGGCATCTGGATGAGGATGCCTGCGCCGTCGCCGGTGTTGATCTCGGCGCCGCTGGCGCCGCGGTGGTCGAGGTTGCGGAGGATTTGGAGGCCGTCCGCCACCATCTGGTGGGACTTGCGGCCGTGGAGGTCGGCGATGAAGCCCACGCCGCAGGCGTCGTGCTCGAAGGCGGGGTCATAGAGGCCCTGTTTCGCCGGCAGGCCGGGAGCGGGGCGCGGGGCGGCGCTGGCGGGGGCGGACGGGGGCGTGGCGGGAGCAGGATTCATCGCGGCGGAAAGGGAGATGGAGCGGGAAAGGAAGCTTCTGTAGCAAAAAAAGGGCCGGTCTCGGCGGTGGCGAGAGCGGCCCGGGGAAATATTAGTTGCGCAGAGCTCTCGCGGAAGAATTAGAAGAAGCGGATCGTTTTGGTGGCCATTTTGGCGTGCTCCGCATCGGAGCAACCCGCGTTCGTCGGGACGTCCGTGGGGACGTCCGTCGGTTTCACGAGATCGTTGCTGAGCAGGTAATTCTCGACCTCCTCGCCGGAGACGTCGGCCAGCATCACGCCGTCGATCTCCACGCAGGGGGACAACGGCTGGCCGGACTTCTGCACCATCTCGGCGTAGTTCTCGCGATGGTTGATGATGTCGATGTCCTCGAAGGGCAGGCTGTGCTTCCGCAGGATGGCGCGGACACCGTTGGACCAGCCGCAGTGAGGCTTCAGGTAGGCTTTGATCGTCATGCGGTGAACGGGTGGAAAAACAAAATCGCCCTGCAGTAAACGGCCGCGCTTCGGGCGATCAAGCGCCCTTTTTGAAAACTTTCCCCGGCGCGCCGCGGCGCCCGCCCCCGCGGCCAAAACCCGGCTGGCATTTTGGCGCGGCGGCGCCTATCACCCGCGCGATGAAGGTCCTCGTCACCGGCGCCGCCGGATTCATCGGCCACCACGTTGCCCGCCGCCTGGCGGAGACGGGCCGGTGCGAGGTGCTCGGCGTCGACTCGCTCGATCCCTACTACGATCCGGCGCTGAAGCGGGCGCGCGTGGAGCGGATGGCCGGAGTGGAAGGCTTCCGGTTCGTGCAGGCCGACTGTGCGGACGCGGAGAAATTCCCCGCGCTGGTGGCGCACTGGCGGCCCGACTACGTGGTGCACCTGGCGGCCCAGCCCGGGGTACGGCACAGCATGACGCACGCGCCGGCCTACACCCGGAGCAACCTCGAGGGGTTCGCCACCGTGCTCGAGGCCTGCCGCCGCACGCCGCCGCGCCACCTCGTGTTCGCCTCCAGCAGCAGCGTCTACGGCGCCGGCGCGGTCGCGCCGTTCCGCGAGGACGCGGTCACGGACCAACCCGTCTCGTACTACGGCGCCACCAAGAAGGCCAACGAGCTGATGGCGCACAGCTACGCGCTGAATCACGGCCTGAACCTCACGGGCCTGCGCTTCTTCTCGGTCTACGGGCCCTGGGGCCGGCCGGACATGGCGCCCACGCTCTTCGCGCACGCCATCCGCGCGGGCCGCCCGCTCCCGCTCTACAACGCCGGGCGCAACCGGCGGGACTTCACCTACGTGGACGACATCGTCGACGGGGTGGTGAAGGTGCTGCTGTACCCGCCGGCGACGCCGCCGCGGCCCCCGCTGCGCCTCTACAACCTCGGCCACCACCGGCCGGTCGAGACGCTGCGGTTCGTCCGGATGCTGGAGGAACTGCTGGGACGGAAGGCGGAGGTCGAGCTGCTCCCGCCGCAGCCGGGCGAGATGCTCGAGACGTGCGCGGACCTGACGCGGATCCAGGCGGAGGTGGGGTTCACCCCGAAGGTGCCCCTCGAGGAGGGCCTGCGCCGCTTCGTGGACTGGTTCCGCGGCTACTACCCGCCGGAAGCCGGCTGACCGGTCCGCCCGATGAAGACCTTCCTGCTGCTGCTGGCCTCGAACATCTTCATGACCTTTGCGTGGTACGGGCAGCTGAAGCTCAAGTTTTTCGAGGGCCGCTCGCTCGGGTTCGTGATCCTCGCCTCCTGGGGCATCGCCTTCTTCGAGTACCTCCTGATGGTGCCGGCCAACCGCATCGGCTACGCCCACGGAATGTCCGGCTACCAACTCAAGGTCATGCAGGAGGTGATCACCCTCGGCGTGTTCGTCGCCTTCGCCTGGCTGGTGCTGGGGGAGAAACTGACCTGGAACTACGCGGTCAGCTTCCTCCTCATCCTGGGTGCGGTTTACTTCGCCGTCGGGGTGAAACCCGCCAGCCCTTGAAACTCCTCCGCTTCCCCCGCCACCAATCCTCCCCTGCCCCGCCTGCTCTACCCCGATGGCCGCCCCTTCCCCCGGCACCCTCTTCCGCGAGGCCGCGCTCGCGGAACTCAACTCTCCCGACCAACTGGACCAGGCGCTGGTCGTCACCAACCCGCGGCGCTGGCTTGCCCTCGCGGCCGCCGGCGCGGTGATCGCCGCGGGCCTGCTCTGGGCCGTCCTCGGCCGCATCGAGACCCAGGTGGAGGCCGCGGGCGCCCTCGTGGCGGACGCGGCCCCCGGCGCCGACGGCCTCACCGCGGTGCTCTACGTGCCCCCGGCGGAACTCGCCCTCGTGCGGCCCGGGCAAGCGGTGCGCCTCAGCCCGATCGGCCTCGCCGTCACGGAACACGGCTACCTCGAGGGGCAGGTCGAGTCGCTCGACCCCCTGCCCGCGACCGAGGCGGCCCGGACGGCCCGCCTCGGCAATGAGGCGCTGGCCCGCCACCTGGGCGCCCCGGGGCTGACCTACGAGGTCCGGGTGCGCCTCCTCCCCGGGCCCGACGGCACGCCTCGCCGCACGCTCCCCCGCGCCCTGGAGACCCCGCTCGCGCCCGGCCGGCTCTGTGCCGCCCGGATCCTCATCCGCTCGGAGCGCCCGCTCCATCTGATCCTGCCCCGCCCCGCCCGCTGACGTGGCCGCGCCCCCGCCTCCCCGCCCGGTCCGCACGCCGACGATCCTCCAGATGGAGGTCGTCGAATGCGGCGCCGCATGCCTCGGGATGGTGCTCGGCCACCACGGGCGACACGTGCCGCTGGAGGAGCTGCGGGTCGCGTGCGGGGTTTCCCGCGACGGGAGCAAGGCGAGCAACCTGCTGCGCGCGGCGGAGCGTTACGGACTGCCGGGCCAGGGCTGGCGGCTCACGGTGGAGAAACTCCGGGAGCAGGCGCCGCCCTGCATCCTCTTCTGGGGCTTCAACCACTACGTGGTGCTGGAGGGCTTCACCGCCCGCGGCGCGCGCCTCAACGATCCCGCCGGCGGCCGCCGCGAGGTCGACCTCGCGGAATTCAGCCGGCAGTACACCGGCATCGCGCTGACCTTCCGCCGCGGGGAGGGCTTCCAGCCCGGCGGGCGCGGTCCCTCCTCCTGGGCCGGACTCCGGCCGCGTCTCATCGGCAGCGGCCCTGCCCTCGCGTTCGCCATCACGGCCGGCCTGCTCCTCGCGGTGCCCGGGGTGGTGTTGCCCGCGCTGCTCCAGGGGTTCGTCGACGAGGAGCTGCTGGCCGGCGGCCGGACCGAGGCCGGACCCTGGGCCGCCGCGCTCCTGCTGGCCGCCGGGCTGACGGCCGCGCTCACCTGGTTGCAGGAGGGCGCGCTGCGCCGGCTGGAGACGCGCCTCGCGGTGGCCGGCGCCGGCCGCTTCCTCTGGCACCTGCTGCGCCTCCCGATGGAGTTCTTCGTCCAGCGCTCCCCCGGCGACCTCGGCGCGCGCGTGCTCGCCCACGACCGCGTCGCGATGGTCCTTTCCGGGCGGCTGGCCGCGGCGGTGATCGGGCTCCTGACCGCGCTCGTCTACCTCGCGGCCCTCTGGGGCCACGGCGTCGGCTGGGCCGTTCTCGCGCTGGCCGTCGCGGCCCTCAACGTCGGCGCCCTGCAGCTGGTCGCCCGGCGGCGGGTCGACCTCAACCGCAAGCTGCAGACTGACCGCGGGCGCCTCGTCGGCACCACGATGCACGGCATCCAGATGATCGAGTCGCTGAAGGCCGGCGGGACCGAGGGGGACTTCTTCACCCGCTGGGCCGGCTTCCAGGCCAAGGTCGCCTGCGGCGAACAGGCCCTCGGCCTGCCCTCCCTCTGGCTCGGCGCCGCGCCGCCCTTCCTCGCCGCCGCCGCCGCCGCCGCGGTGCTCGCCGCCGGCAGCCACGCCGTCCTCGCCGGCACGCTCACCGTCGGCGGCCTGCTCGCCATCCAGATGCTCACCGCCAGCTTCCTCCGCCCCCTCGGGGAATTGGTCGGGCTGAGCCGCATGATCCAGGACCTGCAGGGCGACCTCACGCGACTCGACGACGTCCTGCACTTCCCCCCGGAGGCCACCCCCGCCCCGGCCCCCACGGGCCGCTCCCCGGTGCGCCTCGCGGGCCACGTCGAGTTCCGCGGCGTCACCTTCGGCTACAGCCGGCTCGAGCCTCCCCTGATCCGTGACTTCTCCGTCGTGCTCCGCCCGGGCCAGCGCGTCGCGCTCGTCGGCACGACCGGCAGCGGGAAATCCACCGTCTCCCGCCTGCTCGCCGGCCTCGCCCAGCCCTGGTCCGGCGAGATCCTGCTCGACGGCCGTCCCCGCGCCGCGCACCCCCGGGAACTGCTCGCGGCCTCGGTGGGCCTCGTCGATCAGGACGTGTTCCTCTTCGCGGGTTCCGTGCGCGACAACCTCACGCTCTGGGACGGCACCGTGGCCGACGCCGCCATGGTGCGGGCCGCGAAGGACGCCTGCATCCACGACGCGATCGCGGCCCGGCCCGGCGCCTACGAGGGCCCCGTCGAGGAGGGCGGACGCAACTTCAGCGGCGGCCAGCGCCAGCGCCTCGAGATCGCCCGCGCGCTCGTCAACTCCCCGGCGGTGCTGATCCTCGACGAGGCGACCAGCGCGCTCGACGCCGAGGTGGAGCGGCAGGTCGACGCGCAGCTGCGCCGCCGCGGGTGCACCTGCCTGATCGTCGCCCACCGGCTGAGCACCATCCGGGACTGCGACGAGATTCTGGTGTTGGAGAAGGGCGTGGTCGTGCAGCGCGGCACGCACGAGGAACTCAAGGCGCAACCGGGCCCCTACGCCCGGCTCATCGCCCACTGACCGATGGACGCCGCCCCCGCCCTCCCGCCCGTCTGGCTGCCGTCCGCGCCGCCCCGCGAACTCTCCGGCCGCACCCCGTTCCGGCTCGATGATCCCGCGCTCGCGTGGCTCGTGACCGCCGGCGAGGTGAACCTGTTTCTCGTGCCCGCCGGCGAGGAGGCGGGCGGCCGCCGGCCCTGCCTGACGCTTCGCCCGGGGGAACTCGCGTTCGGCTTCGCCGCGGGGGACCACCGGCTGGCGGTGCTCGCGAGCGGCCTTGAGGGCACGCGGCTGCAACCGGTGCCCGTCGCCGCGCTCTGGGCCGCCGCGGAGGAGGACGCACCGCTCGCGTGGATCGCGGCGCGGCTGGAACGCTGGACGACCAGCCTCACGCAGGCGTTGGCGGAAGCGCTGCCCGGTGTGCCGCCGGCCGACGTGCTGCTCGGGACGGAAGGCGATCAGGAAATCGCGGCGGGCCGGCGCTGCCGCGCCCAGCGGGGCCTGCTCTGGCTCCGGTTGGGGCAGGGTACCGGACTGTACGCCGGCACCGAGGAGGTCGGCCCCGACGTCGGCCGCCCGTGGGTGCCGGTCGATCACCGCTGCTGGGTGGAGGTGCTCACTCCCGGCCCCGTGCGGGTGGCGGACACTCCGGCCCTGCTGGCGTCCGGGCAGGCTGAGGCGGCCCTCGCTGCCTGGCATGGCCTCTTCCTTGAGGCGGCGGCCCTCAACGCGCGGCTGGGCGACGTGGACGAACTGAACCGGCGGCGGGCGCGCGAGACGCGCCAGGCCCGCCAGCTCTCGCGGGCGCTGGAGGAGCTGGCCGCGCTGACGGGCGAGCGCCGCGGCGCGCCCGCGCCGGCCGAGGGCACCGACCCGCTGTTCGCCGCCTGCGCCGCGGTCGGGGCCGCGGCGGGCCTGACGCTCACCGCGCCCCCGCGGCGGCCGGACGCACCGCCGCCGCGCGATCCGTTGGGCGAAATCCTCGTGGGCAACGGCGTGCGCAGCCGGCGGATCACCCTGCCGGCGGACTGGTGGCGGGAGGAAGCGGGCCCATTCCTCGGCTGGCGCCGCAGCACCGGGGAACCCCTCGCGCTGCTGCCGCGAGCCGGCGGCGGCTATGACCTTTGGGATCCAGCAACGGGCGAACGCTGGCGCGCGGACGCGGCGGGCGCGCCGGAGGTGGGTCCGGCCGCGGTGATGTTTTACCGGAGTCTTCCGGCCACGGCCCTGCGGCTGCGCGCGACGCTGGCCTTCGGCCTGCGGCACAGCGGACCGGACGCCGCGCATCTCGCGCTGTTCCTGGTCGGCACCGGGTTCGTCAGCTGGCTTGCACCGGTTCTTTCCGGTTGGGTCCTGGGATCCGTCATCCCACGGGGTGACCGGGGCGACCTCGCGTTGGCGCTGGCCGGGTTGGCGGCGGGATTGTTCGCCGCGGCGTGCCTGCAGGTCGTCCAAGGCCTCGCGCTGCTGCGCCTGGAGGGCCGGGCTGACGCCGCCCTGGGCGCTGCGGTGATGGACCGGCTGCTGCGCCTTCCGGCGGGCTTCTTCCGGAGCTTCTCGGCCGGCGATCTGGGGCAGCGCGCGCTGGCCGTCTCGACCCTGCGCCAGCTTCTCGGGGGCGTGATCGCCGGCACCCTGATTCCGGCCGTGACCGCAATTTCCGCGGTGGGGCTGATCGCGGTCGTGGATCCACGGGTGGCGCCGGGCGCCCTCGCGTTGCTGGCGGTCCCCGTGGGCGCGGCGCTGCTGACGGCCTACCGCCAGCTCGGGGACGTGCGGGGGCAGGCGCGGCGGCAGGGGGAGCTCGCGGGTCTACTGCTGGAGCTCCTCGGGGGGCTCGCCAAGCTGCGGGTCGCGGCGGCGGAACGCGGGGCCTTCACGCGGTGGGCCGCGGGGTTCGCGGGCCTGCGCCGCCACGCCTTGGCCGCGCGCGAGGCCCACGGTCGCCTGGCCACACTGCTGGCCGCGCTGCCGATGGCGGCGCTCGCGGCCCTCATCGCGGGCCTCGGCGCGCTGGGCGGACCGGAGCCTTCCCCGGCGGTGTTCCTCACGCTCGTGGCCGCGCTGACCCAGGGCCTCGCGGCGGCGATCGCCCTCGGCGAGTCGGCGCTGCTGCTCACGGCCGCGGCGCCGCTGGCGGAGCGGCTCGAGGTCATCCTCCAGGCCCCGCCGGAGGTCGCGGGCGAGGCGGGCGATCCCGGCGAACTCTCCGGCGCGATCGAGCTCGCGCACGTCTCCTTCCGCTACGAGGGCCAGGCCCAGCCGGTGCTGCAGGACGTTTCCCTGCGGATCGCGCCGGGGGAATTCGTGGCGTTCGTGGGCCCGTCCGGCTCCGGCAAATCCACCCTGCTGCGCCTGCTGCTCGGATTTGAACGGCCGGAGCGGGGCGCCGTGCATTACGACGGCCGCAACCTCGCGGCGCTGGACGTCACCGCGGTCCGCCGCCAGCTCGGCGTGGTCCTGCAGGCGGGCCGGCTGATGCCCGGCAGCCTGCTGGAGAACATCCGCGGCGGCGGCCTCCTCACGCTCGATGAGGCGTGGACGGCGGCCCGGCACGCCGGCCTCGAGGACGACATCCGCGCGCTGCCGATGGGCATGCACACCGTGATCGGCGAGGGTTCCAGCACCCTGTCCGGCGGCCAGCGGCAACGGCTCCTGATCGCCCGGGCGCTGGCCCGGCAGCCGCGGATCCTGTTCCTCGACGAGGCCACCAGCGCGCTCGACAACCGCACCCAGGCGGTCGTCAGCCGGAGCCTCGAGCAGCTCCAGTGCACCCGCCTCGTCATCGCGCACCGGCTCAGCACGGTGGTGAACGCCGACCGCATTCACGTGCTCGCGGAGGGCCGGATCGTCCAGACGGGCACCTACGAGGAGCTGGCGGCGCAGGACGGCCTCTTCCGCGAGCTGGTGCGGCGCCAGGTCGCCTGATGTGGCCGCGGCCACACTTGCCGCCGGCCGCTCAGCGGCCGAGGGCGTAGAGCTTGGTGCCGGTGCGGACGAACAGGTTCCCGTGGGCGATCGCCACGCTGGAGCGGTGGCGGGTGTCGTCCCCCTCGTCGCGGAAATTCGCCGTGTGCAGCCGGCGGAAGGCGTCGCCGCCCGCCTGGATCACGAACACGTCCGCATCGAAGTTCATCACGTAGATCCGACCGTCGGCGGCCGTGGGCGAGGCCTGCAGGACCGAGCGCCCACCGAGGTCACCGCTCCAGATCACCGCGCCGTCGGCCGGATTCACGCAGTAGAGTTTCCGCTTCACGCCATTCAGGATGTAAAAACGGCCACCGTAATACAGCGGCGAAGGCACATCCGAGGTGAGGTCGCGCTCGTTGCGGGACGGGGCGACTTCGGCCGCGACCTCCGTCTGCTGCACGTGGCTCTGCCACGCCAGGTCGCGAAAGGAGAGCGTGCCGGAGCCGCCCGCCTTCACCGCGTAAACCGGGGCGTTCTTCGGGGTGCAGGCCAGGAGGACCCCGCCGCCGGCCGTGGGGGAGGGCACGAGGCGCCAGTGGCCGATGCGCGTGGGGTTCCACGTGCCCCAGCTCCACAGCTCGCGGCCCGTCGCCGGGTCGTGGCCCGTGAGGCGATCGCCGCCGATCACAACCAACTCGCGCCGGCCCTGATGCTCGAACGGCAGGGGCGTGCTGAAGGCCTCGCGGGACTCCGCCACCGCCTCCGAGGGCCGGAGCACCCGCCAGAGCTCGCGTCCGGTCGCGGGCTCCAGGGCGAGCAGGTAGGACTCGTTGCCCGTGGGCTTGCCCTTGCCGCGCACGGCGACGTCGCGCTGGAGCACCTGGATCACGAGGCGCCCATCATGGAGCAGCGGGCTGGTGGCGAAGGTCCACTGGAAGGCGAAGGGCCCGAGGTTGCGCTCCCAGAGCTTCCGGCCCTCGACGGTGAAGGCGACGAGCTCCCCCGTGCCGAAGAAAAAGACCACCGTGCGGCCGTCGGTGACCGGCGAGGGCGAGCAGGAGTTGCTGTACTGGCCGTCCGTCGAGAACGCGGAGATGTCGGCGCGCCAGCGCACCGCGCCGGTGCGGCGGTCGAGGCAGAGCGCGGCCTGCTGGCCCGAGGCGGCGTCGGCGGCGGGGAGGAACACGCGGTCGCCGTGGATCACCGGCGTGGCGGCGGAGGGGCCGGGGAGGGTGACGGCCCACTTCACGTTCTCGGTGCGCGAGAAGGTGGCGGGGAGTCCGGTCTCGGGGCTGGAGCCGTTGTGCGCGGGGCCGCGCCAGTTATCCCAGTTGGCGAGGGCCGGGCCGGGGGCGACAAGGGCGAGGACGGCGAGGAGGGGCAGGCGCATGGGCGAAGGGGGAAGAGCGTACTCGGAATCCCGAAAGCGCGGCCGGTCAAGCGGAGGGCGTGGGCCTAGAAGGTGCCCTTGAGGCCGAAGGTCCAGAGGGAGCCGGCGAATTCCGCGCTGCGGAACGTGGCGTGTTGCGGGACGCCGGGGCCGTCGACCTCCTGCTGGTCGGGCATGTCGAGCACGTTGCGGAGCGTGAAATAGAGGCCCACGCGGGGGGTGAGGTTGTATTCGCCGAGCAGGTCGAGGAAGACGCGCCGGACGGTGTAGTTGTACGTGCCGGCGGGGATGCTGGCGCCGGTGACGGGGCCGTTGCGGCTGCGGCCCTGGTAGCTCCAGTTGGCGCGGAGGCTGAATTTCTCCCGCTCCAGGGAGACGCCCCAGCTGGCCTTGCGCGGGATGAAGCCCTGGAAGTTGGCCGTGGCGTCGCCCACCGGACGCTGGCTGGACACGTTGGCGAAGGCGTGGAGGCCGCGGCCCCAGCGGGGCAGGAACGTGAGCGCCTGCTTGTAGCTGAAGTCGACGCCCGTCATCCGCACGGTGTCCCGAATGTTGTGCTGGGTCGCGACCTCGTAGGCCCCGAAGGTGGCGGGGTCGAGGGCGTAGAGGGCGAGGAACTCGGGGGTCGCCGCGAAGGTGGTGTTACCGAAGAAATTCTCGAACTCGCGGTGGAAGCCGCCGATCGAAACCAGGCCGACGCCCGCAAAGTAATACTCCAGCCGGGCGCTGACCGAGCGGGCGGTCCACGGCTTGATCGCGGCGTTGTTCACCGTGATCCGGTTCGTGGGGCCGGGCGCAACGGTCTCGTCGGGCAGGTTCAGGCCGCCGGCGTACTGCTCGAAGCTGGGCCGGCCGATCGAATGGTAATAGGCCGCGCGCGCGATCAGGTTCTCGCGCAGGTTGAAGCTGACGTTGAGGCTCGGGAACCAGCGGAGGTACTCCTTCTCCGCGCGGGCCCCGCGGTCGAGGTAGGTCTGCTTCGAGTACTCGAGGGAGTTGAGGTTCGAGATGATCGGCGTCGGGCGACCATTGGTCAGGATCACGTTGCCGGCGGCGTCGCGGCGGTAATTGAGGGTGGGATCGCTGAGCGGGCCGAAGGCCTCGGTGTTGGTCTGCTCGGCCCGGAGGCCGGCGACGAGCCGCAGGCGCTGGTCCAGCAGGCGGAGGTCCCCGCGGAGGAACGCGGCGGAAACCAGCTCGGATGTGGCCCGGGAGCGCAGGACATCGGAGCGGTAGGCCGCGTTCTCGTTATAGGTGAAGTGCGCGGGATTGGCGCGGTAGTGCGCCCAGAGCTTCTCGTTCGCGAGCCATTGCACCCGGGGGAAACCGAAGGGCATCGGGCGCTGCGAGTAACCCGGGGCGAAGAACGGGGTCGCCACGTCGTCCCCGCTCGCCGGCGCCGTGCTGCCCCGACCGTCCGCCCCGACGAAGGCCCAGGCGTAGTCGCCGCGGCGCGCCTCGCGGTCGTTGCGGCGGAAGTCCAGTCCCGCCTTGAGCGTCACGGGCAGCGCGCCCCCCAGGTCCCGGGCGGCGTGGGCGTAGTACCCGCGCTGCGTGTCGTAGTTGGTCACCGGGTTCGAAGTCGCACCGGTGACGGCGTAATTGGAGATCAAGTACGGATCGACCGGCGCGCCCGCGGCATCGGTCACGGTGATCGTGTTGGGCCGCAGGTAGAAGATGTCCGCGAAACCGATGGTGACGCCGGAGCGCACCGCGGTCGACCCGCTGAAGTAACCCTTGTCCACGGCGCGGAAGGTGTTGCGGCCGAAGGAGAGCCCCGCGCCGGACTCGAGCCGCCAGACGGGGCCGTCGTGCCGCCAGACGAGGGACGGCGAGAGGGTGGAGTTGGTGCGGTCGCGGTAGGTGTTCGCGAGCTGGAGCTGGCCCTGCCCGGGGGCGCCGCGGACCTGGAACGGGGTGAAGTCCCCCGGATTCACCCGCAGGATGTTGTACTGGATCGTCCGGTTGAGGACCAGGAAATCGATGAAGTAGTGCTGGTAGGAGAAGGAGAGCCGGTCGCGGGGCGACAGGCGCCAGTCGAGCGTGGCCCCGAACGAGGTGCGGGCGGCGCGCTTGGTGCCGTCGCGGACCTGGGTCTGCGTGAGGTAGGGCCGATCGGCCGTGGTGTGGGGGTAGGCGGCCCCGTTGGTCGCGGTGTTGAGCCCGTGCCAGCGGTGCTGGATGAACTCCTCCTTGGTCCCGTTCTCCGAAAAACCGCCGGAAAGGGTGAAGCCGAAGTTCCGCGACACCGGATTCACGTACGAGAAATCGAAGCCGGGCCGGATCTTCCAGGTATCCCGCTCAAAGTAACCCGGCGTCCGGCGGAACTCGCGGGCGTTGTCCCGCATCATCACGAAGGTGTTCACCTTGAACTGGGGGCGGGCCCGCTCGAAGGCGCTCCGCGGCACCATGTTGACCAGCCCCGCGAGGGCCGATCCCGGCGTGTCGGGCGTCGGCGAATACACCACCTCGATGCGCGACGTGGACGTGATCGAGGTCATGTCCATCTGCGTGCCCCGGGCGGTGACGCTGTTGCCGCCGGCGCTCGCGAGGCTGAAGCCGTTGACCTGCACGGGGACGTTGTCCGAGGGCACGCCGTTGATCGAGATGCCGCGCGCCAGCGCGCCCGCCTCGTAGTCCATCGTGACGCCGGGGAGGAACTTCAGAAACTCGCCCACGCTGCCCTCGGCCACGGCGCCGAACTCATCGGTCGAGACCACGCTCTTGATGCCCGCCGCGAAGCGCTGCTCATTGATCGCGATCGCCGCCGCCTCCATCTCCCGGGAAGTCGCGACCACGAAGTCCGCCAACCGCACCACCTCACCCGGCCGCGCCGCCGCGGAAACCAGCTGGAAATCCTGCACCACCACCCCGCCCGCCGGCACCGTGACGGTCAGCTCCTGCGGCGCGAACCCCGTGTGGAACACCCGGACCTTCGCGGACCCGGCCGGCACGGCCGTCAGCCGGTAGAAGCCGGCCGGATCCGTGAACACCTCGCGCCCGTCCCCCCCGAGCGTGACCCGCGCCCGCTCGAGGAAAAGTCCGGAGGCCGGGTTGGAGACCCGACCTTCGACGGTACCCGACGGGGCCGCGGCCAACACCTCGCAGGCAATGGAAATCAGGATACAGACCAGCGGACGCAGTAGCGCCAAGATGCAACGGACGGGCATGGGGAACAAGGGGTTAACCCCATCCAAGCCAGCACCCCACCGGGGAGTCAAGTGAAGCCCGGCCTCAGTCGTCCTTCGCCTTGCCCAGCTGCCGCGTCTCGGCACCCACCTCCGCGACGTAGGCCTCGGCCAAGCGAAGCAGGGCGGCCTTCTCGGCCGGGCGCTCAGCGGCCAGGTCCCGCGTCTCGCCGAGGTCGCGGGCGAGGTCGAAGAGCTCGACCTGGCCGGTGGTCCAGTTCTTGACGAGCTTGAGGTCGCCCTGCCGGAGCGCCGTCTGGGCCCGGCGGTCGACCGCCTGGTGGAAGATCAGGTAGGGCCGGCGGCGGCGGACTTCCCCCACCCCGCCCCCCAGCCACACCGCGCGCAGGCTGCCGCCATCGAGCTCCGGCGGGAGCGGCTCCCGGTAGCCGGCGAAATCGGCGAAGGTCGGGAGCAGGTCGAGGCCGGTGACCGGCACCCGGCTCACGCTCCCGGGCTGCACGCCCGGCCCGGCGACCAGAAAGGGCACGCGGATGCCGCCCTCATAGACGGTGCCCTTGCCGGCGCGCAGGGGATGATTGAGGCCGGGGCCGTCGTTGCTCACGCCGGGCAGGGTCGGGCGGCCGCCGTTGTCGGACATGAAGATGACGTAGGTCCGCTCGCGGAGCCCGAGCTGGCCGAGGGCGTCGAGCAGGCGGCCGACCCCGGCGTCGAGGTCGTGGGTCATCGCGGCGAAGGAAACGAGCCGGTGCTTCCGGCCCACGGGCCAGGATTGGGCCTGGGCGAATGACTCCGGGGAGTACTGGATCTCCAGGTGGACCGCGTAATGGGAGACCTGGAGGAAGAACGGCGTCCCCGCCCGCGCCTGCTCCGCCAGGAACGCCGTGGCGCGGTCCGTCAGCGAGCGGATCAGCTTCGGGTCGTCGCGCGCGGGCTCGCCGCCGGCGTCGCGGCCGCCGCCGGTCGCGTTGCTGGTGACCCCATCGCTGACGTCGAAGCCCTGGTCGGCGGGGCTGATCCCGTCGTAGCGGTGATCCCACTTGCCGAGGTGGGCGGTGCGGTAGCGGGCGTCGGCGGCCTTGAGGAGGCGGGGCACGTTCAACTGGCGGCGGTAGACCGCGGGCCAGCCCTGCCGGTCGCGCTGGTACTCGTGGCGGGCGGGGGATTGGCCGATCTGGAGGCTGCGGCGGGTGGGGCAGCAGTACGGCGCCGGGCTGTAGCCGTCGGTGAAGCGCATCCCTTGGGCGGCGAGGCGCTCCAGGTTGGGGGTGCGGAAGTGGTCGCTGGCGGTATCGGGCCGCCCCGGGATCATCGGGAGCGAGGTGCCGACCCAGCTCTGGTCATCGGAGAGGATGAGCAGGAAGCTGGGCGGCAACGGGCGCTCGGCGGCCGCGAGCGGACTGGCGGCGAGCACGAGGCCGGGGATCCACCGGCGAAGGGGGCGGGGTAGCAGCGGCACGCCCCGACCCTGCGCGCTCCGGGGCCGGAGCCAAGCCTGGAACCCGCTAGCGCGGGCCTACGCCCGCCCGACGCACCTCACTCGGCGGCTTCGCCGGTGACCGTGCTGCCGCCGACGACATTCACCTTGGCGAGCACGGCCTGCTGGATCTTCTCCGCGAGCTCAGGCTTCTCCCTCAGCGCCTGCTTGGCCGCGTCCCGGCCCTGGCCCACCAGATTGCCCTCGTAGGCGATCCAAGCGCCCTTCTTCTCCAGAATCTTGTGCTCCAGACCGAGGTCGAGCAGCGAGCCGATCTTCGAGATGCCCTCGTCGTACATGATGTCGAACTCGCACTCGGTGAACGGCGGCGCGACCTTGTTCTTCACCACCTTGATCTTGGTCCGGTTGCCCACGACCTTGCCCTCGGGGGTCTTGATCTGGTCCTTGCGGCGGATGTCGATGCGGACGGAGGCGAAGAACTTGAGCGCCCGGCCACCGGAGGTCGTCTCCGGGTTGCCGAACATCACGCCGATCTTTTCACGGATCTGATTGGTAAAGATGCAGATGCAGTTGGTTTTGCTCACCACCGCGGTCAGGCGGCGCATCGCCTGGCTCATCAGGCGGGCCTGCGCGCCCACGGTCGCGTCGCCCATCTGGCCGTCCAGTTCCGCCTTGGTGGTGAGGGCGGCTACCGAGTCCAACACGATGACATCGATGGAGTTGGAACGGATGAGCGTCTCCATGATGTTGAGGGCGTCCTCGCCCGAATCCGGCTGGGAGACCAGGAGGTCGTCGAGGTTCACGCCGACGACGCGGGCGTACTTCGGGTCGAGGGCGTGTTCGACGTCGATGAAGGCGGCGAGGCCGCCCCGCTTCTGGGCCTCGGCGATGACGCTCAAGCAGAAGGTCGTCTTACCGGAGGACTCCGGCCCGTAGATCTCGACGATGCGGCCCTTGGGCAGGCCACCCACACCCAGCGCCAGGTCCACCGCGAGCGACCCGGTGGTCAGGGTCTCGACCTTCATCTTCTGGGCGTCGCCCAGCCGCATGATCGAACCTTCGCCGAACTGCTTGGTGATCGAGGAGACGGCCAGCTCGATGTTCTTTTCCTTCGCGGCATTGGCGGTGGCGAGCGCGGCGGCGGCCGGAGCGGCGGTTTTGGCGGGGGCGGGAGCAGCTTTGGACATGGGAAAAGAGGGAGGAGAAGCGGTTGGGCGGCGAAGAGCTGAGCGGTTGCCCGTGGCGGTTCAAGCCCGCCTTCACCCGGAAACGGGGTGGACGGTGCACCGGCGGGACACGGCGGACACTGCACGTGTTCATTTGAACACGTCAAGCCCGGAAGCAAGCCCGCGCCCGCTAGGACCCACCCGAATTCCACCCCGCCACCGCCCGCGGGATTGCCTCGCGCGCGGCCGACCCACAACCTCCGGCCCCAACCCCTGCCGCATCATGCTGCCTCCTGCCCTGCACCGCCTGCCGCTCCGCGCGTCCGTCCGCCGCCCGCTCGCCCTGCTGGTCTTCTGGACCCTGCTTCCCGCCCTGCTCCCGGCCCAAGGTGCCGGCACGGGGGCAATCGAGGGACGGGTGTTCGACGCCGGCCGCGGGGAATACCTGGAAAAGGCGCTGATTTCCGTCGAGGGCACCCGGCTGGAAGTCCTCTCCGGCGAAACCGGCCAGTACCGCCTCGCCAATGTCCCCGCGGGCACGGTGCGGGTGAAGGCCTTTTTCACCGGCCGGCCCCTGCAGACGGTCACCGCCACCGTCACCGCGGGACAAACCCTCGCGCTCGACCTTACCTTCCCCGCCGCCGGGGCGCGCGGGCCCGCGGGCGACGTGGTCCGGCTCGACCAATTCGTGGTCGCCTCCTCCAAGGAGATGGAGGGCGCGGCCATCGCGATCAACGAGCAGCGCTTTGCCCGCAACATCGTCAACGTCGTGTCGGCGGATGAGTTCGGCACGATCGCGGACGGCAGCATCGGCGAGTTCATGAAGTTCCTGCCGGGCATCACCAGCGACTACACCGGGGGCGACGCCCGCCGGTTCTCGATCAACGGCGTCCCCGCGGACAACGTCCCGATCTCGCTCGGCGGCTTCGACCTCGCCAGCGCCGCCGGGGCCGGGACGCGCCGGGCGGTGGAGCTCGATCAGGTCTCGATCAACAACATCTCGCGCATCGAGATCAACCGCTCGCCGACGCCCGACACCCCGGGCTCGGCCCTCGCGGGGGCGGTGAATTTCGTGCCCCGCAGCGCCTTCGAGCGCAACAAGCCCGCCTACAACTACAGCATTTCCTGGCTGATGAAGGACGCCGAGCGTGCGTTCGGGCGCCGGACGCCCGGACCGGGCTGGGGCCAGATGTCCTACAAGATCCACCCTGGCGTCGATGTTTCCGCGATCGTGCCGGTCTCAAAGACCTTCGGTTACACCGTCTCCGCCGGCTACTCGCTCCAATACACCCCGCAGTCCAACACCGCGATGCAGTGGCGCGGCGCCGCCACCGCCACCAACGTCGCCGCCACCGCCACCAACGGCCTGCCCGCGACCACGTCCGCCAACCCGTATCTGGGCACCTTTTCCTGGCGCGACAGCGGCAAGAACACCTCCCGCGAGAACTTCGCCACCACGATCGACTGGAAGCCCGCCCGCTACGACCGCCTCACGTTCGGTTTCTCCTACGGGATGCTGCGCGAGCACTTCGCCACCCGCACCCAGACCTTCACCATCAACCGCATTCTGCCCGGCAATTGGAGCCCCACGCACAGCTGGGGCCAAGTCAGCCTGTTTCCCACCACCGGCACCGCCGTGAACGCCGGCCAGATGACCATCGCCAACAACGGTCGCATCCGCCCCGGTCGCACCATCACCCCCTCCCTCCGCTGGCTCCACGACGGCCCGGTCTGGAAATCGGACGCCGGCGTCGCCTACGGCAACTCCCGCATCCACTACCAGGACATCGACCAAGGGTTCTTCAACGGGATGACGATTCAGCGGAACAACGTGCAGATCCTGTTCGATGACATTTTTTACCTCCGCCCCGGCCGCATCACCGTGCTTGATCCCAGCGGCCGCCCGGTGGACCCCTCGCGGCTCGACTCCTACTCGCTGGTCTCCGCCAACAGCAACCGCCAGCGCACCTACGACACCACCCGCCAGGCCTACGCCAACGTGCGGCGCGACTTCGACGTCCGCGGCGCGCTCCTGACCCTCAAGCTCGGCGCCGACGTGCGCAGCAAGATCCGCGACCTCCGCGGCCCCGGCGGAAACCTCGAGACCTACACCTACGTCGGCGCCGACGGCCGCGCCAGCAACACCCCGTTCACCCAGGCCGGCCTCGCCAACGACGACAGCCCGCTGCGCTTCCTCGACGAGGTCTATTCCGAGCGCATCCCCGACTTCGGGATGCCCAAGCAGCAGCACGTCGACAACGGCAAGCTCTGGCAGGACTGGCTCCGCAACCCGACCCACTGGACGCGCAACGCCAACAACGACTTCATCGCCGTCACCAGCTTCTCCCGCCGCGCCCAGGAGGTCATCTCCTCCGCCTTCGGCCGCGCCGATCTTGGGCTCCTCGGCAACCGCCTCCGGCTCACCGGCGGCCTCCGCGTCGAGCAGACCAACATCGACGCCGAGGGGCCCCTGCTCGACCCCACCCGCGCGTTCCAGCGCGACGGCGCCGGCAACATCCTCCGCGGCCCCACCGGCGCCCCGCTCCTCCAGGTGCCCACCAACGCCGGCCTCCCCTACTCGCAGCTCGTCCGCGTCGAACGCGGCACGCGCGCCCGCAAGGAGTACCTGCGCCTCTTCCCCAGCCTGAATGCCAGCTACAACCTCACCGAATCCCTCATCGGCCGCCTCGCCTACTCGCAGTCGGTCGGCCGGCCCGACTTCAACCAGTACGCCGGCGGCGTTACCCTCCCGGACCTCGAGAACCTCAACCCGAACTCCCGCATCACGGTCAACAACGCCTCCATCAAGGCCTGGCAGGCCGAGACCTACATGGCGCGGATCGAATATTACTTCGGCAACGTCGGCAGCTTCTCGGTCGGCGCCTTCATCCGCGACTACGACAACTTCTTCCGCAGCGTGACCGAATACGTGAGCGATTCGTTCCTCGAGACCTACGGCCTCGATGCCGAGGAGTACGGCAACATCCTCACGGTGACCCAGTTCAACGAGCAGCAGCGGATCCGTCAGCACGGCTTCGAGCTCGATTACAAGCAGTCCCTGACGTTCCTGCCGACCTGGGCGCGGGGCCTCCAGTTCTTCGCCAACATCAGCTCCCAGCGGGCCAGGAAAACGGACAATCTGCAGGATATGAACCCCTTCACCGCGAACTGGGGCCTCAGCTTCACCCGCCCGAAGTTCAATCTCCGCATCAACGAGAACTACCGCGGCATCCAGCGTCGCGGCCTCATCGCCAGCACGGCCACCAACAGCATCGAGCCCGGCACCTACAACTACCGGCCGAAGCGGCTCTACATCGATGTGACCGGCGAATATTATTTCCGCCGGGGCACCGCCTTCTTCTTCGCGATGCGGAACATCGGCGGCGCGACCGAGGATACGAAGATCTACGGTCCGAACACGCCCCTCTACGCGCGCTTCCGCCAGCGGGACGACTACGGCGGCTCGCTCTGGACCGCCGGGATCAAGGGCTCGTTCTGACCCTTCGACAGGCTCAGGGCCGGCCCCTTCGACTTCGCTCAGGGCAGGCCCTTCGACGACGTAAACGGCGGCCCCGATGTGGCCGCGGCAGTTGCCGCGGATCACGTCCGCCGCGCCTTCTTCTCCGCCCATCCCTTCCGCTTCATCGCGCCGCCGGCGCGATCCGTCCCCGGTTCCCGTCCTGATCCGCGGCGGCAGCCGCGGCCACATTCGCAAACGGCCAGCCCGATGTGTCCGCGGCCGTTGCCGCGGCCTCCACCCCACCAAACAAAAGGCCCGGGACACGCGTCCCGGGCCCGTGAAACCATCCCGTCGGGTCAGCCGCCTTACGGCAGCTCGTAAACCTCAACCAGAGCGATGCCCGTCGCCGCACCCGGACCCGTGACCTGGGCGGTGTAGTTGCCCGGCGCCAGGGTCAGAATCACGGCGGAGTCATTGGCCGCCAGACCAAACGCACCCACCGCGGCCGAGGACGTCGCGATGGCGTCGCGATCCGCGGAAGTCGTCCAGTTGGTGTTCTGGGCCACCGTGGTGGAACCGCTCAGGAGCAGCAGCGTAGGCTGGGCGAGGACGCCGGCCACGCCGAACTGGGCCAGGCCCGGCCCAACGCCGCGGACGAGGACCCGCTTGGCCGCACCCGGCGGCACCACGAAGCCGGCGATGAGGGTGTTGTCCCCGGAACCGGCGGTGGCGCGCGTCGCGATGTTCAGCAGCTTCTGGCCGGGGCTGGCCCCGGAAAGGTCGTACACCTCGATCAGGGCGATGCCGGCGGCATTGTTGGTTCCGCTCACCACGGCCGTGTAGGCGCCCGGCGCGAGGGTGGTCAGGAGGGCCGCATCGGCCCCGGAGGCGCCCAGCGCGAAGGCACCGGCCCGCGCACCCGCCGCGTCAATCGCCGCCCGGTCGGCCGCGATCCCGGCGTTGACGCCGAGCGAGGCCTGATCGGAGCTGCGCACCAGTTCCAGGCGCGGGGAGGCCAGGGAGCCCGGCAGGCCGAAGACGGAGCCGAGCGTCGGACCCACGGCGCGGATCAGCACCGGCTTGGCGGAGTCACCCGAGATGACGAAGCCGGCGATGGCCACGCCCTCCCCGGAGGAAACCCGCGCGCGGGACGAGATGTTCACCAACCGCTGCGCCGCCACCGCGGCCTCACTGCCACCCGCGTAGGACGCGGTGATCACGCCGGTCGAAGTGCCCGTGACGAGGCCCGTCGCAGCATTGATCGTGGCGGAGAGGACCGAGCGGGTCGTGAGCACGCTGACCTGGCCCACGGCCGTAACCGTGCCGGCGCCGCCGTCGCTGGCGGACCCGGACTGGACGAGCGCGAAGGCCTGGCCGGCGGGACCCGCGATGACGTGGGCAACCGCCGCGCCGGCGGTGGCACCGGACTGATAGTAGCCGGCCACCCCTTGCGTGGCGCCGACGTCCGTCGCGCGGGTGCCGGCGAAGGTGCCGGTAAAGCCACCGGAAGCCGCCCCGGTCACCGCACCGTCGGTGCCAATCGTGCCCGAGACCGCGACCACGGCCTGGAGCAGGCCGAAGGAGTTCTGGCTGAAGGCGAACGCGCCGGAGTCGGTCACGTTGAAATTCAGGTTCATCAGCGGCGCGGTGCCCGGGTAACCGAGGAAGACCGCGGTGTTATCAGGCCGCACCAGGAGGGCGAAGCTGCCCGCGCCGCCGCCGAACGCGCCGAAGTAGGTGCCGGCATAGCTGCGGGTCAGCACCCGGACCGCGGCGGCCCGCGAGGTGACGGAACCCGCGCTGTTGGTGATCACGACGTCGTAGGAGCCGGATTCACCCGCCACATAGGCGGCGGTGGTCGCCCCCGCGATGGCCGCACCGTCGCGCCGCCATTGGAAGGTCGGGTTCGGGGCGGCGGAAACGCCCACCGACAGGGCGGCGGAACCACCTGCGGGAACGACCTGCGCGGCGGGCTGAGCCGAGATCACGGGCGCCTGCGGGGCGCTGACCACCGTGAGGGTCGCGACGGAGCTCGTCGCCGTGCCCCGCGCGTTGGCCACCAGGACATCGTAGAAGCCGGCATCCCCCGCGGAGACGTTGCTGAGGGTGAGCACGGGGCCGGTGGCGCCACCGATGTTCAAGCCGTTGCGGCGCCACTGATAGGCGAAGGAGGCGCCACCCGTCGCGGAAACCGTGAACGTCGCGGAGGAGCCCACGAAGGCGACCTGCGGCCGCGGCTGCTGGGTCAGTTCCGGCAGGGTCGTGATGACCACATTGGCCGGGGTGGAGGTCACCGAGCCGACCGAGTTGGTCACCCGCACCGTGTAGCTGCCGGCGGCGGAAGCCTGCACGCCGCTGAGGGTGAGCGTCGCGCCGACCGCCCCATTGAGGGGCGCGCCGTTGCGGCTCCACTGGTAGGCCAGCGGCTCGGTGCCGGTGGCACCGACGCTCAGGGCAAGCGTGCCACCCAAGTCCAACACCGCCGCCTGCGGCTGGGTGGCGATCGCCGGGGCCGTGACCGCCGGCTGGATCGTGAGGGTGAAGGTCTGGGTCGTGACCGCCGGATTCGCCGCCGTGACCGTGAGGGACAGCGGGGAACCGGTCGTGTCCGGCGGGGTGCCGGAGAGGACGCCGGTCGTGGCGTTGAGCGAAGCCCACTCCGGCAGGCCGGCGATGGCGAAGGTCGGCACCGGGTCACCGGTGGCGGTGAAGGTGAACGACCCGGCCGTCCCGGCGCGGAAGCTGGTCGAAGCCGCGCTGGTGATGGTGGGTGCGGTGCCGACCGTGAGGGTGACCGGGTCGGAAGTGGCGTTCGGGCTGATCAGGTTGCTGACCACCACCTGGAACTGGTCGCCCGTCATCGTGGCCGCGGCGTTGGTAATGCGCAGCGTCGCGGTGCGGACGCCGGAGTAGGTCGCATCATCGGTGAGCAGCGGCACGAAGCCCGTGCTGCCGACCGGCAGGCGGTACCACGTGAACACCGAGGGCACCGGCGTGCCGGTCGCCGCCACGGTGAAGGTCGCGGACCCACCGACGGGCGTGACCGCCGCGACCGGTTGGGTCACGATGGTGGGCGCGCCGACGTTGCCGGTGCGCTTGATGACGTGGTTGCGGGTATCGGTGATGTAGACCGTCCCCTGCGCATCCACGGCCACGCCGAACGGCTGGTTGAAACGGGCCTCGCTGCCCAGGCCGTCCGCCGAACCGGAGGTGCCGGCCGTGCCCGCCAAGGTGGAGACGGTGCCCGTCGAGGTGATGCGGCGCAGGGTGTGGCTGTTGGTGTCGGCGACGTAGACATTGCCGCCCGAGTCCACCGCGAGCGCGGAGGGCTGGTTGAAGCGCGCGACGGCGCCCGTGCCGTCGGCGATCCCGGAGGTGCCGGCGGTGCCGGCGAGGGTCGAGACGTTCGAGGAGAAGTCGATCTTGCGGATGGCGTGGTTGAACGAGTCGGCGACAAAAAGGGTGCCGGCCGCGTCGGCCACCACCGCGAACGGGAAGGCGAACCGGGCATTGGCCCCCAAGCCGTCCGCCGTGCCCCGCTGGGTGGCCACGCCGGCGTAGGTGGTCACGATCGCGCCGGACTGGATGCGCCGGATGGTGTGGTTGAAGGTGTCCGCCACGTAGATCGTGCCGGTGGTGTCCACCGCGACGCCGTACGGGTAGAGGAAGCGCGCGGCGCTGCCCGTGCCGTCGGTGCTGCCCGTGTTGCCCGCGAGACCAGCGATCGTCGTGACCGTCCCGTCCGGCCCGATCGCGCGGATGGTGTGGTTGTAGGTGTCGGCCACGTAAACGGTGCCCACGTTCGAGACCGCGACGCCGGAGGGGGAATTGAAGCGGGCCGCGGAGCCCATGCCGTCCGCGCTGCCGCTCACGCCGGGCTGGCCGGCGAGGGTGGTGACGATGCCGCCGGGGGCGACCTTGCGGATCACGTGGTTGCTGGTGTCGGCGACGTAGAGGTTGCCCAAGGCATCCACGACCGTGCCGGCGGGGCCGTTGAAGCGGGCCGCGTCCCCGGTGCCGTCGAGCGTGCCGGCGGTGCCGGTCTTGCCGACGTAGGTCGAGACGGCGGTGCCGACGACGATGGAGAGCGAGGCCGAGAGGCTCTGCGCCGAACCGGAGGCGTTCGTCACCACCGCGCGGAAGGCGTCGCCCGTCATCGCCGAGGTCGGGTTAAGGACGGTGAGCGTGCCGGTGGTGACGCCGCTGTAGGTGGTGTCGTTGGCGAGGTCGTAGTACGCGGAGGCGCCGGCGGGGAGTCGCTGCCACTGGATGGTGGGCGTCGGGTTGCCGGTCGCGGCCACGGTGAAGGTGGCGATCTGGCCGGGCGTGAGCGCGACGTTGGCCGGCTGGGTGGTGATCACCGGCGCGAGGGCGACCGGCGAAATCAAGAGCGTGAAGGGCTGGAGCGCGTCCGGGTTGATCCCGTTGCTGGCGGAGAGGACGAGGTTGTACGGCGAGGAAGCGCTAGTGCCGACGGCGGGAGTGCCCGAGAGGACCCCCGTGGCAGGGTTGAGGTTGAGGCCCAAGGGCAGCGCGCCGCTGTAGACCGCGTAGGTGATCGTCGCGGGCGCCCCCGTGGCGAGGACGGTGAAGGAGCCCGCCTGGTTCTCGACCAGGGTCACCGTGGGCAGGCTGGTGATCGCCGGCGCGGTGGTGATGGTGAGCAGGGCATCAGCCGAGGTCGCGGGGGAACCCACGCTGCTGCTGACCACGACCTGGAACCTGTCGCCGGAATCGGCCAAGGCCGTCGGGGAGACCGTCAGGGTGGCGGTGGTGGTGCCGGTGTACTTGCCGCCCTCGATGAGCGGCAGGAAGACGCCCGAGCCGGCGGCCTGGCGCTGCCACTGGTAGGTGAGCGTGCCGCCGCCGTTGGCCGCGGCGACCACCGAGAACTGCGCGCCCACGCCCGCCGCGACCGTGGCGGCCGCCGGCTGGGAGGAGATCGTCGGGCCCGAGCTGACGTTCAGGGTGAAGACCTGCGTGGTGCTGCCCGCGCTGTTGGTCGCCGTGATCGTGAAGGTGAACGGCGAGCCGGCGGTGGTGGAGGGCGGCGCGGCGGTGATCAGACCGGCGGCGTCCATGAACGCGACGGTGGCCGGCAGCGAACCGGCGGTGATGCTGAAGGTCGGCGCCGGCGAGCCGGTCGCGACCACCTGGTAGGTCGCCGCGTTGCCGACCACGAAAGTCGTGGTGGCCGCACTGGTGATCACCGGCGGCTGGTTCACCGTCAGCGTGAAGAGCTGGGTCACGGCCGAACCCACGCCGTTGCTCGCCTGCACGGTGAAGGAGAAGGGCGAGCCGACCGCCGTGGCCGGGACGCCGGAAAGGACGCCCGCCGAGGAGAGGCTGAGGCCGAGGGGCAGCGTGCTCCCTGGCTGCAGGGAGAACGTCGGCGCCGGCGAGCCGGTGGCGGTGAAGGTGAACGAACCGGCCCCGCCGAGGGCGAAGGTCGCGTTGCTGGCGCTGGTGATCGCCGGAGCGGTGGCGACCGTGCCACGGCGGATCAGCTGGTTGGCATTGTCCGCCACGTAGAGGTTCGAAGCACTGTCGAGGGCGATGCCGGTGGGACGGGTGAAGCGCGCGGCGGTGCCGAGGCCGTCGGCGAAGCTGCCGGAGCCCGCAGTACCCGCAAGGGTCGTCACGGCGCCCGTCGCGATCACCACCCGCCGGAGCGTGTGGTTGAGGGTGTCAGCCACCAGCAGGGTCGTGCCGGGACCGGCGCCGTTGCTGTCAATCGCCAGCCCCTCGGGTCCGTTGAAACTAGCCGTCACGCCGGTCCCGTCCGCGGCGCCCGGGGAGGCGGCGCCAGCCAAGGTCGAAACCTCGCCCGTCGCCAGCACCACCTTGCGGATCCGGTTGTTGCTCTTGTCGGCAACGAAGAGGTTGGCGTTGTCCGCCGCCAAGCCGATCGGATTGAAGAAGCGGGCGGAGGCGGGGGTCGCAGAGTCGACATAGCCCTGGGAGCCCGGGGTGTTGCCCCCCGATCCGTCGGGGCCGGCGAGGGTGGTGACGACGCCGGTCGCGACCACAATCTTGCGGATCGACTGGTTGCTCGAGTCCGCGACGTACAAGTTGCCGCCGGAAAGGGCCAAGCCGTAGGGATAATTGAAACGCGCCGCCGTACCAGTCGCGTTCGTGCTGCCCGGGGAACCCGCGCCACCCGCCAACGTCGAAACCACCGGGGTCGCCGGCGCCAGGTCGATGACCCGGATGGAGTGGTTGAAGGTGTCGGCCACGTACAGCTTGTTCGCGGCAGCATCCAGGGCGAGGCCCTGCGGCAGATTGAACCGGGCCACCGTGCCCGCGCCGTCGGCCGTGCCGGAGGTACCGAGCAGGCCGGCGACCGTCGTCACGGCACCGGTGCTGATGACCACCTTGCGCACGGCGTGGTTGGTCGTGTCGGCGACGTAGAGGTTCCCTGCGGAATCGGCGACGACCGAGGCGGGATCCCGGAACCGCGCCGCCGCGCCGACCGCGTCCACCGCGCCGGGGGAGTTGGGCTGGCCCGCCAGCGTGCTGATGCTGTAGGAAGTCTGCGCGCGCACCGCCCCGGCGACGACGCCGGCGGCCACGACCGCGACCCAGAGCCGCGCCCAACGCGACCCACGATGACTGACCGACCTGACCTGACCG